>CAYOET010000142.1:0-26146 GCA_964402985.1 uncultured Bauldia sp. | reverse complement strand
CTCCATGAACAGGAGGGTGGCCGAGTAGGTCTCCGCAAAGAGACGCCGGACGCCGCAGTTTGATTCATCCCTGCAGTCAAGGCAACGCCGGTAAGCGGTGCGCGAGAGGCAGGGAAGCGGGGCGATCGGCCCGTCGACGATACGCAGGACCTGGCCGATCGAGATGTCGCCCGGCTCCTTGATGAGCGTGTAGCCCCCAGCGGGGCCGCGCCGGCTGGCGATAAGCCCGGCGTGCTTGAGCTCAAGAAGGATTTGTTCGAGGAATTTCCGCGGAATGGCGTCCTCGCGGGCGATCTCCTCAATCTGCACGGTGCGGCCCTGGCTCTTGGCCAGGACGATCAGCGCCTTGAACGCGTACTTGGCCTTTTGCGAGATCATGACGATCTCCATAGCCAAGGTCGGGATCGAGCGAAAGCGGAACCGGGAAAATGAAGACGGCCGGCGCATGCGCCGGCCGTCTCAGTCCGCATTCGGTGAGGGCTACATCCGCGACGAGCTGGCCGGTCCGTAGAGCGTGTCAGGCAGCCAGGAGGCGATCTGCGGGAAGATGTAGACGATGATCATCGAGAGAAGGACGATGGCGAGATAGGGCAGCATCCCCCGGAAGATCTGGGTGATCTGGATGTAAGGCGGCGCGACGCCCTTGATGTAGAAGGCGGGCATCGCCATCGGCGGCGACAGGAACGCGGTCTGCAGGTTCAGCGCCACGATGATGCCGAAGAAGATCGGGTCGATCCCGAAATGTGGCAGGAGCGGCAGGAAGATCGGGATGAAGATGACGATGATCTCGGTCCATTCGAGCGGCCAGCCGAGGATGAAGATGATGACCTGGGTGACAAGCAAGAATAGGAGCGGCGAGAGTTCGAGGCCGGTCACGAATTGGGTGACGACCTGCTGCCCGCCGAGATAGGCGAACATCGCAGCGAAAAGGTTCGAGCCGATGAACAGCCAGGCCACCATCGCGGTCGTGCGGACCGTGAGGTAGACCGACTCGCGAAGCCGCTCCCAGGTCAGCGTTCGATAGGCGGCGGCGAGGACGAGGCCGCCCATCGCGCCCACGGCGGCCGCTTCGGACGGCGTGGCGAGGCCGCCGAGGATCGCACCGAGCACGGCGAAAATGAGGAGTGCGAGCGGGACGAACGAGGTGAGGAGCATCCACACCGTCTCGCCGATCGTCGCGTTGCCCATGTCGCCGAGATCCTCGGCGGTAGGCTTGGGCGCGAGCTTGGGATTGATGACGGCGCGGGTGACCACGTAGAGGAGGTACATGCCGGCGAGCATGAAGCCCGGGATCATGGCCGCCGCGTACATGCGCACGGCGGAGACCGAGGCGGTGGCGGCGTAGAGGATGAGGAGGATCGAGGGCGGGATAAGGATGCCAAGCGTGCCGCCGGCGGCGATGACGCCCGTGGCGTAGGGGATGTTGTACTTCGCCTTGAGCATCGGCGGGAGCGCGAGGAGCGCCATGAGCGTGACGACCGCGCCGACGATGCCGGTCGCGGTCGCGAAGAGCGTGCAGGTGATGAGTGCGGCCACGGCCAAGGAGCCTGGTACGGCGCGCATCGAAATGAAGATCGATTTGAAGAGCCGGTCGACGATGTTCGCGCGCTCGACCACGTAGCCCATGAACAGGAAGAGCGGGATGGCGGTGAGCACGTCGTTCGACATGACGTCGAAGGTGCGGATGACGAGGGTGTCGAAAATCCGGTTGTCGAAGATGTGGTCCATCCGCGACGGCTCGAAATAGGCGTAGTAGCCGAAGCCGACGCCGAGGGCCATCAGGGTGAAAGCGATCGGGAATCCGAGGAAGATGCAGATGATCAAGACCACCAGCATCAGCACAGCGACCATCGGATCGGACACAGACAGCTCCGTAAATGAAATTGATTTTGGCGTCCGGGCCAGAGGCGAGCGCGACGGCTCGCTGTGACCACGGACAGACTCTCCCGCGGCCCCTATACCGATCCGGCTGGCGGTTGGGAAGCAGCCACTGTGTCAGTTTTGTGAGAGCGCCCCAATCGACGGACAAAGAAAAGCCCCCGGGCGAGAACCCGGGGCCTTCTCAACTTCGCTTCCGGTCCTTCAGGCCTAAGCCTGGGTGAAGACCAGCACCTCGCCGGTGGCGCCGACGTCGATCGCGACGACCGTGTCGAGCGAGATGCCCTGGGCCTGCAGCTCGGCGGAGAGCTGGGCATTGCCCTGGATGGCGGCACGAAGCGCATCGCGCTTGGCCTCGTTGGCGGTGAGCGCAGCGGTGACATCGGCACCGGCGGCGCCGCTCACGAGCTCGTTCACGGGCACGACACGAATCGTCGCGCCGGGAGCGAGCGTCCCGAGCTCGGTGATCTCAGTGTCGATGCCATTGGCCGCGGCGATCACCAAGTCCGGGGTGACCTCAGCGGCAGCCTCGGCTCCCGCAGCCGCGCCGGCGCCCATGCCAGGGATGCCCAGGGCAGCACCCGGATCAGCGGGCGCCTGTGCAAGGGCCGAACCAGCACCGAGAGCGAGGATGGCGACTGTCGATAGGAGAACGTGCTTCATCGAATCTGACCTTTCGAGCTTTGCGTTGACCCGCCCAGCGCGAGGTGAACATCCGCAAAAGGGGATGGTTCCTAACCTTCCGTGCTGAAAGTTTGGGCAATCAATCGACAGCTCTGGGGGCCGCTAAGGCCTTGATTTAGCCAGATAATGCTGCGCGCCCGAGTTTGCTCCCGAGGGCGGAGCAGATTGTTAGCGCGGAAGCGCTGGAAAGCGAAACGAGGTTCCCACGTCAGCGGGGACGGAGGACGGCACCGGCATTGGAAGACCAGATGCGCCGGTCGCGCTAGCCGGTCATCACCGGACCCTGCGCGACCTGGCTTTCGGTGCACTTGAATTCGCGCTGGGTGAAAAGGAGTTGGGCGAACTGCACGCAGGCTTCCTGCGTCGCAAAGGATCCCGGCACCTTGACCAGATGCTCATCCACGTTGGCCGGGAGGATGAACAAAAGCCACACCAGTTTTATCAACTGAAAAGCCCCCGATATCACACACAATTGCAGCACGCCGCTGCAACCCCCAGAGGAAGCTTAGCCCAGCCCGAAAGAGGCACAAGGGACAAGGCGGCGCACCCTCAACATCGGGTGGCGAAGTGCTTTTTTCGTCACGGCAGCGGGAGCTTAGCCGTTAGCCAACCACGTCAAGGGCGCCGGGTCGCGAAGCCTGCGTCGACCAACACCTGGTTGAGGACCGCGACCGCGTCCGGGCCGAGCCGCTGCTCAGTCGTTGCGGCGCCCTCGAGAACGATCTCGGCGGGATTGTCGACGGCCGTGAAGAGGCAGCCATAGATCTCCGCGTAGGTCGCGCCCTGGTCAAGCCGCACCGCGTCGTATTCGAGCCAAAGGTCGCGCTTGCCGGTCGCGGTGTTGTCCTCGACGCTCTTCAGCTTGAACTCGAAATTGGGGGAGAGGGTGCGCCGAGCCGCGACGACACAAGCCTCGCCGAAGCGGGTCGTCGGTTCGGCAGTGGCCTGCGCCGGAGGGGCGGGCGGCGCGCCTGCCGGCGGCTCACCCGCTGGAGGCGAGCCCGCCTGGGCGAGGACGATGCCCGCAAAGAGGGTGGATAGGGGTCCGGCCATGTGGTCTCCTCACCGGCTAGCTATTGGCATCGGCGGTCGGGAATGCGGTGTCACCCGTCTGCCGCACGGAGTTCCTATAGCAGCCTTCGGCCGGTTGGGCAGGGCTCCGGGGACTGGCCGTTTGCTTGACGGGCCTGTACGACTCGGGCGAAGGCCACTCCCCCATTCCCCAACATTTTGACTGCAGAGGGCACAGTCCATGAAGCTTCTGAGATACGCAGCTCTGGCATCCGTCCTGGTGCTCGCCGCCTGCCAAGGTCAGCAAGGTCCGGCCGGCCCGCCGGGGCCGCCCGGCCCGGCCGGGGCGATGGGACCCCGCGGTCCAGTTGGTCCGGCTGGCCCCGCGGGTGAAGTTGGCGCGGTCGGCGCCGCCGGTCCGGCGGGCGAGCGCGGGCCGGCCGGCCCTGTGGGCCCCGCGGGCGCAGTTGGTGCGATCGGTCCGGCGGGTCCTGCAGGTCCTGCAGGCGACGTCGGCGCCGCCGGTGCGGCGGGCGAGCGCGGTCCGGCCGGTCCTGCCGGCCCCGCGGGCGAAGTCGGCGCGGTTGGTCCGGCCGGGCCGGCGGGGCCTCCTGGTCCTCCCGGTCCTCCGGGGGCGGTTGGTGCGATTGGTCCGGCGGGTCCGGCTGGTCCGGCCGGCGCGATCGGCCCGGCTGGTCCTGCGGGCCAGGTCGGCGCCGTTGGTCCTGCCGGTCCCGCCGGCCAGGCGGGGGCAGTTGGTCCGGTCGGTCCGGCTGGCGAGGCCGGCGCTGCCGCGAGCTCCGGCGTCCGCGCCGTGGTGACGTCGGGAGCGGCGCGCTGCGCGGAAGGCGAGATCGTGGTCAGCGCGCTGTGCGTGCCGAGCGGCGGCGGCGCAGCGACGACTGCCACCATCGACTCGGCGCTTCAGTCGGCGAGTTGCACCACGGGAGGCCAGACGGTGGCCCTCTGCGTCGCGCGCCAGTAGCCAACCTCGTTCAGGGAATGACGGCGCCGCGAGGAGATCGCGGCGCCGTTGCCATTTCTAGCGGACGATCTGCCTGGTCTTGCCGCTGAGATCGGCGCCGAGCGTGATGAGGCCGGGGAGGCGCGCGGCGATCGGCGCAACCACCGTCGCCGCATGGCGGCGGCCGGCCACCGAGGCGAACACCGCCGCGGCGCGGATGCGGGTCGCGAAGGCGCTCCGCCAGCGCGCGGCGTAGCGACGGCCGAGCGCGTCCATCCGGGATGGGTCGAACGCGGTTTCGGTCAGCGCTTCGGCGAGCAGCCATGAGGACTGCATCGCCATGCTGATCCCTTCGGCGATGATCGGGTGGGCCTCGCCCGCGAGGTTGCCGACGCGGAAGACGCCTTCGCCATAGCGCGAGCGGATGCCGGGGCGGATCGGGCCGGCGGCCAGCCAGGTTCCGTCGAGGGTAGCGCCGTCGAGGGCTTCGCGGACACCGGCGGTGTGGCGAGCGATGTGGGCGAGGACGGAATCGGCGGCGGACGCGCCGGGATTGGCGTGGCGCGCCGCTTCGAGCGCGTCGCGGCGGATGCAGAGGGAGAGCGAGGTTGCGCCGGTGTCGGTGTGGACCATGCCGCCATAGCCGCCGGGGAAGGCGAGGAGGGGCATGAGGCCAGGCTTGAGGCGGCTCGCGAAGAAGCGGGCCTTGAAGGCGAGGAGGTCGGCGCCGCGGTGCGCGGGCCGGTCGGGCATGAGGAGGGCGGATTTCTCCCACGAGCCGTGCGCGGCGATCACGGTGCGGGCGTGAAGTTCGGCGTGCTGGTCCTTCGCGGAGATCGCGACGGTGCTGTGCGACGCGGAGCGCTCGAGGCCGACCGCCGACCAGGGCTGGAAGATGGCGGCGCCGGCCGCCTGGGCCGCCTCGAGGAGGAGGAGGTCGAGGTGGTGGCGGCCGATTGCGCGGCCGCCTTCGGCGGTGACGCCCTGGCCGCGCGGCATGGGCGCGGCGAGGGTCGAGCGGCCGGCGAAGAGGCCGACCTCCTTCACCTCGGGTCCGGCGATGCCCCGGAAGGCGGCGCCGAGGCCGAGCCGGTCGACGAGAGCGAGCGAGGTCGCCGAGACGAACTCGCCGCACACCTTGCGACGGGGGAAGGAGGCCTTTTCGACGAGGGCGACGCGCCAGCCGGCGCGGGCGAGCAGGATCGCCGCGGTGCCGCCCGCGGGGCCGCCGCCGATGATGACGGCGTCATAGGTCATCGCCGCGGCTCGACGCGGGTGGCGACGAAACGGTGCGCGAAGGGACCGGCGCGGCACTCGTCGAGGCGCCAGCCGTCGGCGGGCCAGCGCGCGGAGAGCTCCTTTCCGCTGAAGCCGGCGCGCACGCTCGCCACGGCGTCGTGGCGCGTGACGGGGCCGCTGCCGAGGAACCAGACAAGACGGCTGCCGAGGAGGGCGAATTGCGAGCGTGCCGGCTCGCACGCGACGAAGAGATTCGTCGACCCGGCGATGAAGCGGAGGAGCCCGGCGAGAGGCTCGCCGTTGAAATGGTGGAGGAAGAGATTCGCCGTGGCGGCGTCGAACCGCTCGCCGCCTTTGAGGTAGGCGATCGCATCGGCCTCCGCGGCGCGAGCGGTCCAACCGAGGCCGGCGAAGGCGGCGATCGTTTCGGGCGAGGGGCGCGTCTGACGGTCGAGCAGCGTCACGGTCACCGCCGGCCAGCGCCGGGCAAGGAGGCGGGCCACGGCGAGCATGAAGGTGCCGTCACCGGAGCCGAGGTCGACGATCGAGCGGATGCCGGCGGCGGGCGCGTGGGCGGCGAGGGCGCGCGCCATCACCCGCGCCTGGGCCATGACCCAGTTGATGCGCCGGAGCTCTTTGCGCGAGCGAATCGCGGCCGGATCGTCGGACGGGAGCGCGTCGAGGATTTCAGGCTCGACCTGGCGCTCGGCGAGGCTCATCGCGCCCTCAGGCCACCGCCCGGAACAGCATCGTCTCCGCGGTCATGCCGGGGCCGAAACTCATCGCGCAGCCCTCGCCGCGGCCGTTCGCCCTTTCGAGGATAGCGCGGAGCACGAAGAGGACGGTGGCGGAGGACATGTTGCCGAACTCGCGCAGCACCTCGCGGGAGGTCTGAAGCGCCGTGGCCGGGAGGCTGAAGGCGCGCTCGACGGCCTCGAGCACGGCCGGGCCGCCGGGGTGGACAGCCCAATGGTCGATCGACTCGACCGAGCGGTTGCGCAGGATCTCGGAGGCGTGTGGGCGGATGGCGCGGCGGACGGCGCCGGGCACTTGCGGCGAGAGCACCATGTCGAAGCCGCTGTCGCGGATGTGCCACTGGATGAGGTCGCGCGCCTCGGGGACGACCACGCTGTAGAAGTCGACCAACTCGGCGCCGTGCGGATCGGCGGTGACGAGACCGGCGGCGCAACCGTCGGCGAAGAGGAGGAAGGGGAGGATCTCCTCGAGGGTGTGGGTCTCCTGGAAGTGGAGGGTGCAGAGCTCGACGGCCACCACCACGACCTTGGCCTCGGGCTCGGAGCGCACGATGTGGCGGGCGACCTTGAGGGCGTTGAGGGCCGCGTGGCAGCCCATAAAGCCGATCAGGGTGCGTTCGACCGAGGATTTCAGGCCGCAGCGCTCGATGATCTCGAAGTCGAGGCCGGGGGCGAAAAAGCCGGTGCAGCAGGCGACGACGAGATGGGTGATCTCGCTGCGGTCGGTGCCCTCGAGGAGCTTGTCGACGGCCGCGGCGGCGAGGGGAGGAGCGTGTTCCTCGAAGGCCCGCATGCGCTTCGCGGTGCCGGGGAAGCCGCCATCCTGGATATAGAAGTAGCTGGAATCGAGCGAGGCATTGGACGCGTCGGGCGCGCTGTCGAAGACTGAGTAGCGGTGATCGATCGCGACCCGCTCGGCCATCTGCTCGAAGAGCCGGGCGCTATGCCGTTCGCCGGCGAACATGCGGCGATAGAAAGCGACGAAGTCGTCGTGGACGTCGAACGGCGGCACTGCCGTCGCGATACGGTTCAGGTAGGCCTCGGGCACTTCGAAAACCTCGCTTCCGCGGCAATGCGGAACCAGCGGAAGCGCCACGGCCTGACGGTCAGGCCTTCCGTACACGGCGCGCCAAGCCGTAATCCTTTCGCAGTCGCACACCAAACACAAGTCTGCGAGGACGGCGAAGACTCAGACGAGGAGGCCGTCGACCGGGCGGATGGCGAGGCTGTCGGGGAAGATCTCGGTGGCGAGCGCCCGCTCGGAGAGGCCGAGATGGTCGCGCAGGACGCCCTTGAGGATTGCGCGGAGGTCGGTGGTCGGGGCGAGGTCGCGGTCCTCGTAGAGCTGGGCGGGCTTGAGGCCCGGCCAGTCGGCGATCACGCGACCGCCGGCGACCGCGCCGCCGAGGAGGAGGGCGACGGTCGCGGTGCCGTGGTCGGTGCCGTCGCTGCCATTGGCGCGGGCGGTGCGGCCGAATTCGGTCACCACCACGACCACCGTGTCGCGCCAGACAGGCTGAAGGCCTTCGGCGAGGGTTTCGAGGGCGCCGTCGAGCGCGCCGAGGAGGCCGGCGAGGCGGCCCGATTCGGCGCCCTCGTTGGCATGGGTGTCCCAGCCGTCATAGCTCAGCGCGGCGATGCGTGGCCCGTCGGGTTCAGTGAGGAGGCGGGCGGAGCCGGCGGCGACTTCCTGGAAGGAGGCGAGGAGGCCATTCGGCGTGCTGCGACGGGCGCCTTCCATTACGGCGAGCGCGTCCATGCCCATTCCGGCCGCGAAGATTCGCGCCAGTTCCGGGTCGAGAAGGCGGTAGAGCTCGGCGACGCGCTCGGCGGTGGTCGCGCCGGCGGGGCGGAGGGTTGGCGGGGTCCAGCTCACCACCGGGGCGGCGCCCTGGAGGATGAGCGGGACGGTGGGGCTGACGGCGAGGCCGTTGGGGCGGATCGGCTCGGCGACCGGCAGGGCCGCCACCGCGCGGTTGAGCCATCCGGAGCGCGAGGCGCGGGGGCCGGGGAAGCCGCTTTCGAGGACATCCTGGCCATCGAAATGCGAGCGCTCGCGGTAGGGGGTGGCAGCGGCGTGGACGATGAGCGCTTCGCGAGCGTGGTAGCGGGCGTGGAGGCCGGGGAGCGCGTCGTTGAGGCCGAAGAAGCCGTCGAGCGGGAGAGTGCGCTCGCGGCCGTCGGCGCCGATGGCGAGATCGCCGCGGAGCGTGCGGTAGTCGGGGTCGCCGACCGGAGGGACCACGGCGAGGCCGTCCATCGCGCCGCGGAGAATGACGACGACGAAGCGGGGGTCGCGGCCGGCGGCGTAGGCGAGGCGCGGGATGCCGGCCCAGGCGATGAAGGCTCCCGCCGAGGCAAGGAAGACCCGCCGGCTGGGGCAGAGGGACGCGGATTTCAAGGCGTCGCCGATCATCGCATCATCTCCGCTGGAATTCGGGGCTCATGAGGAGAAGCGTGAGGCCCTGGCGCTTGTTGTCGGCCGCGTCGATCGCTTCGATGGTGGTCGCCGAGACGGCGCCGCCGAAAATGGATTCGGCGAGGCGGGCGCCGTCGAGGTCCGGGGCGGAAGCTGCGGCGAGGATCTCGGCGACGTCGAGGCGGCTGGTCATCGCGTCGGCGGCAAGCCAGGTCGCCTCGTCGTCCTTGAAGCCTTCGGGCGAGGGCGGGTCCCAGGGCACCTGGCCGAGGGCGCGCAACCAGCCGCCGACTTGCGGCAGCTCGGCAGGGGCGTCCAGGGCCCGGATCGCGGCCCAGACGAATTCCTGCGGGCTGCGGAGTTTTTCGGGAGGGCCGGCCGCGCCGGGAAGGCGAAGGAGGGCGCGGGCGACCGCGCGGAGATCGCCGTCGGTGGCGGAGAAAACCTCGGCGATCGCGGTCACGGCCGCCGGGTCGGGCTGGTCGGCGAAGAAGTGGCGGACGAGCTTGGTGGCGACGTGCTGTGCGGTGGCGGGATGGGCGGCGAGATCGTCGAGGATCGCCTCGCCCTGGGCGGCGTCGGGCTGGGCGTAGCGTTTGCCGAGGACGGTCTGGCTGCCCGGCTCGTGGACGCCGGGGCGGAATATGAACGAGCCGAAGGCGGCGTCGTTCTCGCCGCCGATCGACCAGCCGGTGAGGGCGCGCGCCAGCGAGGTGACGTCGGCCTGGCTATAGCCGCCGTCGACGCCGAGCGTGTGGAGTTCGAGGAGCTCGCGGGCGTGGTTCTCGTTGAGGCCGCGGCCGTTGCGAACGCCGGCGGGGGAGCGCGGCCCGAAAGAGGATACGTTGTCGAGATAGATCAGCATCGCCGGGTGCTTGGTTGCGGCGCCGAGCAACTCGCGGAACGAAGCCAGCGCAAAGGGCCGGATCGCCTCGCGCTCGAAACTGCCGACGAGGGCACGCTCCTGTCCGCCGCTGCCGGCCTCGATCGCGAAGTGGTTGGTCCAGAACCAGACCAGGCGCTCGACGAAGCCGGTCTCGGCCGTCCGCGCCTGGTCGATGCGCGCGGTAAGTTCGGCGCGGTAGAAACGCTGCTCGGCCCGGACGGAGGTGAGGTTGGCGGCGGCGGCGCGGCGCGCAGCCGCCTCGGCGCGGAGTTCGCGAAAGGCGTCGGCGGAGCCGGTGAGGCCGGCGGCGTTGATGCGGGCGGGTTCGGGGGCGTCGAGTTCGGCCTCGAGGGCAGTGAGCGGATCGTCGCCGATACGCTCGAGAAGCCCCGGCTTCGGGCCGAGCCCGAACCGGTTGAGAACGAGTGCGGCGTCGCCTTCAGCCATTTCGTCTCGCGCCTTCCGCTGCCGTTATCCGCCTTCACGCGCGGCCGGGCAAACTCCTACGCCGCGAGGAAGGATAAACCGTGGCGGGCGGCCCGAGGCCACAATGGCGCCGCCTTGGGGCCGCGGGAACCAGGTTGGGCGGCTACTCGGATTCGGTGAACAGGAGGATCGCCGCGTCCTTAGCGCCGTCGTTGAAGGTTCCGACCCAGATATCATAGACGCCCTCGGCGGGGTTCTCGATCCTGACGACGGGGCTGGTGCTGAAGCCGTTGTCGTCGTCGGTGTGCCAGGTCTCGTTGGGATCGTTGACGATGAGGATGAGGTCGGCGCCGGTGAGGGAAACAGCGCCGATCGAGAGCGTGCCCGGGGCCGTGCCGGTGTAGGTGAATTTGAAGTCAGGGGCCGCGGCGACATAGCCGCTCTGGCCGATCTCGGGACATGCCGAAAGGTCGACCGAACCGCCCGCGGCGACGATGCGGCTAACCGGGTCGGGCAGGAAGTCCGCCTCGAGTTCGAGGCCGCCGAAGGTCGCATCGAGATTGAAGTCGGGGCAGGCATCGGCCGCGGTAATCCCGGCCGCGAGGGTGCAGATCGCCATCAACGCTCGCATCGAAGTCCCCCAGCGCCGCGGATCGTCATCGTCGGCGAGGTTTGGAGCCAACGGCAGGGGCAAGTCAACGAGCGTGGACGCAGCGGCTGGCGGCTTACTGATGACGATGTCGTAGCTCTGCCCGGTCTCGGTGGTTATCGCCGGCCGGTCGCCCTCGTCGCCGAGATCCTCCCCGGTGGTGGCGAATGGCCAACGGAAGAGACGACGGCGGCGCCTGGGGCGAGCCGCCCGGCGCTTCAATTCGAACCATTTGGCTTCGTCGTGCGCACGCAACTCTTGCGGGTTGTCACGCCGCTGGCGACGCCCCTCGAGCGTGTTCTAGACCTGTTCCGCTCCATCTCTTGGAACGAGGAGGCCTCTTGGAACGAGGAGGCGCCCGACGCTTTCCCGGCCATCGGCCTCGCTGTCGGAACGCTTGCGGAGGAGGGGGGCGCGGCTCGCCTTTGCCGACACCTCCGACCTCTTCGCGCGCCTGCACGCAGGCGGCGGCTATGGATGACCTAGTCCGCGGCGCTGAGCGCGTGTCGGGCGCTGCCCCAAAGCCAGCGCCTGTTTGCCGGGCCGCGCCGGGAGAGGCGCAGGCTGGCGGAGAGGATGGGATTCGAACCCACGATACAGCTTTAAGGCCGTATACTCGCTTAGCAGGCGAGCGCCTTCGACCACTCGGCCACCTCTCCGTCGGCGCCCCGAGATAGACACGCCCTCCGGGGCAAGCAAGCGAATAACCGTGCGCATGCACGCCTTATCGCCGCGCGGCAGGGAATCGGGTCGGTGATTCGACGGGCGTCTCACCCGGGTGAGGGAACCCGCCGCGGTTGCGTGTCCCGACTTGAATCATCCGCAGGTGCTGAAGTGGGCGAAAGCCGGGCTTTCTCGTGTGAAATCTGCAACAGCGCTGGGGAAAAGCCGTGTCTTGGCCACGTTCCCGCCCCGGACCCGTTGCGAGTTCCAGCACTCCGGATATCGTGATCGCGCATCGAGACACGTCGTCGTCGACGCAGCGCTTTCCCGAGACCCCGGGGGTGGGGTTCGGAAGCGTCAGTTCACACCGGTGGGGAATGGGACAGACTTTCGCGGTCAGTTGGGGGGCAGGAACTGCCTCGCCCTTCAGCTTCGGAAGAACCAGCCTGCCCCGGACACCTTTGGAGGTCAGGAAATGAAGTTGAAGACGCTTCTCCTCGGCTCCGCGGCTGCGCTTGTTTCTTCGAGCGCGTTCGCAGTCGATGCCCCGCTTCTCGCGTTCGATCCGAACGACTACGTGCTGGCCTGCCCGGCCGGCTTCATCATCAACGGCACGGATACCTGCCTGAAGATCTCAGGTGAGTATACGTTGACCTTCCAGTATCAGCCGGAAGGGCATAACCACGACGATTTCGACGGCGCCGATGTCGACGCTGATTTCGGCTACTTCTTCAATCACGAGTTTGAACTCAACTTCGAGACGATCACGCCGGTCGAGTCGGGCAACGTGCTCAGCAAGCTGACCCTGACCGGCGAGACTCCCTCGGAACACGAGCCGACCGACTTCGACACCGAGACCGTGTTCGTGGAGGTTATGGATCCTGGTGTGGACGGCATTCCCGGCACCGCCGACGACGTTGGCACTGGCGACTTCGTTGAGACCGAAGTCGTTACCGGGATTGACGATCCCTTCGACAACGACGGCTTCATCGTGTCCTTCGGCTGGAGCAAGGACATCGAGGAGATCGACGACTTCGAGAACTCCGATACCGGTGGCGTGCTGCGCGGCTTCTTCACCTCCTCCGAGCACGTATCGGCCTGGGGCTGGCTCGGCCGCCAGACGTTCGACCAGGAGGGCGAGGCCGACCACGACCAGGTTCAGTCGGTTCGCTACTTCCACGAGTTCGACAAGTTCTCGCTGGGTGTCTCGGTCGAAAACGCGATGAACAGCGAGAACCTCGGTTCGGTCGGTACCGATGAAGTTCCGCTGATCTTCTTCGGCGGCTCGGGCTGGGACCTTGGTTTCGTCGACAACATCGACATCCTCGGCGTCTACTCCGAAGGTACTCTCGGCACCGTCATGGGCGGCGAGATCGACGCCTACTGGAGCTTCGGGACGTCCGACGGCTTCATCCGCAACGGCTCGGAAGTGTCGCTGACACTCGTGTCGGTGGAGAACGGCCCCAACCTCGTCGACTCCGACAACGAGGGCGCCGGTCGGTACAGCATGATCTGGGGCAGCGCGGACCTGTCGCTCGGCGGTACCGCCTTCGACCTCGGCATCACCGGCTTCTACCGCTGGGATCCGGGTCCGACCAACTACTTCATCGCCGTCCAGGGCGAGTACGTGATCAACGACTACTGGCGTGCAGCGCTTGAGTGGAACTACGAGGCAGAGGATGCGCGTACGTACCACTCGATCGAAGGTCGCCTCCGCTACCGTCCGATGGGCGACGACATTCTCGAGATCCTCGGCACGGGTGTCTTCGACTTCGATGACTCGACGCTCGACCTGGCGCTCGAGATCGCCTGGAACCCCTGGGATGATCTCCTTCAGCACACCCTGCTGTTCGACTTCACGAATGTGACCGAGCAGCCTGGCGACCCGTTTGGCATCCTCGTCGAGTACGAAGTGGTCCACGCCTTCGGCGGCTAGTCGCCTCGAAGTTACGGATTTGGATGAAGAAACCCCGGCGGTCCCAACCGCCGGGGTTTTTGCTTTGAGGGGCCAGGTGAGTTGCTGGGCCGGGAGATGCCCGATTCGGACGGACGCCGGCCGAAAATTGTGGAGTGCGGTTGGCCTGGCCGCGATCGAGGGCGGGCTTTGAACGTGACGCGGGCGTGGGGCACAGAGGTCGGCGTCGAGGCGGCTTGCCGGATGCGGGGGCTTTGGCAATGATCGGGGCGGCGTTGCGCGCCTTGGCAGAGGGTTGGACCGAGGGGCTCGCCGGCACGGACGGCATCCGCATGACCGCATGGCCGGAATGGCTGGTACCCGGTCTCTTCGCCACGTTCTGGCTGACAGCGGCGGCGTGGCTGGTGAGCGCCGGTGGGGTGGAGTCCGAACTCGGCGTCCGGGTCGCAAACGAGCTTCGCGGGCGGGGCTTCGGCTGGGTTGAGGTCGAGATGTCGGGCCGGACGGTGGTGCTCGGCGGAACCGCCGAGGTCGAGGCCGACCGCGCCAAGGTCCTGGCCGCGGCGGGGCTGGTCCCGGGGGTGCGGCGTGTCGCGGATGCGACGGAGCAGCTTCCGCTGGCCGATCCGTTTCTCTGGAGCGCCTCACGGGCCGGGTCGGTGGTCACGCTCACGGGTGCGCGTCCACCAGGCGAGGCGGTTCGTCGACAGATTCTGGAGGGGGTGACGTCGCGGGTGCCCGAGGCGAGGGTCGAGGACCGTACGGTTGCCTCGCGCGGCGCGCCGGAGGGCTTTTTGCCGGCCGTGGAATTGGCGGCTGATTCCCTCACGCTCCTCGCCGAAGGGACGGTCGTGCTGCTCGACGGTGCGGTGTCGGTGTCGGGCTTTGCCGCGGACAGCGGCGCCTACGCGGGCGCCCCGGCGTTGATCGCGGCGGCCGCCCCGAGCGGGTTCCGGGTCGATGTCGTCGCCCTCGCTCCGCCCAAGGTCGATCTGTTCTGGCTGGAGGCGACGATGGGCGGGGGGGAGGCGACGCTCGCCGGCACGATCGTGGACGAAGACATGCGGCGCGTTCTCCGCGCGGCGGCGGAGGAGGCCTGGGGCGGACGGCTGCGGATCACTGATCGGCTCACGCTGGCTTCGGGCAGCGCAGTCGGATTCGGCGACGCGGCGCGCGCGGCGATCCGGGAGGCGGCCCGGCTCGCCGAGGGGCGGGTGCGGCTGGTCGGCTTCGAGCTCACGATCGAAGGGCGGGCGGCGAGCCTCGTCGACTACGATGCCCTTGCCGCGCTCCGCGGGAACCCGCTTCCCGCCGGGTTGGTGCTGGTGAAAGCGGAGGTCTCGCCGGCCGTCGCCGCACCGTATTTCTGGCGCGGCGAGCGGGACGGGGCATCGCTCGTGCTCACCGGCTACATGCCGAACGAGTCGGCGCACGCCGAGATGTTGGCGGCGGCCGCGGCGGCGATGCCGGGGCTGGCGATGGTCGACCGGCTGCGCATCGCCGAGGGCGTGCCGCGAATGGACTGGGTGGGCGCAGCCGAGTTCGCGCTCAGCCAGCTCGCGCAACTCGGGCGCGGCTCGGTCGAGGTCAACGAGCACGCGCTCAGCGTCGAGGGGGCAGCGCGCGACGGGGCGGCGCTTGCCGAGTTCGAGTTGCTGCGGACGGCGACGCTGCCGGCGAGTCTCACGCTGGTCCGCGTGGAGGTCGGAGCGCCGATCGTTTCGCCCTATCGCATCGGGCTCGCCGTGGCGGCGGGCGGGCTGGTGGTCGACGGCTACCTGCCGGACGGAGGGGCGCGCGAGGCGATGCTCGCCGCCGCCGACCGGATCGGCGTCGGGCCGGTCGAGGATCGCACTGAGGTCGCGAGCGGCGCGCCGGCGAACCTGGCCGGCGCGGTGGGGGGCGGCCTGGATGCCGTGGCGCGGCTCGTGGAGGGGCGTGTCGAGATCGTGGATCGCTCGATTCAGCTCGAGGGGGAGGCGCGGTTTCCGGGCGGTGCCGAGCTCGTGCTGCGTGACCTGAAGGCCGCGGTCGAGCCGGATTTCAGCGTGGTGAGCCGGTTGACGGAGGCGGCGCTCGGCGAGCCGCTCGCGACCGCGGGCTGCCAGTCGGAGGTCAACGCTGCGCTGGCGGCGGGCCGGGTTGAGTTTCCGGCGGGCGAGACGAGCATCCTGGCGGCGAGCTTTCCGCTTCTCGACCGCGTCGTGGCGGCGCTCCTGCGCTGCCCGGCGGCGCGCGTCGAGGTGGGCGGTCACACGGATGCCGACGGCGCGGCGGCCTATAACCGGACGATCAGTCTGGCGCGGGCGGAGTCGGTGGTCGGCTATTTGACGGAGGCGGGGATCGACGCGGCGCGTCTGGCGGCGATGGGGTACGGCGAGTCGCGTCCGGTCGCGGGCAACGGCACGGCGGAGGAGAAGGCGCGCAACCGGCGCATCGAGCTCACGCTGCGGGACGGCGGGCCATGATCTTCGTGGCGGTGCACTACTGGCCCTACCTGCTCGCCGCGCTCCTCGCCGGGCTCTGCGTGGGCTGGTGGAGCCAGGCGGCGATGGCGCGGCGGGCTCGCGCTGGCTCGGCCGACGAGATTCCTCCGTCGGGTGAGGTGGTGCCGGGGACGGAGGGCTGGGAATGATCCTCGACCTCCTCGAGATCTGGCTGGCGGTAGTCGTGGCGTTTGTTGCCGGCGCTTTCGTGGGGGCGCTGCTGCACGACAGGTTGGCGCGCAGCCGCTTGTCGGTCGGGCAGGCGGCGTTCGCCGAGGTGGTCGCGATGGGGGTCGGCGGCGCTCGAGCGGCGCTCGCAGGACGTCGGGCGCGGACGCTCGAGGAGGAAGATCGGGCGAGGGGCCGTCAGCCGTCGCCGGATCGGGTCCTCGTCGGGGCACCGGTGGGGGAGCTCGATCGGGTTCGGGGGATCGACCCGGCGGAGGTCGCGCGACTGGCGGGGGCCGGCTATGGGCGACTCGATCAGGTGGCGCGGTGGTCCGACGCGGAACAAGCGTGGATCGCCGACCAGATGGTGGTCTCGCGGCGGCGCGTCGGGCGTTGGACCGCACGGGCGCAGACCATTCTTCGGCGCGAGCAGGCGGCGCGGGAAGCGCTGCCGCGGCCGGTGCGCGCCAGGAAATCGCGGCCAAAGAAGGAGGCGGGGGCCGGGATCGCGGTGCAGGTGTCGCAGCCTGCCGCTTCGGAGCTGCCCAAGGCGCTGGAACGGATCCGGTTGACCGAGCCGGCTCACGTCGGCCACGCGATTTCTCCGGTCCGGAGGAGCGAGCCAAAACCCGTCGAGCGAGCGCTTCCGCGGGTGGCGGAACCGGACGAGGTCGCGCCGGCCTCGCGGCCCGATCAGCAGGCTGACCCCAGTCCCCCGGCCGGCAAGGCGCCAGCGAGCGGGAAGCTAACGCCCTACGAGATCGCGCTCGATCTCGAGCTCCGGAAACCCTAGCCGCGACCGGTAGACCTGGAGGTTCTCGAGCGTGCGCTGGACATAGTTGCGGGTCTCGTCGAAGGGAATGAGCTCGATCCAGTCGACCGCTTCCTCGACCGAATCGCGGGGGTCGCCGTTGCGCTCGATCCAGTCGGCGACGCGGCCGGGGCCGGCGTTGTAGGCGGTGAAGGCGAGGGCGTAGGAGCCGCGATAGTCGGCGACCATGCGCGCGATGTAGGTGCCGCCGAGAAGGGCGTTGTAGGCGGGGTCGCTGAGGAGGCGGGCCTCCTCGTAGGGGACGCCGACGACACGGGCCATCTCGCGGGCGGTGCCCGGGAGGAGCTGGAGGATGCCGCGGGCGTCGGCGTAGCTGACGGCGGTCGAGGTGAAGACCGTCTCCTGGCGGGCGATCGCGTAGACCGCGGCGAGCTCGCCGTTGAGCGGCTGAGTCAGGGGCGGAATCCCGGCGGTCGGGAAGGGGAGGCTGCCGACCGCGATGCCGCGGTTGTTGGCGAGGACGGCGATCTGCACCGCGGCCTGGTGGCGGCCGAGGCTCTCGGCCCTGGCGGCGAGGAGGGCGAGTTCGGCGGGGTCGTCGATCTCCGCGCCGGCGCTGCGGAAGAAGAGGTCGAGGTTGTCGGTGCGGTCGAGCGAGACGAAGATCTCGATCGCGCGGACCAACCCGCGTGCCGCGAAGCGGGCGCGGGTCGCGTCGTCGGCCGCGGGTGGGAGATCGATCGTAAGGGAGTCGAGGCCCGCCGCCGCTGTGGCGAGCTGGCCGTAGTAGGTGCCCGGATAACCCGCGGCGCGCTGGTAGTGAGCGGTGGCTGCGGTGGCGTCGCCGGCTTTCTCGGCGGCGCGCCCGAGCCAGTAGGCGGCGCGGCTCCGGCTCTGGGGGAGGGTCGAGCCGGACTCGATGGTCTGGAAATGGCGGGCGGCGGTCTCCGGATCGTCGAGGAAACGGAGCGCGATCCAGCCGGCCAGCCACTCGGCTTCGCCGATCTCGCCGCTCGATTCGGCGGGGTGGGCGGCGACCAATTCGTAGGCGGTCTGGTAGTCGCGGCGGTCGAGGAGGCGGCGGGCGATCTCGCGGCGCTCGGTCGACCAGGCTTCGGGGTCGACGAGAAGGGCGGGATCGGTCGGCGCAGTCCTGAGGATCGCGGCGGCTTCGGCGGGGCGGCCGATGATGCGGAGATAGGTGGCGCGGGCGTAGATATAGGCGGGGTCGCCGTGGATGGAATCGGGGAGGGCGTTGAGCCTGGCGCCGCCGCCGGTCTGGATGTTGATGTCCTCCCAGGCCTCGGCCAGCGCCTCGATCTCCGGGCTGATGAGAGCAGCGGTGCGCACCGCCGCTTCCTTCGCCTCGTTGTAGAAGAGGCGGTCCATGCGGGCACGATGGTCCTCGGGGCGGAGCAGCGGGCCGAACTCGGCGAGGAGCGTGGTCTCCATCTCCTGCGAGAAGTTCTCGTCGATCCAGTACTCGCGGACGAAATTCGTCGCCTCTTCGGTGCGGCCGAGCGCGACCAGCGAGCGGGCGAGGCGAAGCACCGCCGGCTCGGTGATCGGGTGCTCGGCGCCGAGGAGTTCGACGGCACGGGCGGCATCCGGCTCCTCGCGGAGGAGGGCCTGCTCGAAGCGGATCTTGAGGAGGTTCTGGCCCGGCCAGTCGGGGAGGTCGCGCATCACCTCGGCCACATGCGTGGAGCGGACCTCGCGGCGACCGCTGGTCGCCATCAGCCATTTGGCGGCGTGGACCGTGGCGGTCTCGGGAAGGGTTCCCACGATGAGCCAGGCGCGGTCGACATTGCCCTGTTCGAAGAGGTCGAAGGCGTTCTCGAGCTGGGCGCTGCCGCTCATCATCGAGGAGAGGAAGGAGCGCGCCTGATCGGCGAGCGACTGCGGCGGCGCAAGAGCGGTGGGGGGCGCGGCAGGGACAGGCTCGATGGCCACCCGCGGCGGGTCGGTGGGGAGAGCGGGCCGCGGCGGGGGCACGGGCACGCCCTGAGCGAAGCTCAGGAGAGGCTTGGCGAGGAGGACAGAGAGGGCGAGGACAAGGCGGAGCGTCATGCGGTCCCGGGTCTCGGCGGTTGATCCGCGGTCGGTGGGGTCATTCATCCTGACATCAATAGTGAAGGATGGGGCTTCGCTCCAATGGCCCGGAGATGCTATTTCCCCTTTACTTCCCCGACAAAGGGACCACATCGACTCTCCTTGCCGAGGGCAGGGGGTCGGCCCTATCGTTCGCGCGGAATCGAGACAGGGAAAGCGGCCGCAAAGTGGCCGAAAGGTTAGCAATGTTCAGAGGGTCTTTCACAGCCCTTGTCACACCGATGCGAGACGGCAAGGTCGACGAGGCTGCGTTCGGCGAGCTCGTCGACTGGCAGATCCGCGAGGGGACCCACGGCCTCGTGCCGGTCGGGACGACGGGCGAGAGCCCGACGCTGACCCATGCGGAGCACCGCCGGGTGATCGAGATCTGCATCGAGGTGAATGCCGGCCGGGTGCCGGTGATCGCCGGCGCGGGCTCGAACAACACCGTCGAGGCCCTCGAGCTGTCGCGCTTCGCCGAGAAGGCGGGGGCGGATGGGCTCCTCATCGTGACGCCTTACTACAACAAGCCGAGCCAAGAGGGGCTGTATCAGCACTACAAGGCCATCAACGACGCCGTCGGCATCCCGATCCTCATCTACAACATCCCGCCGCGGTCGGTGATCGACATGTCGGTGGAGACGATGGCGCGGCTCTTCGAGCTCGAGAACATCGTCGGGGTCAAGGACGCGACCGCCAAGATCGAGCGGGTCAGCATGCAGCGCGACGCGATGGGGCCCGACTTCCTGCAGTTCTCGGGCGAGGACGCGACAGCGCTCGGCTTCATGGCGCATGGCGGACATGGCTGCATCTCGGTGACGTCGAACGTCGCCCCGCGCCTCCTCTCCGAATTCCAGACGGCTTGCCTTGCCGGCGACTACAAGCGGGCGATCAGTTACCAAGATCGGCTCATGCCGCTGCACCGCGCGCTGTTCATCGAGCCCAACCCGACCGGGATCAAGTATGCGCTGTCGGTGGTGGGGCGCGTCGCGGACGAGGTGCGGCTGCCGCTGGTGCCGGTGTCGATGGCGACGCAGCACGAGATCCGGTCGGCGATGGCCCATGCCGGGCTGATCAACTGAGGCCCTGATGGCAGCCGAGAAAGAGCGGCGCGTCGTCGCCGACAACCGGCGGGCGCGCTTCGATTACGAGATCGGGCAAGTGTTCGAGGCGGGGATCACGCTGGTCGGCACCGAGGTCAAGGCGCTCCGCGAGGGGCGCGCCAATATCGCCGACTCGTATGCGAGCGAGAGCGGTGGGGAGATGTGGCTCTACAACGCCTACATCCCCGAATATCTGCAGGCCAACCGGTTCAATCACGAGACCAAGCGGCCGCGGAAGCTCCTGCTGCATCGCCGCGAGATCGGGCGGCTGGCGGTCGCGGTCCAGCGCGAGGGCATGACCATCGTGCCACTGAAGCTCTACTTCAACGAGGACGGGCGGGCGAAGGTCGAGCTCGCCGTCGCGCGCGGCAAGAAGCTCCACGACAAGCGTGAGACCGAGAAGGCGCGCGACTGGGGGCGGGAGAAGGGGCGGTTGCTGCGGGAAAAGGGGTAGGCCGAACTATCGCCACCTTCACCCAAGAAACGCGGCTGCGCCCGCTACCCCCTCCCGAAGCTGCTCGGCCATAGGCCTCCCACCTTCGACCCCGGATCGAGTCCGGGGCAGGCTCTCCCCGCAAGGGGGAGGTTAAGGCTTGAATGAGTGGCGGTGCTCAGAGGGCCGAGAGGTATTCGCGGATCGAGGTGATGACCGCGCGGAACATCTCGGGGGTCAGGCGGCGGGTGTTCAAATTGTAGCGCGAGGGGTGGTAGCTGTCGAAGAGGGCGAGGGTCGGGGAGACCTCGTGCCGGGCGTTGTGGGCGAAGCCGAAGGCGGTGCGGCGGAGGCCAAGCGCGGTCAGCGTGCTCTCGTGCGAGATGCGGCCGAGAGCCAGGATGGCGCGGAGGTTGGGCATCGCCGCGATGGTGCGGACCAGGAACGCGCGGCAGGCGGCGACCTCGTCCCCGGTCGGCTTGTTCTCGGGAGGCACGCAGCGGGCGGCGTTGGTGATCGCGGCGTCGACCATGCGCAGGCCATCGTCGATTCGCGCTTGGAATGAGCCGGTCGCGAAGGCGAAGTCGATCAGCGTCGGGTAGAGGAGGTCGCCGGCATAGTCGCCGGTGAAGGGGCGGCCGGTGCGGTTGGCGCCGCGAAGACCCGGCGCAAGCCCGACGATCAGCAGCCGCGCGTCGGCGGCGCCGAAGGTGGCGACGGGTGCGTTGTGCCAGGACGGCTCGGCCGCGCGCATCTCCTCGCGGAGCAGGACGAGGCGCGGGCAGAGCGGGCAGTCTCGGCCGGGCCCAGCTGCGGCAGGGAACCCGGGGCCCTGCGCAGCCGCGAACGGGTCGCTCAAACCTCTTCGTCGAACTGGGCTGGGGCCGTCGCCGGGGCGACGACTCGCTCTTCGCGGCGCATCGTTCGTTCGGCCGGGTCGCGGCCGATCTCGGCGCGGAGCGTGACGAGGTCAATGAAATTGTCGGCCTGGCGGCGGAGCTCGTCAGCGATCATCGGCGGGTTGGTCTGCAGGGTGGAGACCACGCTGACCTTGCGGCCCTTGCGCTGCACCGCCTCGACCAGCGAGCGGAAGTCTCCATCGCCGGAGAAAAGGACGAAATGATCGACCGTGTCGGACAGTTCGTAGAACTGCACCGCCAGCTCGATGTCCATATTCCCCTTGATCTTTCGCCGGCCGACCGGGTCGACGAACTCCTTCGTTGGCTTGGTGACGACCATGTAGCCGTTATAGTCCAGCCAATCGATGAGCGGGCGGATCGACGAGTATTCTTGATCTTCGGCGAGGGAGGTGTAGTAATAAGCCCTGAGGAGGTAGCCTCGGCGAGAAAAACCCTCGAGGAGGCGCTTATAATCTATGTCGAAGCCCAGTGATTTGGCCGTCGCGTAAAGATTTGCCCCATCGATAAACAACGCAATCTTCTCTCTTGGATCGAACATTTCCCCCCGCTGACCGGTTTCTGCCAACTCGCTTACCGCGAGATTCCAGGGTCATTGTTGTGGGCTGAGGTTATTGTGACCGGCACCCGGGATGCAACCGCGAACTGACGATCGGCCCGGCCGGCCACGGTTTTCGGCACCAAAACGACCTCGGCTTGGCCTTGCGGGGAGGCCGGAACATCGGTCGCGTTGCTTTTTTGTCCCGGGACGCTTATGTCAACGCCCTTGCTTCACAGGAGATGACTGAAGATGGCGCGTGTCACCGTCGAAGATTGCGTCGACAAGGTGCCGAACCGCTTTGAACTCGTGCTCTTGGCGAGCCACCGGTCGCGGATGATCGCGTCCGGTGCGCCGCTGACCATCGACCGCGACAACGACAAGAATCCGGTCGTCGCGCTGCGCGAGATCGCCGACGAGACCGTTACCCCGGCCGACCTCAACGAGGACCTCATCCACTCGCTGCAGAAATATGTCGAGGTGGACGAGCCGGAGAGCGATGTCGCCGTGCCGCTGCTCGGCAAGGCCGCCGACGATCGCGAGGAGGATACCAGCATCGCCTTCGACCGCATGTCGGAGGAGGAATTGCTGCGCGGCCTCGAGAGCGTGGTTCCGCCGGATAAGACCGAAGAGTTCTAGGCTCAAGCCTTTGCCCTCACAAAGCCGGCTCCCAAGCGAGCCGGCTTTTTGTTTTTCAAGCTCTTGTGCGCGCTTTCACTCATCACGCGTCAACCAGTTGCCTATATACTGGCCAGCAATCTCAGACTGATCGGTGGGGCGTCCGGCCCCGCCCGGCGGCGCCTGCACCAGGCGCCCGCGCAGGTGACCGCGCCATGATGCGCCAGTACGAACTCGTCGAGCGGGTGAAGAGCTACAACCCGGCGGCGGACGAGGCCTTGCTCAACAAGGCGTACGTGTACGCCATGCACAAGCATGGCGCGCAGCGGCGGGCCAATGGCGACCCGTTCTTCTCCCATCCGCTCGAAGTCGCCGCGATCCTCACCGATCTCAAGCTCGACGATTCGACCATCGCGGTGGCGCTTCTCCACGACACGCTGGAGGATACCGACTCCACCCGCGCCGAGATCGACGGGATGTTCGGGCAGGACATCGGCAATCTGGTCGAGGGGCTGACCAAGCTCGCCAAGCTCGACCTCGTGTCGAAGAAGGCGGCGCAGGCGGAGAACCTCCGCAAGCTGCTGCTCGCGATCTCCGAGGATGTGCGGGTCCTCCTCGTCAAGCTCGCCGATCGCCTGCACAACATGCGCACGCTCCAGTTCATGCCGGAGGCGAAGCGGAAGGCGACGGCGGAGGAGACGCTCGACATCTATGCGCCGCTCGCCGGGCGCATGGGCATGCAGGAGATGCGCGAGGAGCTCGAGGCGATTGCCTTCAAGGTGGTCTATCCGGAAGCGCAGCAGGCGATCTCCCAGAGGCTCACCGAGCTCGGCGAGAAGAACAAGGCGCTCATCGTCGAGATCGAGACCGACCTTCGGGACAAGCTCACCAAGCGCGGGATGACGGCGCGAGTGCTCGGGCGCGAGAAGCGGCCCTACTCGATCTTCCGCAAGATGGAGCGAAAGGCGGTGAGCTTCGAACAGCTCTCGGACCTCGTCGGCTTTCGGGTAGTCGTCGACTCGATCGAGGATTGCTACCGGGCGCTCGGCATCGTGCATTCGACCTGGCCGACGGTGCCGGGGCGGTTCAAGGACTACATCTCGACGCCGAAGCAGAACGGGTACCGGTCGATCCACACCACCGTCGTCGGGCCGGGCCGGCAGCGGGTCGAGCTGCAGATCCGCACCTCGACGATGCATGAGGTCGCGGAGTTCGGGATCGCGGCGCACGCCCTTTACAAGGATGGCGTCGCGCCGGGGAAGAGCAACGGCAATGGCGCGCTCAACGACGAGGTCGGGGCCTTCAGCTGGCTGCGGCGGACGATCAAGCTTCTCGCCGAAGGGGACTCGCCGGAGGAGTTCCTCGAGCACACCAAGCTCGAGCTCTTCCAGGACCAGGTCTTCTGCTTCACGCCCAAGGGGCGGCTGATCGCGCTGCCGCGCGGAGCGACGCCGATCGACTTCGCGTACGCGGTCCATACCGATATCGGCGACACCTGCGTCGGCTGCCGGATCAACGGGCGGCCGATGCCGCTCCGCTCCGAGCTGCATAACGGCGACGAGGTCGAGATCGTCACCTCGGCGGCGCAGGTTCCGCCGCCGGTGTGGGAGTCGATCGCGATCACCGGCAAGGCCAAGTCGGCGATCCGCCGGGCGACGCGGACGGCGGCGCGGAAGCAATACGCCGGGCTGGGGCGGCAGATCGTCGAGCGCGCCTTCGAGCGGGCGGGACGTCCGCTCACCGATGGGCTCCTGCGCGTGGCGTTGCCGAGGCTCGGGCAGCCTCATATCGAGGACATGCTGGCCGCTGTGGGGCGGGGCGAGATCCCATCGGCGAACGTGCTGAAGGGGGTCTATCCCGACCATCACGAGGAGAAGGCCACACCGCGCAAGAAGGCGAACGGCGAGGAGGGCTGGTTCGGGCTCAAGCGCGCCTCAGGCATGCTCTTCCGCGTGCCTGGGATCGGCGGCGCGGCGCGGAAGCCGAACGGGGAGGACAAGCATCCGTCGGTGCCTATCCGCGGCCTGCACGGCAACATGCCGGTGCGCTTTGCGCCCGATGGCGGAGCGGTGCCGGGGGACCGGATCGTCGGCATCCTCACCAAGGGCGAGGGGATCACGATCTACCCGATCCACGCCCTGGCGCTGAAAGACTACGAGGAGGAGCCCGACCGCTGGCTCGACGTGCGCTGGGACATGGACGAATTGGACGAGGAGCGTTTCCCGGCCAAACTCGGCGTGACGGCGTTGAACGAGCCGGGCTCGCTCGCGGAGGTCGCGCGGCTGATCGGCGACAGCGACGCCAACATCTCGAATCTGAAGATCGCCCGCAGCGCACCGGATTTCTCCGAGATGGTGATCGATGTAGAGGTAAGGGACCTCAAGCATCTCAACCAGCTGATCGCCGGGCTCCGGCGGCTCCGCGTGGTGAGTTCCGCCAACCGCCTGAACGGATAGACGACGACCGTGACTGAAGAAGAGGCCCTCCAGATCTTTCGCGCTTCGGGGGCCATCCTCGAAGGTCATTTCATCTTGAGCTCGGGGCTGCGCAGCCCGGTATTCGTGCAGAAGGCGCGGGTGTTCATGTACCCGGACCGGACAGAGAAACTGTGCCGGGCGCTGGCGCAGAAGATCCGCGCCGAGATACGTCAGCCAATCGACCTGGTGGTCTCGCCGGCGGTGGGCGGGATCATTCCCGGCTACGAGACGGCGCGGCATCTCGGCTTGCCGGCGGTCTATGTCGAGCGAGAGGACGGCGAGTTCCGCCTCCGGCGTTTCGAGATGAAGCCGGGGACGCAGGTGGTCGTGGTCGAGGACATCGTCACCACCGGGCTGTCGAGTCGCGAGACGATCGAGGCGGTCGAGGAGATCGGCGGGCGGGTCGTCGCCTGCGCGTGCCTCATCGACCGGTCGGGGGGAGAGGCCGATGTGGGCCGTCCGCTCGTGGCGCTGGCGCGTTACAAGGTTCCGGCCTACGCGCCCGACAACCTTCCGCCCGAGCTGAAGGCGATCCCGCCGGTCAAACCGGGCAGCCGCGGGCTGACCTAGGCCCTCGGGCCTCGCGGGCCGCGGCCAAGCCGGAGGCTGGGATATAGCGGCCGGGCGTGCGATGCTCGGCGTCCAGTCAGGGGAGCGATCGGGCGATGGAGCTGCGTAAGGAATTCCGGATCCCCGCACGGCGGGAGGCGGTGTGGGCAGCGCTGGCCGACGAAGCCGCGACGATGGAAATCCTCCCCGGCATGAAGTCGATCGAGAAGACCGGCGAGCGCGACCGGACGGTCAAGGTGATGCTCAAGGTCGGCACCCTCCGCCCGACGATCACGGCCAAGGTGACCCCAACAACATGGCGGCCGCCCGAGGCGATGACTCTCGCGGTAAGCGGGCAGAGTCCGTCGGCGGGCAGCGTCAGCGGGACGATCGATCTCGTGCTCAGCGAGGAGGGGGAGGACACGGTCGTCGCGGTTCACGGTGTGGCCGATCTGACCGGGAAACTGGCGGCACTCGACCCTGTGGTCATCAACGAGGCGGCGGG
>CAYOET010000141.1:0-3923 GCA_964402985.1 uncultured Bauldia sp. | reverse complement strand
AACGAACTCCTGCCGCTCGTCCATCACCAACACCTCTCGCCATGCCATGGAACGCCTCCTCGAAAGCCGACTCCATGCAAGATGACGTGTCAGTCATGTCCCCGAACACCAGTCAGGGATCTCCCCGGGCTAAACACTTGTTCCGGCAATCCAACGAAGTGCCGCTCCCTACGCCTGCCGAGAAGCTTCCTCCGGCTGCACGAGATTTCACCTACCGACCAGAGCCCCGGACTCCGCTGGATTGCCGGAACAAGTCCGGCAATGACAGACTGTGGTTGAAGGGCCTGTTCACTCTAATATCTGACGGAATGTCGAAACCCTCCAACGTCGCCTTCGAGATCACGCCGGAGGTCCTTCTCAAGGCCTACTCGGTCGGCATCTTCCCGATGGCCGAGTCGGCGAAGGACCCCGGCCTCTTCTGGCTCGAGCCGGAGATGCGCGGCGTCCTCCCGCTCGCGGACTTCCACATCTCGAAGCGCCTCGCCCGCACTGTGCGCCAGGACCGCTTCGAGATCCGCGTCGATCACGATTTCGACGCCGTGATCGAGGCCTGCGCGGAGTCGACGGCGATCCGCAAGAAGACCTGGATCAACCGCCGCATCCGCCGGCTGTACGGCGACCTCTTCACGGCGGGCCATGCCCACACCGTGGAGGCGTGGCGCGAGGACAGACTGGTCGGCGGGCTCTATGGGGTGCGGCTCGGTGCGGCGTTCTTCGGGGAGAGCATGTTCTTCCGCGAGCGCGATGCCTCAAAGGTTGCGCTGGTCCACCTCGTGGCGCGGCTCCGGTACGGCGGCTTCACGCTCCTCGACACCCAGTTCACCACCGAGCATCTCCGCGGCTTCGGCGCGATCGATATTCCGCGCGACGAGTACCAGCGCCTGCTCGATGCAGCCGTGGAAAAGGACGCCGACTTCTACGGCTGGGCCGCGGCGGGGGTGACCGGCGCGGTGGCTTTGCAGTCGATCAGCCAGACATCGTAGACGGGGTGCTCGACGGCATTGAGGCCCGGGCTCGCCGCGAACATCCAGCCGGTGAAGATGCGCCGCACCGAGCGGTCGATGGTGATCTCGTCGACCTCGACGAAGGCGTCGGTCTGCGCCGGCTCGGTGGGCGGGCGGGTGTTGCACACCCGCGGCGTCACCTGCAGAGCGCCGAACTGCACGGTCTCATCGATATAGACGTCGAACTTGATGATCCGCCCGGTGATCTTGTCGAGGCCGGCGAACTGGGCGAGCGGATTGGGGATCGGCTGCGCCGTCGCCGTCGCCGGCGCCGCGAGGCCGAGAGCGGCGAGCATCCCGAGCCACAAGAGTCTCCGCGTCATGTCCGATTCCCAGCCAGCGATGGGCTCGGCGGTATCACGCGATTTCGGCCGCGAAAAGGCCGGTGACGATCACGGATGCGGAAACGGCCCGGGAGGGCCGGGCCGTTTCGCAGGAACGTCACCGAACCTTCCGGTCGCTAGATCCGGCCGAGGAGGACCAGGATGAGGATGACCACCAGGACGACGCCGAGGACACCCGAGGGCCCGTAGCCCCACCCGGACGAATATGGCCAGCTCGGAATAGCGCCGATCAGCAGGATAATAAGGATCACAAGAAGAATTGTGCCCATCGCTCGCAATGCCTCCAGTTTCAGCCGGCCGGTTTGGCCCAAGCCCAACCTGAAACGTCACCGTGGGCCGAAAGGTTCCGATTAGTGGGCCGATAGGGCGAGGCCGCGTGAGATAAACCCCGCTGTTTCCGGAACTGTGCAGCGGCGCTGCCGTTGCTTTGGGCATCCGGCATCAGGAGATGAACTGACATGGACAAGGATCGCGTGAAGGGTTCGCTGAACCAGGCGGCGGGCAAGGTCAGAGAAGGCATCGGCCACGTAACGGGCGACAGCAAGCTGAAGGCCGAAGGCAAGGCCGATCAGGTCAAGGGCAAGATCCAGAACGCCGTCGGCGGCGCCAAGGATGCCGTGAAGGACGCTGTCAAGAAACTGTAAGCCACGCTGCCCAGAAGCGACCCGACCAAGGGCCCGGGCCTCTCGCCCGGACCAACTTCATTTCTTTCGCCTCACAGTGCCTTGGCCCAGCGTCGGCGGCGTGCAGACAAGCACCATGCCGAGGCGCTATCCATTTGCCGGATGAACCGGAGCGCTGAGGCTTGGCTACCCCTTCCCCAATCGGCATCGTCACGGTCTCCGACCGCGCCAGCCAAGGCATCTACGAGGACAGGGGCGGCCCGGCAATCGCCGAGTATCTTGCCAAAGCCCTGACCTCGTCATGGACGCCCGTCCGCCGGCTCGTACCCGACGAGCGGAAGCAAATCGCCGACTGCCTGATTGATCTTGCCGACCGACACGGCTGTTCGCTGGTCCTCGTCACCGGCGGCACCGGTCCCTCGCCGCGGGACGTCACGCCCGAAGCCACCGCCGATGTTTGCGACCGCATCTTCCCCGGCTTCGGCGAGGCGATGCGGGCGGTCAGCCTCCGCGAAGTGCCGACCGCGATCCTATCGCGGCAAATGGCGGGGACGCGCGGCAAGACGCTGATCGTGCTCCTGCCGGGCCGGCCGGCGAGCATCCGCACCTGCCTCGACGCGGTGTTTCCCGCCATTCCCTATTGCATCGACCTGATGGGCGGCCCGCGGCTCGAAGCCGACCCGGCCGTGGTCCAGGTCTTCCGCCCGCCCGCCTAGGGGCCCGCCTAGAAGCCCGCCTGGAAGCCGGGCTGGCCGAACGGCGCGCGCCGGCCTATGCTGGGCGGATTGAGATCAAGGCATTTCCGCTCCGCATGGGCATTGTGAGCACCCCGATCCAGGCCGACCGGCAGAGCGCCTCGCTCGTCGACGGGTTTGGGCGGCGCATCACCTATGTGCGCCTGTCGGTCACCGACCGCTGCGACCTCCGCTGCGTCTACTGCATGTCGGAGCACATGACCTTCCTGCCCAAGGCCGACCTCCTCACGCTCGAAGAGCTCGACCGGCTGGCGGCGGCTTTCGTCTCGCGTGGCGTGAAGAGGCTCCGCATCACCGGCGGCGAGCCGCTGGTGCGGCGCGACGTGATGGACCTCTTCCGGATGATCTCGCGCCACCTCGACGGCGGCGGCCTCGAGGAGCTCACCCTCACCACCAACGGCACCCAGCTGGCGCGCTACGCCGAGGAGCTCGCGCGCTACGGCGTCCGCCGCATCAACGTCTCGGTCGACACCCTCGACCCGACCGCGTTCCGCGCCACCACCCGCGGCGGGGATCTGGCGAAGGTGCTCGAGGGGGTCGAGGCGGCGCGCGCCGCTGGCCTCGCCGTCAAGATCAACACCGTCGCCCTGAAGGGCACCAATGAGGACGAGATTCCGGATCTCGTCGCCTGGGCGCACGGCAAGGGTATGGAGCTCACCCTGATCGAGACCATGCCGCTCGGCGCGATCGAGCCCGACCGCACCGACCAGTTCCTGCCGCTCAGCGAAATCCGCCGCCGCCTCGCCGAGCGGTGGACGATGACCGACCTGCCCATCCGCACCGGAGGCCCGGCGCGTTATGTCCGGGTCGAGGAGACGGGCGGGCGCCTCGGCTTCATCACGCCGCTCACCCACAATTTCTGCGAAAGCTGCAACCGCGTCCGCATCACCTGCACGGGAACGCTCTTCATGTGCCTCGGCCAGGACAGTGCCGTCGACCTCCGCGCCCCTCTCCGCGCCTCGGCTGACGACGCCCTTCTCCACTCGGCGATCGACCGCGCGATCTACCTCAAGCCCAAGGGCCACGACTTCGTCATCGACCGCGGCCGGGCGCCGTCGGTGTCGCGCCACATGAGCATGACGGGCGGTTAGCCGCCTGCCACTTAACCCTCCCCTCGAGGGAGGGTCGAAGGATGCGAGCCTTTGGCGAGCAGGCTTCGGGGCGGGGGCGCGAGGGTGCCATCGAGCGATGCGAAAT
>CAYOET010000140.1:0-3275 GCA_964402985.1 uncultured Bauldia sp. | reverse complement strand
CCTTGACGATGCTCTGCCCGAAGCGGATCTGCGACTGCATCTCCTGCGGCAGCGGCCGACCGTCGAGGAGCTCGACCAGCACTGCGACATGTGCGCCCTTGACCAGATAGAGGATGTACTCGCGCGCGAAGTAGAGGACGGCTCCGACGAGGCCGAAGCCGATGAGGCCGCCGACGATCGTCGCCCCGGCCTGGAAATCGTCGCTGCCGAGCGCGCCGATGCCCCAGCCGAGACCCGCGCCGATCAGGGCGGCGAGGATGTAGGCGAGCGTAGCGCCGAAGTAGATCGCAAGCTTGAGGAGAAGGAACGGCCAGGTTTTCGCCACGAGGCCGAGGGCGCGTCCGATGCTGAAATTCCACATGAGAACAAATCCCCCGCGGGGCCGGCCGACATCGCGCCGGCCCTGTTCAATCCCTCCATTCTAGCCGACTCGCGGCCGCTTGGGCAGAAGCCTGGGAAGAGGGGCCTTCGACCTATCTTCCGACCAGCTCGGCCATGCTAGGATCGGGCGTGGCTTTCAGCGCTCCGCTCACCGCCTCGGCTTCCGGCTCCTCGCCGCCGCTCGCCCAGCTCCTGGCCGACACGGCGCGCGGCGACCGGCGGGCTTTCCAAAGCCTTTACCAAGCGACCAGCGCGAAACTCTTCGGCATCATTCTCCGTATCTGCAGAGACCGGCAGATCAGCGAGGATGCCCTCCAGGAAACCTTCCTCAAGATCTGGCGGCGGGCAGAGAGTTACGATCGCGCGCTCGGCGAACCGATCAGCTGGATGTGCGTGATCGCCCGCCGGACCTCGATCGATGCGATCCGGCAGCGATCCGAGCCGAGAACGATCACTGCCACAGACGATTTCGATCCGCTCGACCTGGTGGCGGATCCGGCGAGCGAGGGGCCTGACGGCGCCGACCTTGGCGCGCTGCGGAAGTGCCTGGGGACCCTCGACGAGGAACAGAGGAGCTGCGTGCTCCTCGCCTACTACGAGGGTTTCTCGCGCGAAGAATTGGGCGAGAAGTTCGGGCGGCCGGTCGGCACGATCAAGACCTGGCTGTTCCGGAGCCTCGCTCTCCTCAGGGATTGTTTGGACGGCTGATGTCGGACGACAGGACCATCAAGGCTGGCGAGTATGTCCTCGGCACGCTGAGCGCCGAGGAGCGCGCCGATTTCGAGCGGGAGCTCCGAAGCAACCAGGCGCTGGCCAGCGAAGTCGCGGCGTGGGAGCGGCGCGTCTCGCCGCTCGCCTCGGCCGTTCCGCCGGTCGAACCGCCCCCGGCGGTGTGGTCGCGCATCGCCGCCGCGACATCGACCGCCGCGCGCCCGGCACCCACGGCTCGCGAGACAGCCGAGCGGCTCATCGACAAGGTGGCCTTCTGGCGCTGGACCAGCCTCGCCAGCGGCGCGGCCGCCATCGGCTTTGCCGCGGCGCTGGTCTTCGCGGTGCTGCCCAAGGCCCCACCCGTGGAGGATGGCCGCTTCATCGCCGCCCTGCAAAGCGGCGGCGAGGCCCCGCCGGTCATGGTCACGGTCGACCTTGCCAGCAACAGCCTCGCCGTGCGCTCGCTGGCTGCTACCGCTCCGGCCGACCGGAGCTACGAGGTCTGGTACATCGGCGCCGGCGAGAGCCCGCGCTCGCTCGGCGTCCTCGATGACGTCGGAGCTGTCATCCAGGCTTCGCTCACCGACATCGCCAATTTCCAGGCCGAGGGCGCGGTCTTCGCGATCACCGAGGAGCCGCGCGGCGGCTCCCCGACGGGCTCGGCTACCGGGCCGATCGTCTACTCCGGCCCGCTCCTTCAGCAATCGCTTTAAATTCGAGGAAGTCCGACCTCAGAATCAAAGGGGCCGCTGAGCGGCCCCTTTGTCCAGTCATCCGAACGGGAGGTCAGGCACCGTTCAGGCGGCCGGAGAGGGATGGAAGTTAAGGGACAAACCGTTAATGCAATGTCTCAGCCCGGTGGGCTGCGGGCCGTCGTCGAAACGGTGCCCCAGATGCCCGCCGCAGCGGCTGCAATGCAGCTCGACGCGGAGCATGAAATAGGAGCGGTCCTCTTCCGTGCCGACCGCGCCGGCGATCTCCTGCCAGAAGCTGGGCCAGCCTGTGCCGCTATCGTACTTGGTCTCGGAGGCATAGAGCGGCAGGTCGCAACCGGCGCAGGCGAAGGTGCCCACGCGATGCTCGTTGAGGAGCTCGCTCGTCCACGGCGCCTCGGTGCCCTGACGGCGAAGAACGCCGAAGCGCTCGCGGCCGAGCAGCCGCAGCCACTCCTCGTCGGTCTTGGTGATCTCGAAAGTCCCTTCGGCGGCAAAGCTCGGCCGCCCGCGCATCAACGCAGCGGCGCCGGCCACAACCGCGACCGTCGATAGCCCTGTCAGGAATTGCCGCTTGCTGAGCATTGCCCCTCGCTGGACATATTCGGCCCCTCTTTGTTCTGGGCACTCCCCGGTGGATTGTCCACCGGGGAGCGATCAGAACGTCGTGAGTTGCCGCCCCTTAGGGCAGGAGGACGGCGTCGACGACGTGGATGACGCCGTTCGACTGCATGACGTTCGGGATGGTGACGATGGCGTCGCCGCCGCCCATGCCCTTCACGTGGATCTGGTTATTGACCCAGGTGAAGGTGAGGTTGCCGCCGTTGACGGTCGCCACTTCGACGCCGCGGCCGTTGGCGGCCGTGAGCTGGGCGGTGAGGTCCTGGGCGGTCACGGCGCCGGCGATCACGTGGTAGGTGAGGACGCCGGTCAGCTGGTCCTTGTTGGCCGGCAGCAGCAGCGTATCGACCGTGCCGGCGGGAAGCGCCGCGAAGGCGGCGTTGGTCGGCGCGAACACCGTGAACGGCCCCGGGCCCTTCAGCGCATCAACAAGATCGGCGGCCTTGAGCGCGGCGACCAGCGTGGTGTGGTCGGCGGAGTTCACCGCGTTCTCGACGATGTTCTTGGTCGCATACATCGGCGCGCCGCCGACCATCGGGTTCATGGCTTCGGACTGCGCGCCCATCTGGGCAATGGCCGGCGCGGCGATGGCGATCGCCGACACGGCGGCAAGGGCGAGGGCGCCGATGCGGAAATTGGTCTTCATGATGTCGCTCTCCTCAGTGTCTCGTTGGGGTCCCGTGGAAGGGTACGGAGGCAGTTACGGAGGGGAGGGCGCTCCGGTTTCGAGGCGCAGCGATTTTTTCTCGGTGCTTGGACGTGGCCGTGGCGGTGCTAGTCTCGCGACCGTGCCGGAGCGGATGGGCATGAGCTACTCGCGCGAACAGATTCTTCTTCACTGTGGCCACA
>CAYOET010000139.1:0-8306 GCA_964402985.1 uncultured Bauldia sp. | reverse complement strand
TCGCCGAGATCTTCCAGCGCGCGGTCCTCGGCTATGGGAGCGCCGCCCTCGTCGTCGGCCTCATCCACCTGGCGATCTTTCAGTCGCGGCAGGGGAACCCGTCGCGATAGGCGCGCCGGCGGACGGCTACTCGATCACCAGCACCTCGAAGAACGTCTCGTCGGGCTCGGTGAAGCCGAGCATGTCGGCGCTGACGGTGAGGAGCGCGCCGCCGTCGGCGAAGGCGAGGCCGACATGATTGCCGAAATTGTCGTTCTCCGGATTGGTCGGCCGGGCGGCGTCGTAGGCGGTCAGACGGTGGCCGTCGAGGTAGGTGCGGGCGATGAGGATTCCGGTGCCCGCGGCGAGCGGCTCGACATAGCCCGCGAGGCCGTTGCCGGTGAGCTTGGTCAGGACCAGCCGGGCGCCGTCGCGTTCGAGGCGGCAGCGATGCGTGCCGACACGGCGGCTCGCCTCGTCGAGGAAGCCGTACCAATAAAGCGTGTAGGTGCGCTCGCCGGTCGCCACCGCGGCGAAGCCGGTCTTGGCGTCGGCCGTTCCGAGGCGCGCCAGCGCCGCCTCGGCGCCGGGGTCGGAGGGGAGATTGGTCGAGGCGAGGATCGTCGCCATGGTGTGGGCGATCCGGTCGGGCAGTTCCTCGAGGGCGACAGCATCCTCGGGCGCGAGCGTGGCGAGGATGTCCTGGCAGGCGCGGCCACAATCGGTGAGCGGGCCCGGAAACATCATCGCGGTACCGGGCGGCAACGGCGTACCGGGCGCTTCGCCGAGCGGGAGTTCGCCGCCAATCTGGGCGACCTTGGTGAGCTTGTCGTAGACGCAGATCGCGGCGATCTCGGCGTCCGCGCCGCGCGCCTTGCCGCGGATGAGCGCGAGGCCGTAGCTCTCCGACCCGAAGGGGTCGACGGTCGCGTCGGCGGTCTCGAAAAGCGCGTCCGCCTTCTCAAGGCAGGCGGCCGCGACCGCCGCCTGGAACTCGTTCCACGCCTCAGGGGTAGCCGCGTTGGCAGCCGGCGCGAGGGCGCAGGCGAGAACGAAGAACAAAGGCATGCGGTTGCGGGTCATCGAGGTCTCCTTCCGGCCATGAACGCGCGCGGCGCTAAGAAGTGCCTGCGGGGCGGCTGAGGTCGTCGAGGATGTAGCGGGCGTAGAACTCGGGCCACTCGCCGGGTTTGCCGGCGGCGTTGAAGGCGCGGTCGGCGCCGACCAGCCAGTAGGTCCACTCGGAGCGAGTCACGATGCGTCCGAGCCGGTCCCAGACCTTGGTCTGCAGGTAGCCCGCATACCAGATCGGCCACTCGGGGTGGACCGCGTTGGCCTCCACGAAGGCCTCGTGATGGGCGTGGCCGGCCTTCCGCAAGAGGTCGGCGAGCGAGTCGAGCGAGATTCGTTCCGCCATGAACTCCCCTTCCCCACGGCGGGCCGATCATAGCGTTCCGCGGTGCCGCCGTGCCAGTCTCAAGCGCGGCGGTTTTGCTCTTCGCGTCACATACGGTGTGCTAGTGTTCGCGTGATGCGTGTCGTGCTCGCTGTTCTCCTGGCTTTCGCCGCTGCGCCTGCGCTCGCCCAGTCCGGGCCGACCGGGATCGGGTTCGCGCAGGCCGAGGAAGGCACCTGGTATTGCCGCGGCGACACGCCGGAAGCCGCGCTCAATTGCGCGCGCGACAAATGCCGGGCCGAGGCCGGGCAGCAGACCTGCTACCGCACCGCATGGTGCTTCCCGGCGCGCTGGTCGGGCACGATGGTGGTGTGGCAGGGCGAATTCCACAGCACCCAGCCGCTGTGCGGCGCGCCAAGCCGCGATGCAGTGCTGGGCGCGTTCGGGGCGCTCTGCGCGGGCAATGAGTTCGCCGTGAGCTGCGACCTCATCCTCACCATCGACCCCGAGGGCACTGAGGCGGAAAGCCCCGGCGTCACCTGGGCTGGCGCGGCTGCGCCGGCTCCTCCCCGCTAACCCCCTCACTCCCAAGACAAGGTCTGGACATGAATCGTCGTGCCCCCTCTTTGCGTCGCGCCGGACTTCTCGCCGGCGTCATCGTGCTCGCTTCCAGCAATCTCGCCTTCGCGCAGGGCGACCTGCCGGCGACGATCGCCGATGCGCTGGTCGAGCTCTTCGCGACCGACCCGACCATCGAGACGAGCTACGAGTCGGCGAGCGGGGACGCGTCGATCGTCACGATCACCAATTTCCGCATCGACAGCGACGCGGACGATTCGGGGATCGTGATCCCGACCATCACCATCGAGAACCCCAGTGTCCGCGCCGAGGGCGGCTTCACCGCGGACCGCCTCACCTTCGACGGCGGGGTGTTCGAGGTCGAGGGCAATGAGGTCGGCGGGTGGGACGTCGGGCTGCTCGAGCCGGCGATCATTCCCACCGCCGAGGAGGCCGTCCGCCTCTCGGCAGAACCGTGGGCCGGGTTCCCCGAATCGGGGGTGACGCTCCGCGTTGCGGGGATCTCCGCGATGGGGGCGAGCGTCGGCGAGGTCGAGATCTCCGGCAGCTGGACCGAGGGACTGTTGCGGGTGGCGGGCTTCAACCTGCCCCTCGAGGCGTTGGGCGAGGATCCGGGCGTGATGGCGCTGAGCGCGCTCGGGCTTGCCTCTATCGCGGCCGATCTCGACATGTCGGTGTCGGTCGATTTCGCTGCCGAGCGCTTCACTTTCGATCAAGTTACGCTCTCGGTGGCGTCGATCGGCGAGATCGATCTGTCGATGGCGATGTCGGGCCCCGGGCTCATGGCCGCCCTCTATCCGGAGACCTCGCCGGGAGCAGCGCCGCCCGGAAAAGGCGACACGACCCCCGGGAAGACGCCCAAGAGCAGCGGCCTGACGCCGCTCAGTGTGACGCCGACGCCCGATCCGCTGCTCGACTTCTTGCGCCTCACCTTCACCGACCGGGGCCTTCTCGCGCTCCCCGGCATCGCCCCGGTGCTCGAGGGCGGCCTCACCGAATTCGCCGACGCGCTCCAAGGCGAGGCGCGGGAGGAGGGACTGGCGGCGATCGAGGGGCTCTTCAGTGGCAAGCAGCATACGATCACCATCTCTGCGACGCCCGACGAGCCGGTGCGGTTCTCCGAAATCGAGGCGGCGGGCGATGCGAACCCCGCAGATATCGCGGCCTTGCTCGGCCTCCGCATCATTTCGGGGGACGCCGCCCCGCAACCGTAGCCAGCGAGGAACGCGAGGGTCCCGATACCCGCAAGAGCCCATCGTCTCCTCGGAGATTGCGGGGAAGCCAGGCAATCGGACCCGGCTGCGATCGCGGAATTGCTTGGTATTCACGTAAGTCGGGCGAGTGAGGCGGCTTATCGGGCGGCGGCGGCGCGGCGAAGTCCGCCGCAGCTTCGCCTTGCTCTCGCTGCCAAGAGCGGCGAAAATGCCGGTCACATCCCGGGCCGGCGTCCAGCCGGCCTGCCGGCTTTTCGTGGAGAATCTGATGCCGTTTTCGACCCGCCGACGGGCCCTCGCGAGCCTGACCGTGGCCCTCTTCTCGTCGGCCGCCGTGCCCGCCCTCGCCGCGCCCGATGCCACCGCAACGGCCGAGGCCCTGGTCGCAGGGATGACCGCCTACGAAGAGGGCAGCACCATTACCTACGCCGGCGCTTCGGCGACCGCGACCGACGTGATCCTCACCGGGGTCAAGGTGACCTCGGCGGAAGACGGCAGCACGGCGGAGATCCCCGAGCTGGTGATCGTCAACCCGGTAGCCCGCGCCGAAGGCGGCTTCACCGCCGACTCGATGACTTTCAACAACACGCGCCTCGTCAACCAGGGCGAGGACGCCGAGACGGTGCTCGTCGCCGAGGGCAGCGCCACTGGCGTGATCATCGCCAGCCCCGCCGAGATCAAGGCCAATCCCCGCTTCGCGCCCATCACCAGCATCGACCTTCGCAACATCGCCGGCCAAAGCGAGACCTCGGAGTTCCCGGTCAATATCGGCTCCCTGCATGTCGAGTTCGCCAATGTGGTGGACGGCCAGCCGAGCGACATGAGGATGGTGATGGAGGGAATCGTCCTCCCGATCGAGGACCTCGACCTCGAGCCCGAGCTGGTCGGCGCGCTGTCCCAGATGGGGTACACGGACCCGTTCGTCGTCGGCTTTACGCTCGATGGAGCCTATGCCGAGGACGCCGACATGCTCACGGTGCGCTCGATCGCCTTCCGCGCCGAGAATGTCGGCGAGCTCAACATCACCGGGGTGATCGGCGATTTCCCGGTCGGCAACCTCCTCGAGGGAACCGACCTGATGATGGGCGCGCTCAGCGCGGCCACCCTCCATTCGGGCACCGTGACCTTCACCAATGCCGGGATCGTCGACCGCGCGCTCGAGGCTCAGGCCAAGTCGGCCGGGGCGAGCAAGGAGCAGTTCGCCATGACGATGTCGATGGCGCTGCCGTTCATGATCGGCACGTTCATCGGCAACGGGCCGCTGACGATGGCCCTCACCGAGCCGCTCGCCGCCTTCCTGGTCGAGCCGAAGTCGATCACCGTCACCGCGACGCCGACCCAGCCGATTCCGGTGCTTGCGATCTTCACGCAGGCGCAGGGCACCGGCCTGCAGACTTTGCCTGATTTCCTTGGACTAGATGTTAAGGCCAACCAGTAAAGCGCCCTTGCCAGAAGGACCCCCGTTTGGCAGGGAATCTTCCCGCGATCTCGACCCTTTGAGGATCAACATGCCCTCCCTACGCACTCGCCTGACCGCGGCCGCCGGAGCTGCAGCGGCGCTGTTTCTTGCCGCCGCCGCTCCGGCCCATGCGCAGAGCGCGGAGGGCGCGCTCCGCGCCCTCATCGACGGGATCGACGCCAGCGACAAGTGGGCCGCCGCCGCGGGCCAGATCACCCCATCGGGCAACGGGGCGACCGCCAGCAATGTCCGCATCACCGGCGAAGGCGACAGCGCGGTCAGCATCGAGATCGGCAACCTCACCGTCACCGGCTATTCCGAGCCGGGCGGCGGCGGTTTCCACGCCGACGAGATCACCCTCGACATCCTCACGGCGACGGCGCCGAACGGTGAGTTCGAGCTGACCAACGTCGCGCTGGTCGGGCTGACAGTGCCCGACTTCCAGAGCGTGGTGTTCGACTCCGAGCGCCCGATCGTGGCGCTGATGCAGGCCTACAGCCTCGCCGCGGCGGTGGAACTCGAGTCGGGCAGCATGGACCGCATGGTGGCGACCGAAGACAATCAGGGCATCACCAGCGTCGTCACCTACGAGAATTTCCTGGTCGGCCAGATCGCCGACGGCAAGCTCGACGTCACCTCGGCCGGTCCTGTGACCGCGGAAGCGCCCGAGGGCGAGGGGCTGATGAAATTCTCGATCGCCTCGATCGAGAGCCGCGACATCGACATCGGCGCGATCGCCCACGTCCTCGACCCCGACCAGTACCAGAACGGGGTCGGCGACCAGGTGTGGCACACCGTGCTCGGCCTCGCCCGCTACCGCGACTTCGTCGTCGAGGGCCCCGGCACGCGCGTCCGCTTCTCCGACGTGACGGTCGAGGATTTCCGGATGCGCCAGCCGGCCTCGAGCTTCATCGAGTTCTTCGACACGGCGATGTCGAACCCCGATATGTCGGAGGAGGAGATGGCTCAGCTCAGCCAGACCTACCTTCCGGACATCATGTCCTCGATGTCGCTGGGGCGCCTCAGCGTCGACAATCTCGACGTCGTGGCGCCGGATATCGAGCTCTTCCGCCTCGGCGAATTCTATATCGACGAGCTGAGCGCCGAGGGCATCGGCGAGGTCGGCTTCGGCGACTTCGAGCTCAAGGACTCGCCCCAGACCGGCAAAGGCAAGCTCAGGACCGGCGACCAGAACGAGATCCATCTGACGCTCGACCGCTTCTCGTTCGGCGACATCGGCTTCCCGCCGCTCTCGCTCCTGCAGGAGGCGGCGAATGGCGGCGCAGAGGTCGACCCGATGAAGTTCATCCCGACCCTCGGCTTCCTCGAGGTGGCCGGCGTCACCGTCGAGACCGCGGAAGCATCGGGCGCGCTCGAACGCTTCTTCGTCCGCCTCGGCGGCTATGTCGGCTTCGTCCCCACGGCCCTCGACGCCGAACTCAACGACATCACCATCCAGGTCGCTGCGCTCGAGGACGAGGAGGCGCGCGCGATCTTCGAGCGGCTCGGCTACGAGACGATCACCATCGACGGCGCCCTCGCCTTCACCTGGCGCGATGTCGACCAGACGCTGACGCTGCGCAATTTCAGGATCGGCATCGACGATGTCGGCAGCGTTGCCGCCGAGTTCGAGCTGCGTGGCCTGACCCGCGAGGCGATCACCTCGCTGAGCGAGGAAACGCTGGAGGAGACGCTGGCCAGCCTCGAGTTCGTGAGCGCCCGCCTCATCCTCGACGACGACTCGATCACCAGCCGGGCCATCGCCATGCAGGCGGAGGCGGCCGGCATCACGCCCGACCAGCTGCGCACGCAGCTCAAGAGCGCGGTGCCGTTCTTCCTGATGATGATGCAGGACGCCGCCTTCCAGGGGCAGATCGCACCGACCCTGCAGGCGTTCATCGACAACCCGGGCAGCCTGACCATGACGCTCCGCCCGAAGCGCCCGCTGCCGCTGTTCGAACTGATCGAGGCCGCGTCGAACTCGCCGCAGCGGCTGCCGAGCCTCCTCGACGTCGAGATCGAAACGGTCCCGTAGAGGCGATACGCGCGGGAAGGAGAAGGGGCGGCCCGGCGGCCGCCCTTTTTCTTTTGACTTGTTCGGAACCCTCAGCCTGCCGATCTCGCCCAACCACGTGATCCTGACGTCAACCTCCAAGCCAACCGCGAAGGACGCGAGCGCCATGACCGCAACCGGAAAGACGTCTTTCTCAGCCTCCGCCCTTGTCCGCTCGACCGGCCTCGCCGCCATCGGCGCCGGCCTCATCTTCTCCGGCATCCAGCCCATCCATCCGCCCGATCTCCTTGCCTCGGTCACCACGGACGCCTGGGCGATCATTATCGGCCTGAAGCTCGCAATGTGCCTCTTGTTCCTGGTCGGCATCACGGGGATCTACGCGCGGCAGGCTGGGGAGGCGGGCTGGCTCGGCCTGGCGGGCTTTGCCCTGCTTATTCTCTCGTGGTGGCTCCAGACCGGCTTTGTGTTTGTCGAGGCTTTCGTGTTGCCGGTGCTCGCCTCCGCTGCGCCAGGCTTTGTCGATGGCGCCCTCCGCATCGTCAATCCGGCGTCCCCAGCCGGGATCGACATCGGCGCGCTGCCCGCGACCTACGCGGTGGTCGGGATCGCCTACATGCTTGGCGGCCTGGTTTTCGGCATCGCGACGGTTCGCGCCGCTGTCCTGCCACGCACGCCCGCTATCGTCCTTGCAGTGGCGGCCGCGTTGACCCCGCTCGCCGCGCTCCTGCCCCATGAGATCCAGCGCTTCGCGGCCATCCCGGTCGCCTTGGCCATCGCCTGGCTCGGCTACGCGCTCTGGTCGGAGAGGCGGGCGACGGCGTAACGGCCGGCGCTCGCCGGCGAGCCTAGCGCGGCAGGTCGAGGCGGATGTTGAGCTCGCGGAGCTGCTTGTCGGCGACCGCGGACGGTGCGCCCATCATCAGGTCCTCGGCCTTCTGGTTCATCGGGAAGAGCGTGACCTCGCGGAGGTTCTCCTCCCCGCAGAGCAGCATGACGATGCGGTCGATGCCCGGCGCGATGCCGCCGTGCGGCGGGGCGCCGTACTGGAGGGCGTTGAGCATGCCGCCGAACTTCGACTGCAGCACGTCCTCGCTGTAGCCGGCGATCGCGAAGGCCTTGCGCATGATCTCCGGCAAATGGTTGCGGATCGCGCCCGAGGACAGCTCGATGCCGTTGCAGACGATGTCGTACTGGTAGGCGAGGATGTCGAGCGGGTCCTTGGTCTCGAGGGCCTCGAGGCCGCCCTGCGGCATCGAGAAGGGGTTGTGGGAGAAGTCGATCTTCTTCTCCTCCTCCATCCACTCGTACATCGGGAAGTCGACGATCCAGCAGAACTCGAAGCGGTTCTCGTCGATGAGCTTGAGCTCCCGCCCGATCCTGGTCCGCGCCGCGCCGGCGAACGCCCTGAAGCTCCCGGGCACGCCCATCACGAAGAAGACGGCGTCCCCTTCCTTGAGGCCGAGCTGCTCGCGGATCGCGGCCGTCCGCTCCGGACCGATATTCTTGGCGACCGGGCCGGCGCCCTCCCCCTCGCGGAAGAAGATGTAGCCGAGGCCGGGCTGGCCCTCGGAGATCGCCCAGGCGTTCATGCGGTCGCAGAAGGCGCGGTTGCCGCCGCCCGGGGCGGGGATTGCCCACACCTCGACCTTGGGGTCGGCGGCGATC
>CAYOET010000138.1:0-4590 GCA_964402985.1 uncultured Bauldia sp. | reverse complement strand
GCGGCACCATCGCGAGCGGCCGCCTCGCCGACTATTGCCTGATCGTGCCGGCCGACGAGACCGCGCGTATCCAGGAGGTCCACATCTTCCTCGGCCACCTGATTTGCGCCGCGGTCGACCAGGCGTTCGCGCAGGGCTGATGGGAGACCTTTCGTCCGCCCATCGCGCCCGCTTCGCGGAGCACGCCCGTCATGGCGGCCCCGCGCTCTTCATCGACCGCGACGGCACGCTGATCGAGGAGCGTCACTACCTTGCTGACCCGGCGCGGGTGGCGCTCATCCCCGGCGCGGCAACGACGCTCCGCCGCTTCCGCGATTCCGGCCACGCCCTGGTGCTGATCACCAACCAGTCCGGCATAGGCAGCTTCCGCTTCGGCTGGCCCGAGTATGAGGCCGTGGCCGCTCGCCTCCGCGACCTCCTCGCCGCCGCCGGTCTCGCGCTCGACGCCGAGCTCGTCTGCGGCCACGCGGCGGACGCCGACTGCGAGTGGCGGAAGCCGCGCCCGGGCATGATCGTTACCGCGGCCGAGCGGCTCGCCACCGATCTCACCCTTTCCACCATCGTTGGCGACAAATGCGCCGACATCGAAGCCGGCTCCTTTGCGGGAATTGGCCGCGCGGCGCACGTCCTCACTGGCCATGGCGTCGCGGAACGGGGGAGGGTGGAGCTCGCCGGCTTCGGCCCGCGCCTTCGCCTCCTCGACAGCATCGCGGACCTCGAGCCGTGAGGGTCCTTCTCGTCAAGATGTCGTCCTTCGGCGACGTCATCCACACCCTTCCGGCGCTGACCGACCTCAAGCGCGCGCACCCCGATGTCGAGGTCGACTGGGTGCTCGAGGAGGCCTTCGCGCCGGTCGCCGCCGCCCATCCGGCGGTCACGCAGACCATTCCGGTCGCGGTTCGGAGCGCCCGCTGGCCGCCCGGCCGCTGGGTCACGTTCATGGTCGGGCGCGCAAAGATCCGCCGCCATTTCCGCGAACGCCGCTACGATGTCGTCCTCGACGCGCAGGGCCTCATCAAGAGCGCCATCCTCGCCCGCCAGGCCAAGCGCCCGGTCTACGGCTTCGACCCCAACTCGGCGCGCGAGAAGGCGGCGAGCGTCCTCTACGCCAAGCGCTTCGCCGTGCCGCAGGACCTCCACGCTGTCGAGCGCACGCGCCGCCTCTTCGCGGCCGCCTTCGGCTACGGGCTGCCGGCAGGCGAGGGCGATTTCGGTCTTTGGGACGAGGCGCGCGGCGCTCTGACTCGCGCCATCCCGGCGCCCGCCTGGTCGGACGTCGCCAGCCCCGCGCCCGCGCCCGCGCCAGACGCAACGCCGCTCGCGCTCCCCGAGCGCTACGGCATCCTCATCCAGGCCGCGAGCTGGCCGAGCAAGCTGTGGCCCGAGGCGCATTGGCGCACGCTCCTCGACCGCCTTGCCAGGCAGAAGAAGGCGGTGGTCATCCCGTGGGGCAACGAGGCCGAGCGCGCGCGCGCCAACCGGCTCGCCACGCACAACTCCTTCGTCACCGTGCTCCCCCGCCGTCTCACCGGCGCGCCGCTGATGTCGGTCATCTCCCGCGCCGATTTCGCGATCGGCCTCGACTCCGGCCTCATGCATCTCGCCACCGCATTGGGCGTCCCCGGTGTCTGGCTCTTCGGCCCGACCGACCCCGCGCTGACCGGCCCTTACGGCCCGGGCCAGCACGTCCTTCGCTCCCCGCACAGCCGCGCGCCCTGCTACCGCCGCCGCTGCAACAACGAACCCGACGGCCTATGCTGCATGCGCCGCATCGAGGTCGACGCCGTCGCGGCAGCGCTGTCCGAGCTATCCTGACGCCGAAGTCGGGCCGATCTCACCGCGAACAATCCCGCCCCACCACCCCGACCGTCATCCCGGCGGAGGCCGGGACCCAGAAAACGGTTCCCACGAACGCCGAACTTGCGGGTCCCTCGCGCCAGCGACAGGTGGTCAATCAAGCGCCCGCCCGTCGTCTGGGTCCCGGCCTCCGGCGGGATGACGGTCGGAGTTCGGGCGACTCGTCTCAGCCCGTCGCGGCCCCGCTGACCATCGCCAAGAGCTTCTCCTCCACCAAAGCCGGCGTGAGGAGGTTGAGGCAGTTGGTGTGGCCGAGCGGGCAGACGCGCTGGAAGCACGGCCGGCACGGCAGCTCGATCTCCGCCACCGAGGAGCGCGGCCCGAGCGGCGGCGTCACCCCCGGCGAGGTCGAGCCGTACATCGCGACCACCGGCCGGCCGAGCGCTCCGGCGACATGCATGAGGCCGGAGTCGTTGCTGACCACGGCGTCGGCGAGCGCGAGGAGGTCGACCGCCTCGAGGAGCTTCGTCTTCCCGCAAAGGTCGACCGGCGCGGCTCCGAGGGTCGCCGCGATCGCGACGATCGCGTCGCCGACCGGCGCGTCCTTGGGCGAGCCGACGATCCACACCTCGAAGCCGCGTTCCTCGGCCGCTGCCGCCAGCGCGGCGAAATGACGGGCGGGCCATTGCTTGGCCGGCCCGAACTCGGCGCCCGGGCAGAGCACGAGGATCGGCTTTCCGCTCTGACCCACGCCGAGCCGCAACGCGACCGCGCGGGCATTGGCGAGGTCGGCGCGCAATTCCGGCGCCTTGGCGACCGGACGCGCTGCGGCGTCGTCGTCGGCGAGCGCGGTATAAGTATCGACGGTGCGCACGCTCGACCGCGCCGGCTTCGGCCGCATCTCGTTGAGGAGTCCATGCCGGAACTCGCGGTCATACCCGCGCCGCCGCTTGATCCCGGCGAAAAACGGCACCAGCGCCGACTTCCACGACCCCGGCAGCACGATCGCGAGATCGTATCGCTCCTTGGCCACCTGCCGGGCCATCCGCCAGCGCATCCGAAGGCCGAGCTTGCCGTGCTCGGCGGGCATCGTCCACACCCGTGCGACGTTGGCGATCCGCTCGGCGAGCGGCGCCGTCGCCGCCGGCGCGAGCACGTCGATGCGCGCCCCCGGATGCGTCTCCGCCGCGTGACGGATCGCGCTCTCCGCCATCACCATGTCGCCGACCCAGGCCGGCGCGACGATGAGGATGCCGCTCACGCCGCCCGCTGGGCGAGCGCGTCGAGCGTGAGCCGGACCCCTTGCTCCGGCGCGACGAAGTCGTCGGCGTAGCCGGCCGCGCGCAGCCTGGTCAGATCGGCCTCCGTGAACGCCTGGTACGACCGGAGGAGATCGTCCGGCATCGGGATGTATTCGATGCTCCCGCGCCCGTGCCAGGCGATCACCGCCCGCGCCATGTCGTTGAAGCTGTGGCTGGAGCCGGTGCCGAGATTGTAGATCCCCGAGCCGAGCCCGCCGCTCGCCGCCATGAGGTTGGCCTTCACCACGTCCGAGATGTGGATGAAGTCGCGCCGGTGCTCCCCGTCCTCATAGCCGTGCGAGCCCTTGAAGAGCCGCACCTTGCCGCTCTCGCGGAGCTGGCGGTCGAAATGGTGGACGACGCTCGCCATCCGCCCTTTGTGGCCTTCGTTCGGCCCATAGACGTTGAAGTAGCGGAACCCGACCACCGGCGCATTGAGCCGCTTCATCTGGCGCATGAACCACTGGTCGAACACCCATTTCGACCAGCCGTAGACGTTGATCGGGCGTTCGTTGCCGGCAAGCTCTGCGAAGCTCGTCGACGGCCCGTACACCGCCGCCGACGAGGCATAGACCATCGGGATGCCCTGGCCCTGGCACCACGCGAAGACCTCCTTCGAGCTCTCGAAATTGGCGTCCATCATGTACCGGCCGTCCCACTCGGTGGTGTCCGAGCACGCGCCCTGGTGGAGCACCGCCTTCACCCCCGAGGGCCCGCGGCCATTCCTGATCGCCTCCCGGAAGCGCTCATGGTCGACGTAGTCCGCGATGGCGCAGTCGGCGAGGTTGCGAAACTTCTTCCCGTCGGTGAGGTCGTCGACGACGATGATCTCGCTCTCGCCGCCCTCGTTGAGCGCCTTGACCAGGTGCGAGCCGATGAACCCGGCCCCGCCCGTTACCACGTACATCGCACCTCTCCTCGGTGACGGCTTGGAATCGTCCTGAACCAAGCGCCACAAGGGTTTGTAACTAAAGATGCCGCTGACACAACTGGCGACAATCCTGTCCAAAATGTAATCTGCCCGTAAGGCGCAAAGCTTGTAGCTTAGCCTCGGCCCCACTTGCCGGAACGGTGCATGTCAGCGGTAAAGCAGATCCTGCTCTCGATCGTCATTGTCGCGCTCGCGGGCGGAGGATGGTGGGCATACACCCACCTCGACCTCATTCTCGCCCGCGTGGAAGTCGCAACCGCTCCGTCCACCCCGGCCGCCGGACAAGGCGCCGGCGGCTCCGGCAGTGGCGCGACCCGCCCGGCCGGTGGCGCGCAGGGCGGCACCAACGTCGCGGCAGCTCCCGCAACACCCCCGCCCGGCGGTGACGGCGGAGCGGTCGTGGTCGGCGGCGGTGGCGGGGGCGGCGCCGTCTTCGTCGGTCCAGGTGGTGGAGGAGGGGGCTTTCCCAGCGGCGGCGGTGCGCCCAGCGGCGGCGCCCCTGCCGGCGCTGCCGGCCAGGGTGGCAGCCGCGCTGTCTCGGTGATCGTCGATCCCGTGGTG
>CAYOET010000137.1:0-19761 GCA_964402985.1 uncultured Bauldia sp. | reverse complement strand
TGGTTGCCGCCGAAGATCGGCTTCTTGTTCTTCCATAGCGACTGGTGGACGTGCATGCCCGAGCCGTTGTCGCCGTAGATCGGCTTCGGCATGAAGGTCGCGGTCTTGCCGTAGGAATGGGCGACGTTGTGGATGCAGTATTTATAGATCTGCATCGCGTCGGCCATCTTGAGGAGCGTGTCGAACTTCAGCCCGAGCTCGTGCTGGGCCGATGCCACCTCGTGGTGGTGCTTCTCGACCGTGACGCCCATCCCCTTGATCGCGCTCAGCATGTCGGAGCGGATGTCCTGCAGCGAATCGAGCGGCGGGACCGGGAAATAGCCACCCTTGGTGCGGATGTGGTGGCCCATATTGCCCGACTCGTATTCGGTGTCGTTGTTGGTCGGGAGTTCACCGTCGTCGAGCTTGTAGCTGACATTGTACGGGGTCGCCGAGTAACGGACGTCGTCGAATACGAAGAACTCGGCCTCGGGCCCGAAGAAGGCGGTGTCGGCGATTCCGGTCTCCTGGAGATAGGCCTGGGCCTTCTTGGCGATCGAGCGCGGGTCGCGGCTGTAAGGCTCGCCGGTCATCGGCTCGAGAACGTCGCACACGATCGAGAGCGTGGTCTGCGCGAAGAACGGGTCGAGCGTGGCGGTGGCGGCGTCCGGCATCAGCAGCATGTCGGACTCGTTGATCGCCTTCCAGCCCGAGATCGACGAGCCGTCGAAGCCGAGGCCTTCCGAGAAGACCTCATCGTCGATCATCGAGATGTCGAAGGTCACGTGCTGCCACTTGCCGCGCGGGTCGGTGAAGCGGAAGTCGACGTATTTGACGTCCTTCTCCTGGATGAGCTTGAGAACTTCTGTGGCGTTCTTGGTCATGAGCGATCCCTGTTGAGTCTCTGTCCGGTCCGGGCCGGTTTCTTGAACGAGGAAACGGGACAAGGGCGCGAAGCGGCGCCCTTGGATGGGTGAGGAGTTCGAAGGGCTAGATGGCGTCCACGCCGCTCTCCCCGGTGCGGATACGGACGGCCTCTTCTATGTTGGACACGAAAATCTTTCCATCGCCGATTCGACCGGTCTGCGCCGCCTTGCGGATGGCCTCCACGGCGCGCTCGACCATTTCGTCGGTGAGCACGATCTCGATCTTCACTTTGGGCAGGAAGTCGACGACATATTCCGCTCCGCGATAGAGCTCGGTGTGTCCCTTCTGGCGCCCGAAGCCCTTGGCCTCGGTGACGGTGATGCCCTGGAGGCCGACTTCCTGCAGGGCCTCCTTCACCTCGTCCAGCTTGAACGGCTTGATGATTGCCTCGATCTTCTTCATTGCCTCCGCAACTCCATATGCTTCGCGGCACAGCTGAAGCCGCAGAGCCCCACCGCGAGGTGCACGGCCTATGCCACCCGCTCAGACACCCCTCCAGGCCGGCGCTCTCAGGGTTTTCGGATGGTTTGACGCGCGACCGACGGGGCGGCGGACGGGTGCGACTGCCCGCGGGGTGAGCATGTGAGTACTCTTTATGCAGCGCTGGGATGGGCCGCAATAGCCCAAGGTCGATTCATCCAGGCGAGCTCAGGATGGATCAAGGTTTCGGGATGATCGAACTGCTCCTTCCCACCGAGATGGCGCGGGCCGACAAGCTCACAATTGAGGCAGGCACGCCGGGAATTGTGCTTATGGAGCGGGCAGGAGCCGTAGTCGCCGATGCAGCGGCGCGGTTGTGGCGGGGAGGGCTCGTCCTCGTTCTCGCCGGCCCCGGCAACAACGGGGGCGACGCGTTCATCGCCGCACGGATCCTCCGCGAGCGCGGCTTTCGCGTCCGCGTCGGTCTCCTCGGCGAGCAGGGCGGTCTCCACGGCGATTGTGCCCTTGCCGCCAAGCGGTTTGCGGGCGAGGTGGTAGCGGCCAGCCCGAGCCTGGTCGAAGGCGCCGGCCTGATCGTCGACGGGCTATTCGGCGCGGGTTTCCGCCCGCCGTTGTCGTCCGAGGCCGGACAGCTTGTCATGGCGGTCAACCGCCGTCGCGTCCCGGTCGTGGCGATCGACTTGCCGAGCGGCGTCCCCGGTGACGGGAGCCTGACCGACGGGCCGGCCGTGGAGGCCGACGAGACCATCACCTTCTTCCGCCGGAAGCCCGCGCACCTTCTCTATCCGGGCCGGGCCTTCTGCGGACGGGTGAGCGTCGCCGACATCGGCATCGCGGCGGCGACTCTGGCGGCGATCGTCCCGCAAACCTTTCACAACCTTCCGCCGCTCTGGCGCCGTTCTCTCCCCGCGCTCCGCCCGACCGCACACAAATACGACCGCGGTCATCTCCTCGTCGTCTCCGGCCCGTCCGGGAGGGGAGGCGCTGCCCGTCTCGCCGCCACGGCCGGGCTTCGGGCCGGGGCCGGACTCGTGACGCTCGTCGCGCCGACGCCGGCGCTGCCCGAACAGGCCGCGCAGCTGAATGCCGTCATGCTCCGCGAAGCCAATGGTCCCTCCGACCTCGAGAAGCTCCTTGGCGACCCCCGCGTGTCGGCGGTCGTCCTCGGGCCAGGTCTGGGCGTTGGCCCCGCGACCACGGAGCTGGTCGCAGTCGCCCTTCGCTCGCACGCGGCGGTCGTCCTCGACGCCGACGCGCTCACCTCGTTCGCCGGCGCCGCCGACCGCCTTGCCGCGCAAGTGGCGCGGCGCGACGCCCCCACGGTGGTGACCCCGCACACCGGCGAGTTCGCCCGCCTCGCGCCCGATCTCGTCGGCCCCTCGAAGCTCGAAAGCGCCCGCGTCGCCGCACGACGCTCGGGCGCCGTGGTGGTGTTGAAGGGGGCCGACACCGTTGTCGCCGCCCCAGACCAGCGCGCGTCCATCGCCGACAACGCCCCGCCCAGCCTCGCCACCGCCGGGTCGGGCGATGTCCTGTCCGGCATCATCGGCGCGCTTCTCGCCCAGGGAATGCCCGCCTTTGAGGCGGCTTGCGCCGGCGTTTGGCTCGACGGCGAGGCGGGACGGGAGGCCGGCGTCGGCTTGACCGCCGAGGATCTGGCGCCCGCCCTCAAGCCGGTTCTCGCCCGGCTCGCCGCCGAAAGCGCCTGAACCGCTCCGATTCGCCCGGTTTCCTGTTTGACCCCTTCGGGCGCGATGCTATAGAGGCCGCGCCTCGCCCGGGGCGGCTCGCTCATGGGCGAGTTTTCCCTCTGCAGCGGGCGTGGTGGAACTGGTAGACACGCTGGACTTAGAATCCAGTGGCTCACGCCGTGGGGGTTCAAATCCCCCCGCCCGCACCAGGCGGAAGGCGTGGATACCGGATCAAAATCAGAAGGTTGAGGAGTAGGCGGCAATGCAAGTCACGGAAACCCTGTCGGATGGCCTCAAGCGCGAGCTCCGGGTCGTCGTTCCGGCTTCCGAACTCAATGACCGCCTGACCGCTCGCCTCGGCGAGCTGAAGGACCAGGTGCGCATCAAGGGCTTCCGCCCCGGCATGGTCCCGATGCAGCATCTCAAGCGCGTCTACGGCCGCTCGGCGATGGCCGAGATCGTCCAGACCGTCCTCAACGAGAGCAGTCAGACGATCACTGAGCGCGGCGAGCGCCCGGCCATGCAGCCGAGCTACGACTTGCCGGAAGGCGACCAGGAGACCGAGCAGGTTCTCGCCGGCCACGCCGACCTCTCCTTCAATCTGAAGTACGAGGTCCTGCCCAAGGTCGAGCTGAAAGATTTCAAGGGCATCAAGGTCGAGCGCCTGATCGCCGACGTCAACGATGCCGATATCGAAAAGGAGATCACTGGCCTCGCCGACAGCGCCCGCTCCTACAGCCCGAAAGACGGCGCGGCCGAGAACGGCGACCGGCTGACCATCTCCTATATCGGCACGATCGACGGGAAGCCCTTCGAGGGCGGATCGTCGGAGAATGTGTTCATCCGTCTCGGCTCGGGCCAGTTCATCCCCGGCTTCGAGGAGCAGCTGGTCGGGGCCAAGACCGGCGAGAAGCGCACCCTCAAGCTCCGCTTCCCGGATACCTACGCGGCGACCGACCTCGCCGGCAAGGACGCCGAGTTCGACGTCAGCGTCACCGAGGTCGCCGCTTCCGGTGACATCGCCTTCGACGACGAGCTGGCCAAGCGCTTTGGCTTCGAGTCGATGGAGCGCCTCCGCGAGGCTGTCCGCCGCCAGGTCGAGTCGCGCTACGGTGGCTTCACCCGCCAGAAGGTCAAGCGTCAGCTCCTCGACGCGCTCGACGCGGTCTACGCCTTCGACCTCCCGCCGAGCATGGTCGAGTTCGAGTTCAACAACATCTGGAGCCAGGTCCTCCAGGACCTCGCCCGTGCCAACCGCACCTTCGCCGACGAGAGCACCACCGAGGAAGCGTCGAAGGCCGAGTACCGGAAGATCGCCGAGCGCCGCGTCAAGCTTGGGCTCGTCCTTTCCGAGATCGGCGACCGCAACAACATCCAGGTCAGCGACGAAGAGGTGAACCGCGAGCTCCAGGCCTATGTCCGCCGCTTCCCGGGCCGCGAGCGCGAAATCATCGACTCGTTCCGCAAGAACCCGTCCGCCCGCAACTCCTTCCGCGCGCCGGTCTTCGAGGAGAAGGTCGTCGACTTCCTTCTCGGGCTCGCCGACGTGACCGACAAGACGGTCTCCAAGGAAGAGCTGACCCGGGACGACGACACCGAGACCACTCGGGCCGTCTAGCAATCGTTAGCTTGGGCGGCCGCGCGCCGCCCATCCACCGCGACGACCGGACACAGGCACTGGCGCCCCTTTCGGATGCCGGTGTCTTATCCTATCTAAACTAACCAGCGCTCGCCGATTCCGTTTCCAACGGCCGGACGGCTCGAGATCGCACTGCCGCCGAAGAGGGGAAATCATGAGAGATCCGGTCGAGTACACCATGAACACCCTCGTGCCGATGGTGGTCGAGCAGACCAACCGCGGCGAGCGTGCGTATGACATCTTTTCGCGCCTCCTCAAGGAGCGCCTCATTTTCGTGACCGGTCCGATCGAGGACCAGATGGCCACGCTAATCACCGCCCAGCTTCTGTTCCTGGAAGCCGAGAATCCCAACAAGGAAATCTCGATGTACATCAACTCGCCGGGCGGCGTGGTCACGGCCGGCATGGCGGTCTACGACACCATGCAGTTCATCCGCCCGCCGGTGTCCACGCTGTGCATCGGCCTTGCGGCGTCGATGGGCTCGCTCCTCCTTACCGCCGGCGCCAAGGGCATGCGTTTTGCCCTGCCCAACGCACGAATCCTGCTTCACCAACCCTCGGGCGGGTTCCAGGGCCAGGCTTCGGACATCGAGCGCCATGCCGAGGACATCGTGAAAATGAAGCGCCGGCTGAACGAGATCTACGTTCACCACACCGGCAAGGACTACGAGACGATCGAGCGCACGCTCGACCGCGACTATTTCCTCACCGCCGACCAGGCCAAGGATTTCGGGCTTATCGACCGTGTCCTCAGCACCCGTTCGGAGCAGGAATTGCTCGTCAAGAAGGCATCTTAAGGTTGCCAAGATTGGGCGCCATGAAATGGCGGCTTTCCGGCAGGGGGCCACGCATTAAGCATCTCTTGAACAAATCGTCGATAGCATGGTTGGATCGTGCGACGGCGTTGCTTGCGGCAGCAGGCGCGTTAAGCTCGATCGGTACGGCGGCCGCACGCGGAGAATCGGAATGAGTGGCAAGGTCAGCGGCAGCGACACCAAGAACACCCTTTACTGCTCGTTCTGCGGCAAGAGCCAGCACGAGGTCCGCAAGCTCATCGCGGGCCCGACCGTGTTCATCTGCGACGAGTGCGTCGAACTCTGCATGGACATCATCCGCGAGGAGTCCAAGACCTCGCAGCTGAAGTCCCGCGACGGTGTTCCGACCCCGCACGAGATTTGCGGCGTTCTCGACGACTACGTGATCGGCCAGGAGCACGCCAAGAAGGTGCTCTCGGTGGCGGTGCACAATCACTACAAGCGCCTCAACCACGCCGCCAAGAACAACGACGTCGAGCTCGCCAAGTCGAACATCCTCCTCGTCGGTCCGACCGGCTCGGGCAAGACCCTGCTCGCGCAGACTCTCGCCCGCATCCTCGACGTGCCCTTTACGATGGCCGACGCCACGACGCTGACCGAAGCCGGCTACGTCGGCGAGGACGTCGAGAACATCATCCTCAAGCTCCTGCAGGCCGCCGACTACAACGTCGAGCGCGCGCAGCGCGGCATCGTCTATATCGACGAGGTCGACAAGATTTCCCGCAAGGGCGACAACCCCTCGATCACTCGCGACGTGTCGGGCGAGGGCGTCCAGCAGGCGCTCCTCAAGATCATGGAAGGCACGGTCGCGAGCGTTCCCCCGCAGGGCGGCCGCAAGCACCCGCAGCAGGAATTCCTGCAGGTCGACACCACCAACATCCTCTTCATCTGCGGCGGCGCCTTCGCCGGCCTCGAGAAGATCATCGCCGACCGCGGCCGCACCACCTCGATCGGCTTCGGCGCCAAGGTCATGGCGCCGGAAGACCGGCGCATGGGCGAAGTGCTGCGTCAGGTCGAGCCCGAGGATCTCCTGAAGTTCGGGCTCATCCCCGAGTTCGTCGGCCGTCTCCCGGTCGTCGCGACCCTCGAGGACCTCGACCAGGCGTCGCTGATACGCATCCTGACCGAGCCGAAGAACGCGCTCATCAAGCAGTACCAGCGCCTCTTCGACATGGAGAACATCGAGCTCGCCTTCCACCCCGACGCTCTCACCGTCATCGCCAAGAAGGCGATCGAACGGAAGACCGGCGCGCGTGGCCTCCGCTCGATCATGGAGAGCATTCTCCTCGACACGATGTTCGATCTCCCCAACCTCGACGGCGTCCAGGAAGTGGTGATCTCGCCCGAGGTCGTGGAAGGTCGCGCCCGCCCGCTCTACATCTACTCGGAGCGTCTCCAGGACGGCGCTTCGTCGGCCTAAAAATGCCGGTTTGCTGCCGGGTCCAGCGTGGCCCGGCAACTTGACACCTGCCTGTTGCGTAGCCACCTAATCCGCTGAAGACATTCAGGTCACGCTAGTTCTGTGACGTCAGCTCGCCACGCGCATTAGCAAGCCTGCAGGTCGTTCGCGCTCCGGTGAAGCTCGGGGGAGGCTTTTGGCTCCTTCGGCTTCGACAAAGGAAATGAAATGGCCAGCGAAACAACCCGCACTCCGACCGGGGAGGTCTTCCCGGTCCTCCCACTCAGAGACATAGTCGTCTACCCGCATATGATCGTCCCGCTCTTCGTGGGGCGTGAGAAGTCGATCCGCGCCCTCGACGAGGTGATGCGTTCCGACAAGCAGGTTCTGCTCGCCACGCAGCAGAACCCGGCCGACGACGAGCCGACCCCGCAGTCGATCTACTCGATCGGCACGCTCGCCACCGTGCTCCAGCTCCTCAAGCTCCCCGACGGCACCGTCAAGGTGCTGGTCGAAGGCATCAGCCGTGCCGAGATCACCCGCTTCAGCGACCAGGCCTCTTACTACGAGGCCCATGCCCGTCAGCTCCCCGAGGTGACCGGCGACAAGGTCGAGGTCGAGGCCCTCGCTCGCTCGGTCATCGCCGAGTTCGAGAACTACGTGAAGCTCAACAAGAAGATCTCGCCTGAGGTTCTCGGAGCCGTCACGCAGATCGAGGACTATTCGCGCCTCGCCGACAAGGTCGCCGAGCACCTCGCGATCAAGATCTCCGAGAAGCAGGCTCTCCTTGGCACCACCGCGGTGGCCGAGCGGCTCGAGCGCGTGCTCGGCCTCATGGAGAGCGAGATCTCGGTCCTGCAGGTCGAAAAGCGCATCCGCAGCCGCGTCAAGCGGCAGATGGAGAAGACCCAGCGCGAGTACTATTTGAATGAGCAGATGAAGGCCATTCAGAAGGAACTCGGCGACGGCGAGGAAGGCCGCGACGAGCTCGCCGAGATCGAGGAGAAGATCAAGAAGACCAAGCTCTCCAAGGAGGCCCGCGAGAAGGCCACCCACGAGCTCAAGAAGCTCCGGCAGATGAGCCCGATGTCGGCCGAGGCGACCGTGGTCCGCAACTACCTCGACTGGCTGCTGTCGATCCCGTGGAGCAAGAAGTCCAAGGTCAAGAACGACCTCGCGTTCGCCGAGGAGGTTCTCGACGCGGACCATTTCGGCCTCGACAAGGTCAAGGAGCGCATCGTCGAGTACCTCGCGGTGCAGTCGCGCTCGAACAAGCTCAAGGGCCCGATCCTCTGCCTCGTCGGTCCTCCCGGCGTGGGCAAGACCTCGCTCGCCAAGTCGATCGCCAAGGCGACCGGACGTGAGTATGTGCGCATGTCGCTCGGCGGCGTGCGCGACGAGGCCGAGATCCGCGGCCATCGGCGGACCTATATCGGCTCGATGCCCGGCAAGGTCATCCAGTCGATGCGCAAGGCCAAGAAGTCCAACCCGCTCTTCCTGCTCGACGAGATCGACAAGATGGGCATGGACTTCCGCGGCGACCCGTCCTCGGCGCTCCTCGAGGTGCTGGATCCCGAGCAGAACCACACCTTCAACGACCACTACCTCGAGGTCGACTACGACCTCTCGAACGTGATGTTCGTGACCACGGCCAACACGCTCAACATCCCGCCGCCGCTGATGGACCGGATGGAGATCATCCGCATCGCCGGCTACACCGAGGATGAGAAGATCGAGATCGCCCGCAAGCACCTCCTGCCCAAGACCATGCGCGAGCATGGCCTGGAGGAGAAGGAGCTCAAGCTCGACGCCCAGGCGCTGCAGAGCATCATCCGGCTCTACACGCGGGAAGCGGGCGTCCGCAACCTCGAGCGCGAGCTTGCGACGATCTCGCGGAAGGCAGTCAAGGAGCTGCTGACCTCGAAGAAGAAGACCATCAAGGTCACCGACGCCAATCTCGGCGACTACCTCGGCGTGCCGCGCTTCCGGTACGGCGAGGCCGAGCTCGAGGACCAGGTCGGCGTGGTCACCGGTCTAGCGTGGACGGAAGTGGGCGGCGAGCTGCTGACCATCGAGGGCGTGATGATGCCCGGACGCGGTCGCATGACCGTCACCGGCAACCTCCGCGACGTCATGAAGGAGTCGATCTCGGCGGCGGCGTCCTACGTTCGCTCACGGGCGATCGCCTATGGCGTAGAGCCGCCTATGTTCGAGAAGCGCGACATCCACGTCCACGTGCCCGAGGGGGCGACCCCGAAGGACGGCCCCTCGGCCGGCGTTGCGATGGCGACTGCGATCGTGTCGACCATCACTGGCATCCCCGTCCGCAAGGACATTGCGATGACCGGTGAGATCACCCTCCGCGGACGCATCCTCCCGATCGGCGGCCTCAAGGAGAAGCTCCTGGCGGCCCTCCGCGGGGGTCTGAAGCGGGTCCTCATCCCCGAGGACAACGTCAAGGATCTCGCGGAGATACCGGACAACGTGAAGAGCGGACTTGAGATCATCCCGGTTTCTCGCATGGACCAGGTGATTCCGCTCGCTCTGGTTCGCACGCCGGTGGCGATCGAGTGGGATGAAGCCAAGGCGCCGGCACAACCGGTGGTGGTCGACGATGATAAGTCGGCTACAATTACTGCCCACTAGATCAGCACTTGGAAACGATAGAAGAGGGCCCGCCAACTGGCGGGCCTTTTTCGTTGCCCATTCGTCTCATTCTGCACAAAAGTTGCCGATTTCCGCCATTTGCGCTTGCGTGAAAGCGCACTATGGCCGAACGTCCCGATTCGAAGCTGGTCGGTTGGGACTGACGCCGGCTTCAAGGAAAGGGAGACTTCATGAACAAGAACGATCTCGTTGCGGCAGTAGCCGAACGCACCAACCTGTCGAAGGCGTCTGCGGCTGAAGCCGTGGATGCGACCTTCGACGCGATCACCTCGGCGTTGAAGTCGGGTGAGGAAGTGAAAGTCATTGGTTTCGGAAATTTCTCGGTAGCGAACCGCGCGGCCAGCACAGGCCGCAACCCGCGCACCGGGGCGACCATTCGTATTGCGGCCTCCAAGTCCCCCAAGTTCCGGGCGGGCAAGGGCCTCAAGGACGCTGTAAACACCTAGCGTTTCGGGCCCGCCGCGGATTGCCGCGCCGCAGCCTATCATCCCCTAAGAGCTGACAGCTGGGCTTGCCCTTGCGCCGCCTCCGATGTTTGTACACATCAGGCGGCGCGGGCGGGCTTAGGGGCGGTTAGCTCAGTTGGTAGAGCGCCACGTTTACACCGTGGATGTCGGGAGTTCGAGTCTCTCACCGCCCACCAGCCTTCGCTGCTCCGCAGCTACGGCTCGGCAAGCCGAAAAGTACTCGACGGTCGTCTGCGGAGCAGCGAAGGCTGCCGCGCCGTAGCGCGTCAGGGCGAAGGCGGGCCTGCGCCAACGCTGGGGCAGCCATGACATCCCACTACATCCGCCGCTCCGTCGCGGCCGCTGCACAGCCACTATGACGCGCCTGCGTCCCTCACAAATCGTGCGGGCCGGAGCACGGGGCAGGGCGCTTCGCCTTGACGTGCCCCAGCCTCTATCCTAATTCACGCCGTCCGCGCGTTGCGGACCACCCGCGGGGGTGTAGCTCAGTTGGTTAGAGTGTCGGCCTGTCACGCCGAAGGTCGCGGGTTCGAGCCCCGTCACTCCCGCCAGTTCTCTCCCAGTCTTTCACAACGCGGTCTGTCTCTGCCGAGCCGGCTCGCCGGGCCGATCCAATGGAACGTCTCAGAGACGCGCCGTGCTCGCTCCGTTGACAATTTCGGCGGTCGATTTCTCAACGATTCCGCCGGGTTTTGCTGCACTGCGGTAGCGCGCGCTGCGACGTTAGCGCGTCAGGCGGGCACATTGACCCCACCCCAAACTACCGATGTTATGGCCGCACGCCCGAGGGTTCCCTAAGCAACCCGGGCGGGGGAAACAGGTCGGCAATGAACGAGCTTCTCGGCGGATATTTGCCGCTCGTGATCTTCATGGGCGTGGCAGGCGCGATCACCCTCGCGCTCCTCGTCGCCCCGTTCATCGTCGCCTTCAAGAGCCCCGATCCCGAGAAGCTGTCGGCCTATGAGTGCGGCTTCAAGGCGTTCGATGACGCTCGCATGAGGTTCGACGTCCGTTTCTACCTGATCGCCATCCTCTTCATCATCTTCGACATCGAGGTCGCCTTCCTGTTCCCGTGGGCGGTGGCCTTCGGCGACATCGGCTGGTTCGGCTTCTGGTCGATGATGGTCTTCCTCGGCGTGCTCACCATCGGCTTCGTCTACGAGTGGAAGAAGGGGGCGCTGGAATGGGACTGATTCGCCCCACCGACCTTCGCGCCGGTTCGGTTCCGGCTGCTGAGTTGCCGGGCCAGCCCGCGCCGGCCGATCCGTTCTTCGGCGACGTCAACCAGGAGCTTTCCGACAAGGGCTTCCTCGTCACCTCGGCCGAGAGCCTCATCACCTGGGCGCGCACCGGCTCGCTGATGTGGATGACGTTCGGCCTCGCCTGCTGCGCGGTCGAGATGATCCAGATGTCGATGCCGCGCTACGACGCGGAGCGCTTCGGCTTCGCCCCGCGCGCTTCGCCCCGCCAGTCCGACGTGATGATCGTCGCCGGTACGCTCACCAACAAGATGGCCCCCGCGCTCCGCAAGGTCTACGACCAGATGCCGGAGCCGCGCTACGTCATCTCGATGGGCTCGTGCGCCAATGGCGGCGGCTACTACCACTACTCGTACTCGGTGGTGCGCGGCTGCGACCGCATCGTGCCGATCGATATCTACGTGCCCGGCTGCCCGCCCACGGCGGAGGCGCTCCTCTACGGAGTGCTCCTCCTGCAGCGGAAGATCCGCCGTACCGGCACGATTGAACGCTAGTTCGCCGAAGCGAATCCCAGGGCCATGGACGAGACGCTGCGCGAGATCGCCGAGTACCTGTCTGCCCGCCGCCCGAGCGCGGTGGCCGAGTGGTCGACCGCGTTCGGCGAGCTCACCGTAACCGTGCCCGCCGCCGAGATTGTCGCGCTGACCCGGCTCCTCCGCGACGACCCGCGCCTCGCCTTCGTGTCGATCATCGACATTTGCGGGGTCGACTACCCGGCGCGCGAGAAGCGCTTCGACGTGGTCTATCATTTCCTCAGCCCGCGCCAGAATGCCCGGATCCGCCTGAAAGTCGCCACCGACGAAGCAACGCCCGTGCCATCGATCACCGGCGTTTTCGCGGGCGCCGGCTGGTACGAGCGCGAGGCCTACGACCTCTACGGCATCCTCTTTTCGGGCCACCCCGACCTTCGCCGCCTCCTCACCGACTACGGCTTCGACGGTCACCCGCTGCGCAAGGACTTCCCGCTCACCGGCTTCGTCGAGGTCCGCTACGACGACGCGGCCAAGCGCGTCGTCTACGAGCCGGTCAAGCTGATGCAGGAATTCCGCGACTTCGACTTCCTCTCGCCCTGGGAAGGCTACCAGCTCCCCGGCGACGAGAAGGCCAAGGGGCAGTAGGCAGTAGGCAATCGGACGATCAGATGAGCGACGAGAGCATTCGATCGTACCGGGATTTGAGAGTTTGGAAGGAAGCGATGGATTTAGCGGTTGAATGCTACGAGCTGACGCGCGGATTTCCGCGCGCGGAGGCCTATGGCATGACCTCGCAGATTCGACGCGCCGCCGCTTCAGTCGCTGCCAACATCGCAGAGGGCTACGGCCGCAACAGCACCGGACAGTACGTGCAGTTTCTGCGCATCGCGCAGGGATCTCTCAAGGAACTGGAGACCCACCTTCTACTCGCCGAAAGGGTGAGCCTCGTCACTGAAGCCAACATTCAGGGTCCCTTGGAGCGAAGCGACGCGATCGGTCGAATGCTCCGCTCGCTCGCCAAGTCCGTCGAAGGATCGGTGACCTCATGAAGCAGCTCACCCGCTTCCTTTGTCCGACTGCCGACTGCCGACTGCCAACTGCCGGTTCTGCCCATGGCTGAAACCGACGTACGAAACTTCACCATCAATTTCGGCCCGCAGCACCCATCGGCGCATGGCGTGCTGCGCCTTGTGCTGGAGCTCAATGGCGAGATCGTCGAGCGGGTCGACCCGCACATCGGCTTGCTTCATCGCGGCACCGAGAAGCTGATCGAGTACAAGACCTACCTGCAGGCGCTGCCCTATTTCGACCGGCTCGACTACGTCGCGCCAATGAACCAGGAGCACGCTTTCTGCCTGGCGATCGAGAAGCTCCTCGGTCTCGAGGTGCCGTATCGCGCCCAGCTCATCCGCGTCCTCTATTGCGAGATCGGCCGGCTCCTCTCGCACCTCCTCAACGTGACGACGCAGGCGCTCGACGTCGGCGCGCTGACCCCGCCGCTGTGGGGCTTCGAGGAGCGCGAGAAGCTGATGGGCTTCTATGAGCGCGCCTCCGGAAGCCGCATGCATGCCGCTTATTTCCGCACCGGCGGCGTTCACCAGGACCTGCCGCCGGCGCTCGTCGACGACATCGAGAAGTTCTGCGACCACTTCCCGAAGGTCGTCGACGACATCGACAAGCTCCTTACCGGCAACCGCATCTTCAAGCAGCGCAACGTCGATATCGGCGTGGTCGATCTCGACGACGCGTGGCGGTGGGGCTTTTCCGGCGTGATGGTTCGCGGCTCGGGCGCCGCCTGGGACCTACGCCGCGCCCAGCCTTACGAGTGCTACTCGGACCTCGAATTCGAGATCCCGATCGGCAAGAACGGCGACTGCTACGACCGCTACCTCATCCGCATGGAAGAGATGCGCCAGTCGAACAGGATCATGCAGCAATGCATCGCGCTCCTCCGCTCGCCGAAGGGGCAGGGGCCGATCAATGCCCAGGACGGCAAGGTCGTCCCGCCCAAGCGCGCCGACATGAAGCGCTCGATGGAAGCGCTCATCCACCATTTCAAGCTCTACACCGAGGGCTACAAGGTGCCCGCCGGCGAGGTCTACGCCGCAGTCGAAGCGCCCAAGGGCGAGTTCGGCGTCTACCTTGTCGCCGACGGCTCCAACCGCCCGTATCGCTGCAAGATCCGCGCGCCGGGTTTCCCGCACCTCGCCGCCATGCACGACATGACCAAGGGACACATGTTGGCCGACGTCTCCGCGATCCTCGGCTCGCTCGACGTCGTCTTCGGGGAGATCGACCGGTAATGGCGGTGCGGCGGCTTCATCCGGTCCAGCCGGCGAGCTTCGCCTTCACGCCTCAAAACGAGGCGTGGGTGAAGCGCGAGCTGACCAAATACCCGCCCGGCCGCGAGCGCTCAGCGGTGATCCCCGTCCTGTGGCGCGCGCAGGAGCAGGAGGGCTGGGTCACCGAGCCGGCGATCCGCGTGATCGGCCAGCTCCTCCACATGCCCGCCATCCAGGTGCTCGAGATCGCGACCTTCTACACGATGTTCCATCTCGCTCCGGTCGGCCGGAAGGCGCACATCAAGGTCTGCGGCACGACCCCCTGCATGTTGCGCGGGTCGGACGATCTCCTCGCCCACTGCCAGGACCGCATCGCCGGCCACGCGCACGAGCTCTCGCCCGACGGCGACTTCTCCTGGGAGGAGGTCGAGTGCCTCGGCGCCTGCGTGAACGCGCCGATGATTCAGATCGACTCGGACACCTACGAGGACCTCACCGTCGCGACCTTCGCGCAGCTCATCGACGACATCGCGGCCGGCCGCTCGATAAAGCCCGGCCCCCAGATCGACCGCATCCTCTCCGCGCCCGCGGGCGGGCCGACGACGCTGAGGGAAGTGGCGCACATCGCACATGCCGCCGGCGTCACGCCCGGTTCCCCGCTGAGCGACGAAGCCGGGAAGAAGCCCGCCCCCGCGGCCACGCAACGCGAGGCTCCCGCCCCGGCCGACAAGCTCCTGAAAGCCGCCGCGCGCGATCACCTGTCCGTCGAGAAGACCGCCACGGCCGTGTCGGCCGATCCGCGCGTCGGGTCTGGCCAGCGCGTGCCCGACGAGTTCAAGCCCGAGTTGCTGACTGCGGCGCGCGGCGGTGTGCCGGACGACCTGACCCGCATCGTCGGCATCGGACCGAAGCTGGCGTCGATGCTGAACGGCATGGGAATCTACCACTTCGACCAGATCGCCAACTGGACCGACAGCAACCTCGCCTGGGTCGACGCCAACCTGTCGGCCTTCAAAGGCCGTGCGATCCGCGACAAGTGGGTCGAACAGGCGCGCAACATCGCCGGCGTGAGCGTGCCGGACACGGCCGGCGGCCCAGCCGGGGAGACCCGATAGATGCTGGCCGACCGCGACCGCATCTTCACGAACCTCTACGGCCAGGGCGACTGGGGCCTCGCCGGCGCGCGCCGCCGCGGCGCGTGGGACAATACCAAGGCGATCATCGAGAAGGGTCGCGACGGGATCATCAACGAGGTCAAGGCCTCGGGCCTCCGCGGCCGTGGCGGCGCCGGCTTCCCGACCGGCCTGAAGTGGTCGTTCATGCCGAAAGTGCCGGACGGCCGTCCGAGCTACCTCGTCGTCAACGCCGACGAATCCGAGCCGGGCACCTGCAAGGATCGCGAGATCATGCGGCACGACCCGCATCTCCTCGTCGAGGGCTCCCTCATCGCCGGCTTCGCGTTGGGCGCGCACGTTTGTTACATCTACATCCGCGGCGAGTTCATCCGCGAGCGCGAGCGCCTCCAGGCTGCGGTCGATGAGGCCTACGAAGCGCGCCTTATCGGCAAGGACAACATCCACGGCTGGGACTTCGAGATTTACGTCCACCACGGCGCGGGCGCCTATATCTGCGGCGAGGAGACCGGCCTTCTCGAGAGCCTCGAGGGCAAGAAGGGCCTCCCGCGCCTGAAGCCGCCGTTCCCGGCGGCGGTCGGCCTCTATGGCTGCCCGACCACGGTCAACAACGTCGAGTCGATCGCCGTCGTCCCGACCATCCTCCGCCGCGGCGGCAGCTGGTTCGCCGGCATCGGCAAGCCCAACAACCCCGGCACCAAGCTCTTCTGCATCTCCGGCCACGTGAACAAGCCGTGCACCGTGGAAGAGGAGATGGGCATCACGCTCCGCGACCTCGTCGACAAGCATGCCGGCGGCGTCCGCGGCGGCTGGGACAACCTCCTCGCCGTCATCCCCGGCGGCGCCTCGGTGCCGCTCCTGCCGGCCTCGCAGTGCGACGACCTCAGCCTCGACTTCGACACCCTCCGCAATCTGAAGTCCGGCCTCGGCACGGCGGCGGTCATCGTGATGGACAAGTCCACCGACCTGATCCGCGCGATCTCGCGCCTAGCCTATTTCTACAAGCACGAGAGCTGTGGTCAGTGCACCCCGTGCCGCGAGGGCACCGGCTGGATGTGGCGGGTGATGGAGCGCATGGTCCGCGGCGACGCGGAGAAGCGCGAGATCGACCTCCTCCTCGAGGTCAGCTACCAGATCGAGGGCCACACCATCTGCGCGCTGGGCGACGCCGCGGCCTGGCCGATCCAGGGCCTCATCCGGCACTTCCGTCCGCTCATCGAAGAGCGCATCGACCGGGCGAGGGGCGTTCCGTTGCCGGTGGCGGCGGAGTAGGGCGGGGCGATGACCAGGATCCTCATCAACGGCCGCGCGACCGACGTCCCGCCGGACTTCACGCTCCTCCAGGCGGCGGAGTCGGTCGGCATCGAGGTGCCGCGCTTCTGTTTCCACGAGCGTCTGTCGATCGCCGGCAATTGCCGCATGTGCCTCATGGAGGTGAAGGGCTCGCCGAAGCCGGTCGCCTCGTGCGCTTGGGCAGTCAAGGACTGCCGCCCCGGCCCGAACGGCGAGCCGCCGGAGATCTTCACCGCCACCCCGACGGTCAAGAAGGCCCGCAAGGGCGTCCTCGAATTCCTGCTGATCAACCACCCGCTCGACTGCCCGATCTGCGACCAGGGCGGCGAGTGCGATCTCCAGGACGAGACCATCGCCTACGGCATGGACCACAACCGCTTCTACGAGAACAAGCGCGCGGTCGAGGACAAGTATTTGGGCCCGCTGGTGAAAACCAGCATGAACCGCTGCATTCACTGCACCCGCTGCGTCCGCTTCCTCGCCGAGGTGGCGGGCGTCCCCGAACTGGGCGCGACGGGCCGCAGCGAGGACATGGAGATCACCACCTATCTCGAGGCGGCGCTCTCCTCCGAGCTGCAGGGCAACGTCATCGACCTCTGCCCGGTCGGCGCGCTGACCTCGAAGCCCTACGCTTTCAAGGCGCGCCCCTGGGAGCTCGAGCGCACCGAGAGCATCGACGTCATGGATGCCGTCGGCTCGAACATCCGCGTCGACACCCGCGGGACCGCGGTGATGCGCGTCCTGCCGCGCCTCCACGAGGAGCTGAACGAGGAGTGGATTGCCGATAAGACCCGCTTCCATTGGGACGGCCTCGCCACCCAGCGCCTCGATCGGCCCTACGTGAAGGTCGACGGCAAGCTCCAGCCGGCGAGCTGGTCGGAAGCTTTCCGCGCCGTCGCGACGAAGCTGACCGGCGTGCCGGGCTCGCGCATCGCGGCGCTGGCCGGCGACCTCGCCACCGCCGAGGAGATGTTCGCGCTCGGCCTCCTCATGGACAAGCTCGGCTCGCCGCACCTCGACTCGCGCCAGGACAGCACCAAGCTCGACCCTACGCTCGGCCGCGCCAGCTACCTCTTCAACCCCACGATCGACGGTATCGAGGACGCCGACTGCATCCTCATCGTCGGCTCCAACCCGCGCGTCGAGGCGAGCCTCCTCAACGCCCGCATACGCAAGCGCTGGCGCACCGCCGGCATCCGCGTCGGCATGATCGGCGAAGAGGCGGACCTCACCTATCCGCACGAGTATCTCGGCGCCGGCCCCGCGACACTGGCCGCAATCGAACGCGGGGAGGGCGATTTCGCCGCTGCTCTCCGCGCCGCCAAGAAGCCGATCGCCGTCGTCGGGCAGGGCGCCCTTTCGCGCCCCGATGGCCAGTCCGTCCTTGCCGCCGCTTCGCGCCTCGCCTCTGGTGACCGCGCCGAAGGCTGGAACGGCCTCGGCATCCTCCATCACGCAGCCTCGCGCGTCGCCGGCCTCGACGTCGGCTTCGTCCCCCGCGCCGGCGGCCTTGCCACCACCGGCATCGTCCAGGCGGCGGTCGGCGGCCGGCTCGACGTCCTCTTCCTCCTCTGCGCCGACGAACTCCAGACCGCCACGCTCGGCCCGACCTTCGTCGTCTATATCGGCAGCCACGGCGACGCCGGCGCCCACCGCGCCGACGTCATCCTGCCCGGCGCCGCCTACACCGAGAAGAACGGCACCTACGTCAACACCGAAGGCCGCGTGCAGCAGGCCAAGCGCGCCGCCTTCCCGCCGGGCGAAGCCCGCGAGGACTGGGCTGTGCTTCGCGCGCTGTCGGACGTGATCGGCCACCGCCTCCCGTTCGACTCGTTCGACGCGCTCCGCGCCGCGCTCTACCGCGCCGTCCCGCACCTCGCGAAACTCGACACGCCGCCGCGCCTTGGCCCGGAGGCGCTGGCGCAACTCGGCAGGCTTGGTGGCGAACTAGGCCGCGAGGCGTTCAAGAATCCGATCCGCGACTACTACCTGACCAACCCCATCGCCCGCGCCTCCAAGATCATGGCCGAGTGCTCGGCGATGGCGGCCGGCATGCAGCAGGCGGCGGAGTAGCCCGTGGCCGCGTTCTTCTCCACCTACGTGGTGCCGCTGATCGTGATGGTGGCGTGGAGTCTCCTCCTCCTCGTCATCCTCCTCCTCTTCGTCGCGTACATCCTCTACGCCGACCGCAAGATCTGGGCGGCCGTGCAGATGCGCCGCGGCCCGAACGTGGTCGGTCCGTGGGGGCTCCTTCAATCGTTCGCCGATCTCCTCAAGTTCGTCTTCAAGGAGCCGATCATCCCCTCGGGCGCCAACAAGGGCGTCTTCCTGATCGCCCCGCTCATCGCCTCGACCCTCGCGCTCGCCGCCTGGGCGGTGGTGCCCTTCGACCTCGGCTGGGTGATCGCCGACATCAATGTTGGCCTCCTCTACATCTTCGCGATCTCGTCCCTGTCCGTGTACGGGATCATCATGGGCGGCTGGGCGTCGAACTCGAAATATCCGTTTCTCGGCGCGCTTCGCTCCGCCGCGCAGATGGTCTCCTACGAAGTCTCGATCGGCTTCGTCATCATCACGGTCCTCCTCGTCGTCGGCTCGCTCAACCTCACCGACATCGTGATGGCGCAGGGCGACGGCATCGGCACCGCGATCGGCCTCCCCTCGAGCCTCCTCGACTGGCACTGGCTCGCGCTCCTGCCGATGTTTGTGGTGTTCTTCATCTCCGCTCTCGCCGAGACCAACCGCCCGCCCTTCGACCTCGCCGAGGCCGAGTCCGAGCTCGTCGCCGGCTTCCACGTCGAATATTCCTCGACCCCGTTTCTCCTCTTCTTCCTCGGCGAGTACGTCTCCGTCGTGCTGATGTGCGCGCTGACGACGCTCCTCTTCCTCGGGGGCTGGCTGCCGCCTATCGCGATCCCGCCTTTCACCTGGGTGCCCGGGATCATCTGGTTCGTCGTCAAGATCCTCTTCGTGTTCTTCATGTTCGCCCTGGTGAAGGCGATCGTGCCCCGCTACCGCTACGATCAGCTGATGCGCCTCGGCTGGAAGGTGTTCCTCCCGCTCTCGCTGTTGATGGTGGTCGTCGTGGCCGGCTTCCTCATGGCCACCGGCCAGGCTTAGGGGAGCGCGCCGATGTCCATGTTCGCTCTCGGTGGTCTGATTGCCGGCCTCGCCTTCGCGGCGATCGACTATTTCATCCTGCTGCCGCTCCTCGCGCGGCCCTTCCAGGCTCACATCGAGACGCTCGAGGGCGAGGAGCGCTGGATGGCGGAGCGGCGGATGCGACGTCTTCGCCTC
>CAYOET010000136.1:0-7237 GCA_964402985.1 uncultured Bauldia sp. | reverse complement strand
ATTGGTGCACCCGCCGCGATTCGAACGCGGGACCTCTGCCTTCGGAGGGCAGCACTCTATCCAGCTGAGCTACGGGTGCAGGAACGCATGGGCTGGAGGGCCTTGATAGCCTAAGAGCGCGGGCGCCTCAACGTCGACCGCCGCGAAACCGAGGCGGCGCGTCGCCGCCCCTGCGCGACGATCACCGCCGCCCGGGCCGAACCGGGCGCGGGCGGCATCAGGATGGCCCTCGGCCCGCGCGGGGACGCTCTCCCTGCGGCTCCTACGGGCCGGCTGCGCGATAGCCGCAGATGGCACTCGTCGGGTCGAGCTCGGCGAGGCCGAAGACCGGTGGCGGATCGCGCGCGGCGAGGAGATGGCTCTGCCACCCTCCCGTCACCGTCTCGACCCTCGCGATGGCGCGGATGTCCTCCTCGCTTGGCGCGCGCTCCAGGGCAACGGCGAGGGCCTCCTCGGCGTTCATCGCGGGCGCGGAGCCGAGGGTCTGGAACCAGACCAGCGTGCAGCGCCGCCTGAGGTCGCTGGCGATGGCCGACTCGAAGCCCGCCGTCCGCACCGGGACGAGCACGAACGAGTCGGGCACGCGGATGAGGAGATTGGCTCCGATGCGGGGGTGCACCGCGCGGATCAGGCTGATCTCTCCCGGGTCTGGCGCGAGCCGCGCCGCGATCTCGTTGTAGTCGACGAAGGTCGCGCATCGCGTCGGGCAGAGCGGCGGGGCCAGCAGGAGATAGAGGACGACGCGGATCGCGGCGACGACGGCGATCGTGACCAGCGCGACGCGCAGGAACCGCTCGATCACAGCGGCCGGGAAGGGGCGCCACCGGTCGATCCACGCGAAGACGAGGAGCGGCGCGAGAGTCAGCACCGCGATCAGATAGCGCGCGTTGTAGATATTGGTCCCGAGCACGACGATGGCGATCACGATCGCGGCGACCATGGCGATCGTCGCGTCGCGAAGGAGCGGGGCGAACGCGGGATCTCCGCGTTCCGGCAGCGCCGGCTCGGACAACCGTCGGGCCGGCCGGCGCCGCTCGAGAAAGAAAGCGAGGCCGAGATAGAGGGCGAGGGGGAGGACGAAGGCCAGCGCCGACCTGACGAGGTTTGTGAGCCCCCTCAAGAGGCCGATGCCGCCTCCGATACGCTCGGAAAGGCCGGCCGCGGTGCCCGCGTGCTGACCCTCGAGGGCGAACACGCCGACGACCAGCGGCGACACGACCGCAACGGCGACCCCGGCGGCGATGGCGAGCCGTGAGGTCAGCAGCCTTGGGCGGTATTCTCTCCGCGCCAACGCCGCCCCGACGAGCGCCACCGCGAAGAGCGCGTACATGTACTTCGACAGCACCCCGACCCCGATCGCGAGGCCGAAAAGCGCGAAGTCGAGCACCGCGCCGCGGCGAAGGACGCGCATCAACGCCCACAGCGTGAAGCCGATGGCGAAGATCAGCGCGATCGAGTGCGAATATTCCTCGAAGATCCCCCAGCCATAGAGAGCGGTCAGCCCGTAGCCGGCCATTCCCGCGCGGAGGGCGCCCGGATGGCGGAACGCCGGGAGCGCGGCCTGGTAGAGGAAGATCGCACCCGCCGACAGGAGCGCGGCTTCAAGGATCTCGATCAGCGCGAGGCTCGGCCCGAGCAGCGACTGCAGCGCGAAAGTCAGCCAGGTGAAGAGCGGCGGGTTGTAGTCGGAGTAGACGAGCTGCCAGACCTGCGCCTGCAGCACCGCCTCGTCGTCGTCGAGCCCCAGATTGGACGAGCCGAGGATGCGGATGATCGCATGGCCGAAGAAGAAGGCGACGAGCGCGAACGGGGTCGCGTCCCGGAAAGCGCGAATGCCTCTGGCACCCAGCTCGGCGTCGCGAAGGACCATCCGTCGATCTCTCTCGGGCGTTCGAGACTCACCTGAACCGACCCTGATCCTAAGCGAGGAAAGCGATCGGCTTTAACCGATTGTTCGGATCGTGGAGTCACCTTCGCTCCCGTCCCCTGGCGCTCGCGAGGCGCGTTGAGGACCGACCGCGGCGGAGTTGTGCCCGCCGCCCCAACCTGCCCTCCGGCTCGCCCGGACGGCCAATGCTGATGTGACCCTCCGGTCCACGAGACCGCCATACGCTCGGCCCGCCCCCGGTGCCGCTGCGGGAGCGCGCTATCGTGGTGCGGGTCCGAGACCGGTCTTCTCCGGAAGGCGCTTGGGTCACGGCCAGCCGCCGTACCCGCGAGCGGCCGAAAATTGTCATCGATCCGTCGCCCCACCGTCGTCCTTTCGCGGTGCAGCGTGAGGATGGTCCGCTTGGCCCGGGACCAACGCCGGGCGTCCAATCGGGAGCGATCCTCATGACCAAGACCCTTCTCTGCGCGGTCGCCGCTTGCGCCGTGCTGGCCGCGAGCCCGGCCCTCGCCGACGGCGCTTTCGCCAACGGCTACACCTCGACCACCGTGCGTTCCTATGACGCCGAGTTCGCCAACCAGGGCGTCGGCGTCGACGCCGAGTTCTTCTACGCCGTCGACAACGAGGAGATCGGCAAGTACTCCAAGGCGACCGGCGAGATGGTAGATTCCTGGATCGACCCCGAGGGCGGCCCGGCCATCCACTTCGACAGCGTTGTCGCCGTCGACGGCCTCCTCTACGCCTCGCACTCCAACTACCGCGTCTGGCCGATGACCTCCTCGATCGAGGTCTTCGACGCCGCCACCATGGACCACGTCGACACCCACAGCCTCGGAATCCAGCGCGGCTCGTTGACCTGGCTCGACTATCACGACGGCTCGTTCTACGGGACCTTCGCCAACTACGACAACACCGGCCTCGCGGCCATCGGTGAAGCCGAGATCACTCCCTACGGCAACAAGCTCAACACCCAGGTCGTGCGCTTCAACGCCGACTGGCAGGTGGTCGAGGGCTGGGTCATCCCGCCCGACATCCTCGAGCGCTTCGAGGCGATGAGCAATTCGGGCGGCTCGTGGGGTCCGGACGGCAATCTCTGGCTCTCCGGCCACGACCCGCGCGAGGTCTACGTCATGCAGCTTCCCGAACTCGGCTCTCAGCTGGTCTGGATCGCCACCGTCCCGCTCGAGATCGAAGGCCAGGGCATCGCCTGGGACCGCTCGGCCGAAGTGCCGACCCTCTACGGCATCGTCCGCCCCGACCGCCGCGTGACGGTCACCGAAGTCACCTTCCCGACCGTCGACTCGACCCGTCCGGTCTCGGCCCGCTAGCCGCTGGCGCGCAGACCCCAAAAATTCGCCTCTCCCCGCCGGGGAGGGGCTCCATCACTTGCCCGCCACGGGCGACGACGTCCAGGCCGTGTCTCGCGTCAGCTGGCTCCGGCCTTGCCGGCGCCGGGACCCAGCACGAAGAACCAGTGGCAGAACAGCCCGATCCCCCAGCCCAGCACCACCCACAGGATCCAGTAGGGCGGGCCGGTGAAGTAGTTGATGACCAGCATCACGAGGAGGGCCGGGACGAAGACCATCGCGTGGATGCGGAAGCCGAGCTTTCTTTCCGACAGGCTCAAGTCCTTCATGATGCCCCCAGAGCGCACCGAGTTGGCGACGCGAGCTTAGCTGCAAGAATCTCGCCAGGAAATCGTGGCGCGTTGCCCGGCGTTTGATCCCCCGTTCTCCGCCGCTATGATCAGGCCGCCGCTCGAATCGCCGGCTCTGGACGCGCCTTGGCCAACAACTACTCGATCCGCAAAGCCCGCCCCGAAGACGTCGACGCCCTCGTCGAGATCGAGACGCTGGCCTTTCCGCCCGCGAAATACGCCGGCATGACGATGAACCGCCGCTCCTTCGCCGAGCACATCGCCAAGGACCGCAACGAGCTGCTGGTCGCGATCGACAAGGACACCGGCGCCGTCGCCGGCTACGGCCTTGGCTTCGTCCGCGCCGACTCGCCCTATCTCCGCTTCTATTCGATCGCCGTCCGCCCCGATCACGAGGGAAGAGGCGCCGGCGGCCTCCTTTTCCACGGCATCGAGGACGCCGCCCGGAGGCGCAAGCTGAGGGGCGTCCGCCTCGAGATAAGAGCCGACAACATCCGCCTCCAGAATCGTTACGAACGCTGGGGCTACGTGCCGTTCCGGACGATCAAGGACTACTACCCCGACGGTGTCGCCGCGCTCCGCCTCTACAAGGATATGGTGGATTAACCTTAGGCCGAGCCGCGGCGGGCGGTGTTTCCGATTCTAAACATTTGCTGCCGATAGAGTTCGGGTGTAACGAAGCGCCCGCTTGTCAGCACAGGACCCTGAAAACTCTGTCCCCCTCCGGCCTTGGTAGTAAGCCCGGTGACTCGTGTGGCCGCCCTAGTCCTAGGGCCGCTTCGCGCAGCAGGCGCCGGGCGGCCCCCTAGCGATGTCCAGTTGGATCATCCTGGTCGACTCACTCCGTGACTTCGACAATGCGGCCACGCCGCACAAGTTGATCACCGCCAAGGACTATCTCGCGCGGCCCCAGCTCTTCCAGGGATCCCGCCCGCAAATCATAAATCTTTCAAGGTCTTACGCCTACCAGAGCCGGGGCTATTACTCCTCGCTCCTGGCCGAGGCGCGCGGCCATCGCGTGATGCCCTCGGTCGAGACCATGGTCGATCTCGGCTCGCGCGCCCTCTACGTGCAGGCGCTGCCCGATTTCGACGATTCCTTCCACAAGGCGCTCGCCGCCGCCGACGACAAGGGCGCCCCGACCCGGCTCCTCGTCATGTTCGGCCAGGTCGCCGACCGCCGTTTCGACCGCTTCGCGCGCCTTGTCTTCGACTGGTACCGCTCGCCGATCCTCGAGGTTACGATCGAGCTGAACGGCCGCGCTCAGGTCAAGAAGCTCGCCACCGTCGCGGTCACCAAGTTGACGCCCGAGGAACTGCGTTTCTTCCACGAGGCGCTCCACCAGCACACCAAGCGCGAGTGGAAGTCGAAGAAGGCGCGCGCCATGCCGCGCTACTCCTTTGCCACGCTTTACGATCCGAAGGAGGCGTTGCCGCCCAGCAGCCTCGCCAGCCTCAAGCACTGGGCGCGCATCGCGGAAAAGCTCAACATCGAAGTCGAGCCGATCACCAAGCGCGACCTCGGCCGCCTCGCCGAGTTCGACGCCCTGTTCATCCGCGAGACCACCTCGATCGACAACCACACCTACCGCTTCGCGCGTAGAGCCTGGCAGGAGGGCATGCCGGTCATCGACGATCCGATCTCGATGATCCGCTGCACCAACAAGATCTATCTCTACGAGCTGATGACCGGTAACGGCATCCGCGTTCCGCCGACGGTGATCATCGCCGGCCCGCAGGATCTGCCCCGCGCCATCGACACGCTCGGCTTCCCGATGGTCATGAAGATCCCCGACTCGTCCTTCAGTAGAGGTGTCCGCAAGGTCGACAACGCGGCCGAGCTCGATGCGCTGGCCAAGGAATGGTTCGAGGACACCGACCTTCTGCTCGCCCAGGCCTATATGCCGACCACCTTCGACTGGCGCGTCGGCGTCCTCGGCGGCAAGCCGATCTTCGTGGTCCAGTATCTCATGGCCAAGAAGCACTGGCAGATCGTCAAGCACCAGTCCGACGGCACCGCCCTCGAGGGCGGCTTCAAGTCGATGAGCCTCGGCGACGCTCCGCCCGCCGTCATCGACATCGGCCTTCGCGCCGCCTCGCTGATCGGCAGCGGCCTTTACGGCGTAGACATCAAGGAGACGCCGGACGGCTTCTTCGTCGTCGAGGTCAACGACAACCCCAACATCGAGCACGGCATCGAGGACGCCTCCGAGAAGGACCAGGTCTGGGTCGAGCTGACGCGCTGGTTCATCGACCGGCTGGAGAGCACATGAGGCGCTCTGCCGGCATCGGCGCGATTCTTGTCGCAATGAGCGGCACTGCAGGCGCGCAATTGGTACCCGAGGGCGTTCACAGCGATCCGCAGGGCCCCTCCTCGATGTGCGGGATAGTGGGCGATGATGCGCTCGACGTGATGAGACAGGTGCGCGCATCCCCGTCGCTGGGGCAGAGGCCCATCAACACTGGCCTTTTCGAGCTTTTCATGTCGCCTGACGGGCTGACGCAGTGGGTGCTCACCACCCCAAGTGATGAGGCCCATCCAGCGGTCACTTGCCGTCTCGTCTATCAGGAGAGGGACGGTTCCTGGCTTCAAACTCGGGCGATGCGTTGCGACGCGAGCCGGGAAGCCTGCGACAAGCTGTTCCTCGAGTTCCAAGCTCTCGACGAACAGATGTGGCAGGCGATGCGCGGGAACCGCTAGGAGGCCCGAAACCGTCCACCGACCCGCCGGTCCGCTATTCCAAACCCGATCCTTCGGCGAAGGATTGCCGCGGCGCCCTGGCAGTGACAGGAGAGGGCCCACAAGCGCAACCCGAGCCATCAGCCTCGATGACCCCCGCCGACGACTTCACCCTCATCGAGTCCCTCATCCCCGCCGCCTGGGCAGCTGGAGATGCCGCGCTCGCTGCCCGAGCGGCGGGCCTCAAGGTCCACGCCAAGGCCGACGCCTCGCCGGTCACCGAGGCCGACCGCGCCGCCGAGGCGATCCTCCTCGCCGCGCTCGCCGAGCACGCCCCGGGCGTTCCGATCATCGCCGAGGAAGAAGTCGCGGCCGGCCACATCCCGCCGGTCGGCGACTACTTCATCCTCGTCGACGCCCTCGACGGCACCAAGGATTTCCTGACCGGCGGCCCGGACTTCACCGCCAATGTCGGCATCGTCCGGAGCGGCCACCCGGTCGCCGGCCTCGTCCTCGCCCCCGCGCAGGGAAAGCTCTGGATCGGCGCCGTCGGCTTCGGTGCTTTCACCGAGGACCGCGCCGGCACCCGCCGCGCCGTCCGCATCCGCCATCCCGCCGCCCCGGTCGGCATCATCGCCAGCCGCTCGCACCGCAACGCCGAGACCGACGCCTTCATCGCCCGCTTCCCCGGCGCCAAGATCGTCGCCGCCGGCTCGTCGCTGAAATTCTGCTTCCTCGCCGAGGGCCTCGCCGACCTCTACCCGCGCATCGGTCCCACCTCGCAATGGGACACCGCCGCCGGCGATGCCGTCCTCCGCGCTGCCGGGGGGAGGGTGCTCACCCTCGACGGCCGGCCGCTCCCCTACGGCCCCGGCAAGGGCCACGGCGCCAAGGCCTTCCTCAACCCCTCCTTCGTCGCGACCGCCGGCCTCGACCCCTTCGCTGCCTAGGGCGGACCCTGACCGAAAACCAGTTTCCTCCACGTTTTGTCATTGCCGGATTCATTCCGGCAA
>CAYOET010000135.1:0-19545 GCA_964402985.1 uncultured Bauldia sp. | reverse complement strand
CGCGCTCCCAGGCGGCGCCGTTGCGCAGCGGCAGGCCGCGCGCGAAAGGCGGCATCGCGAGAGCCGCGCGCGAGGCGGTGGGCGTGAAGAGATTGGTACGGAGGAGGGCGTTGATCTGGCCGTGGCTGATGGGGCGGCCATGAGCGAAGGGCGTGCCCTCGAAGCGCGACCACAGGCCGCGCCGGTTGGGAACCACCGCCATCAGGCGGCCGCCCGGGGTGAGCACACGCCAGATCTCGCGAAGGAGTTCCTCGACGTCTTCCGCCGCCTCGAGGCTATGAACGGCGAGGATGAGCTCGATCGAGGCGTCGGGGAGGGGGAGGGCGTCGTCGAGGACGAGGGCGGCGGCGTTGGCGCCGGCGGGCGGCCATTTCATCACGCCCTGCGCGGCGGGCATCAGAGCGAGCGTGCGCTCCGAGCCGACCGAGAACTGGTCGAGATAGGGCGCCGCGTAGCCGAGGCCGAGCACGCTCCGCCCGGCGACGCTGGGCCAGCAGGCGGCGAGCTCCTGTCCGATCAGGCCACGCACGGTCTGGCCGAGGCGATCGGCGTAGAAGGTGCGCAACTCCGCGACGTCGAGATACATCGTGCCTCCGATCCGACCGCATGGCACGGCTTTCCGGCCGGTGCTAGGGGAAAGCGACCGACGGTAACCACGAGCCGAACGAACCCTTCCGCATGAATCTCGAAATCGAACAGATCATCTGCGGCAGCGACGACAATTTCGCGGTCATGCTCCACGACCCCGACAGTGGACGGACGCTGAGCGTTGATGCGCCCGATGCGCGGGCGATAGAGGCGGCGCTCGAGCGGCGTGGGTGGACGCTCGACCTTATCCTCGTCACCCATCACCACGGCGACCACACGGTCGGGATCGAGGCGCTGCAAGCGGCGTATCGCTGCGAGGCGGTCGCGCCGGCGGCGGAGCTGTCGCGCATTCCGGGCAAGCTCAAAGGCGTCCGCGAGGGCGACACGATCGCCTGGGGCGGACACTCGATCCGGGTGATCGAAACGCCGGGGCACAGCGTCGGGCATGTCGCCTTCCATCTGCCCGACGCGGGCATCGCCTTCGTCGGCGACACGCTCTATTCGCTGGGGTGCGGGCGCGTTCCGGAGGGCAGCCACGAGACGATGTGGCGCTCCCTCGAGAAGCTCGCGGCGCTGCCGCCGGCGACCGCGCTTTACTGCGGGCACGAGTACACGGTCGCCAATTCGCGTTTCGCCCTCAGCGTCGAGCCGGGCAACACGGTGCTCCAGGCGCGAACCGGCGCGGCGAAGGCTCTCCGCGCCGCAGGGAAGCCGACGATGCCGGCGACGATTGGCGAGGAACTCGCGGCAAATCCCTTTCTCCGCGCCGGCCGGCGAAGCGTAAAAGGGGCTGTGGGACTGCCAAACGCCCCGGATGGAGCCGTTTTTGCCGAGCTTAGGCGGCGCAAGGACCGGTTCTGAACGCGGCGTCTCAACGGAGTACACGGTTGGGTGCGCCGCGGAGAAGCGGGCAGACAGGACGCTCCGAATTGCGGTAGAACAAGCAAGTTGGTGGGGTCGGACCGGAAAGATCAAGAGATCGCCGGTGGGGTCGATGGCGCAAGTCGTTCGCAGCGTTCTTCTGGTTGACTACGACAGTCTCTACGCGAGCCTGCGGGAAAGCTCGCAGGTCGCGGCGGAGTGGCTGGCGGGGCTGAGCGGGGTTTGGCTCGACGCGATCGAGGACGGCGAACTCGTCGTCCAGCGGCGCGGCGAACCGCATAAGCGCCGACTCCTGGTGAAGCGCTGCTACGCCGACCCGAAACTCCTCGGCAACCAGCGCGAGGGGCTGATCGCGCAGGGATTCCAGATCATCGACTGCCTGCCGCTGTCGGGCCGCGAGCGGAACGCGGCCGAGATCAGCATGGTCCTCGATGCGGTCGACCTCGTCAGCCACGCGGCGCCGTATGACGAGTTCATCCTGCTCAGCGCCGACACCGACCTCACGCCGATCCTCCTCAAGCTTCGCCAGCATAACCGCGCGACCGCGGTCTATGCGGGGCGGCAGACCTCGAACAGCTACAAAGCGTTCGCGGACGCGTTCGTCGACGAGGCGAAGCTCGCCGCGGCGATCGAGGCCGAGCACGATCGTGCCGGGCTGCCGCAGACGCGGACACCGCCGCCTCCGCCGGTGCCGGTCAAGGCCATTCCGGCGGCGCCCTCCGCCGCTCGCGAGGAGCTATCGGACCTGGCGCGGCGCATCCATGACGCGACCAAGGTTCCGCTCTACGCGCCGGCGACTTACGCCGACCTCTTCAAGTTCCTCACCGAGGAGGTGGCAAGCAACGGCTACCACTTCCAGCAAACCGCCGAGAACGTCGCCAACCGGCTGAATGAAGCGGGTCGGAGCGTGACCAAGCGGCAGATCGGGTTCGTGGTGAAGGGCCTCGCGCTGAAGGGCCATCCGTTCACCGCCGAGGACAAGCCCGAGGCGCTCGCCGCAGGCTTCCGCGAGCAGGTGCTCTATCTCGCCGGCAATGCCGACCTCAAGCTCAGCGAACGCGACACCGAGCTGGTCTCGACGTGGATCGTGGGGACGCCGGGCGACCACCCGGAGATCGACATCCCGACCGGCGATGCTGCGGTCGAGCTGGCGAAGAAGGGCGAGACCGCCGAGGTCGCGCAGTTTCCGGCCAAGCGCGCCAAGCCGGCAATCGCGCCGCCGCCCGCGCCGGCTGCCGCCCTGCCGCCGGAAGCCGCCCCGGTCGACGAGCGTTCCGCGGCAACGATCGCCGTGGAGGATTCGATCCTCGCCGCGATCGCCGAGGCCGTGGATGTGCTGGTCGACAAGCCGGCGCCGTCGCCGACGGCTCGGCCTGCTCCGGCAGGACAGGCCAAGGCGTCAGCGCCGCAGCGGCCGCCGTCCGTGCAAACCAAGCCGCCCGCAGCGCCAGGCCAGCCGCCGGCGGGTCCGGCAGGTCCCGCTCAAAGGGCAGTCCCGGCGCCGGCCCCGCCTCAGTCGCCCGCAGCCGAGGACGACGACATCGGCAACGAGATCCAGAAGATCCTCGCCGGCTACGCCCAGACCCGCCAGGAAGGCGGCGGAAGGCGGTAGCTCACTGCCTCCCTTAAGGGGTGGGCGGACCTCGACCGTCATCCCGGCGAAGGCCGGGACCCAGACGGCGCCGCATCCGACTCCGAAAGATCATCGTCCCCTAATCCGATTGCGAGCGATAGCCGGTCGGGTTGAAGGCGACTCCACAAACCTGAGCTCGCCCGCACCGTTCGCTGGGTCCCGGCCTTCGCCGGGATGACGGACGGGTCGATTCAGGCGGTGCCCAGATCAGCCGATCGTTTCGGTGAGGAAGCTCTTCACCGCGTCGGGGGAGACGTCGCGGGCGATGAAGGCTTTGCCGATGCCGCGGGTGAGGATGAAGGTCAGGCTGCCGCGGGAGACCTTCTTGTCCTGGCCGATATGGGTGAGGAGCGTCTCCACGGTCGGGCGGGGGCCGGGGATCTGCTCGATACGGGTCGGCAGGCCGACGGCCTTGAGGTGCGTCTCGACGCGGGCCGCGTCGGTGGGCGGGCAGAGGCCCTGTTTCGCCGAGAAGGCGTGCGCGAGCACCATGCCAATCGAGACGCCCTCGCCGTGGATGAGGCGGTCGGAGTAGCCAGTCGCGGCCTCGAGCGCATGGCCGAAGGTGTGGCCGAGATTGAGGAGCGCACGGTCGCCGGTCTCGTATTCGTCGGCGGCGACGATGGCGGCCTTGGCCCGGCACGAGGTGGCGATGGCCTCGACACGCTCGGCGCTGCCGCCCTTCATCACCGCCGGCCAGTTCTTCTCGAGCCAGGCGAAGAAGGCGGCGTCGTTGATGAGGCCGTACTTGGCGATCTCGGCGTAGCCTGCCAGGAACTCGCGCTTGGGCAGGGTGTCGAGGACCGTGGTATCGGCGATGACGAGGCTCGGCTGGTGGAAGGCGCCGACGAGGTTCTTGCCGTGCGCCGAGTTGATGCCGGTCTTTCCGCCGACCGATGAGTCGACCTGGGCGAGGAGGCTGGTCGGCAGCTGGATGAAGCGCATGCCACGGCGGACGATCGAGGCCGCGAAGCCGGCGAGGTCGCCGACCACGCCGCCGCCGAAGGCGAGCACGATGTCGCCGCGCTCGAAGCGGCCGGCAAGGATGCCTTCGACGACCTTCTGCAGGGTCGCGTAGCTCTTCGAGCTTTCGCCTGGCGTCACCTCGATCGCGGCGTTCTTGACGCCGGCAACATCGAGGCTCGCCAGCAGCGCGGCCATGTGGTGAGCGCGGACATTGCTGTCGGTGACGATCGCGGCGCGGGCGCGCGGGAAGCGGTCGGCCATGACGCGGCCGACGCTGCCGAGGAGGCCGGCGCCGATCATGATCTCGTAGGAGCGCTCGCCGAGTTCGACGGGGACGATTGTGGGGGCGGGCTTGGTCGCGAGGGTGGCGGTGGACAAGGTCAGTGCTCCGTGGTCGCCGGCCGACTCCGTGGCCGCCGGCGGCGCGGTGGCGGTCGGCGCCAGATGGTGGGCGAGTGCCTGCAAGATGTCGCCGACGACGGCTTCGTGGGCGACGTCGCGGCTGTGAACGTGGATGGGCGCTTCGGCATAGACCGGGTAGCGCTCGTTGATGAGGCGTTTCAGCGTCTCCTCGGGATCGCCGGCGTTGAGGAGGGGGCGGTTGTTGCGGCGCTTGACCCGGGCGAGCAGCACGTCGATGTCGGCTTGGAGCCACACGGCGACCCCATGGGCGGCGATGTCGGCACGCGTGTCGGCGTTCATGTAAGCCCCGCCGCCGGTAGCCAGCACCTTGGGCTCGCCGTTGAGGAGGCGGTGGATGACCTTGCGTTCGCCCTCGCGGAAGTAGGGCTCGCCGTAGCGGTCGAAGATCTCGGGAATGGTGGCGTTGGCGGCGGTCTCGATCTCGGCGTCCGCGTCGAGAAAGGGAAGCTGCAGCCGGGCCGCGAGGCGCTTGCCGAGCGAGGTCTTGCCGGCGCCCATCATGCCGACCATGACGATGGTGCGCGTCCCCAGGAGGGTGCGGACCTTCGCCTCGATCTCGCCTCCGGCTTCGCCCGCCGGCGGTTCGTCTGCCAGTGACACGGCACCGTCCTCGCCAAGAGGGCCCTGCTATCGTCCTCCGGGGCGGATGCGTCAAGGCGACGGCTCGTCCTTGCCTTGGCCGGCGCCGGCTCGCACAAATGGCTCCGCAACGGCGGCGGCGGGATTCGTGCCCGTCCGGGCGAGGCGGATGAGCGGCCAGGGGTTGAGTTTCAGGCATATCGAGGCGTTCCTCGAGATGATGAGCGCGGAGCGTGGCGGCGCGCCCAACACGCTCGCCGCCTATCGCCGCGACCTCGAGGATTTTGCCGGGTTCCTGGCCGGGAGCGGCTTGGACCTCCTGGCGGCAGGCGCAGCGGAGGTGCGGGACTATCTCGCCGACCTCGAGGCCCGCGGGTTCGCGGCGAGCTCGGCGGCGCGGCGGTTGTCGGCGATCCGGCAGCTCTACCGGTTCCTGTTCGCGGAGGGGGTCCGGGGCGACGACCCGACCGGCGTGGTCGACGGGCCGAAGAAGGCGCAGGCGCTGCCCAAGGTGCTGTCCGAGGCGGAGGTCGACGGGCTCCTCGCGGCGGCAGAGGCGAGGGCGAGCAAGCCGGGCTCGGCTGCGGCGCGCCTTCGCGCGCTGCGGCTGCGGGCGCTCCTCGAGGTGCTCTACGCAAGCGGGCTGCGCGTCTCGGAGTTGGTGTCGCTGCCCGTCAACGCCGCTCCGGAAGGGCAGCGAATGATCGCGGTGCGCGGCAAGGGCAACAAGGAGCGGCTGGTGCCGCTGACGGGCGCCGCGATCGACGCGATGGCGGCCTACTCGGCCGCGCGCGGCGAGGCGCAGCCGGCGGAGAGCGCCTGGCTGTTCCCGTCGATCGGCGAGTCCGGACACATCACGCGCCAGGCCTTCGCGCGCGACCTCAAGGACCTCGGGATCGAGGCGGGGATCGCGCCGGGCCGGCTGTCACCGCATGTCCTCCGCCACGCATTCGCGAGTCATCTCCTGCAACACGGGGCGGATCTTCGAGTCGTGCAGCAGCTTCTCGGGCACGCCGACATCTCGACCACGCAAATCTACACACATGTGCTGGAGGAGCGGCTGCGGAAACTGGTAGAGGAACACCATCCGCTGGCAAAGAGATAAAGCAGGTCCGGAGGCGGAGGAGGGAAGCGGTCTTGAAGCGTTGGGTGGGCGTGGCCGCGTTGCTGGCCTTGGCCGGGTGCGGAGAGAAGACGGTCGTCACCGGCACGGTGCACGACAATTTCGGAGACCCGGTCGCGGGCGTCGACGTCCTCGTCGAGGGGCGCGAGATGGCGACGACCGGCACTGACGGGGCATTCGAGTTCATGTTCGCGCCAGGGCGGCGGGTTCCGCTCCGCGTCGAGGGCGAGGGCTATGCCGCCGGCGACTACACGCTGGCGATAGGCAGCCAGGGGGCGCCGGTCGATCTGGTGGTGCAGCGCATGCCGCCGGCGCCGGGCCTGTGGGCGGTCGACGCGGAGGGCTACCACGCGCTCCGCAACTGCACGCAGACCTCGCGGCCCTACGATTCGGCCAACATGCGCTACTTCGTCGACGAGGGGATTCCCGCCGAGGTCGTTCCTGACATCCGCGGCATCGTGATGTTCGTCGATACCGGCGAGCCGGTCGGCGGGCTCGGCACGCGCATGGCGCGGGTCAACAACGACCACCTCTTCTATCGCACCGAGCGGACGATCGCGACGCTCGACACGGTCTTCACGGAAAACGTCCTCCTCAGCGAGGTGACGCCGGCATTCAAGAGCTCCGGCCGCTGGTTCAACGCGCGACTGCCCGAGGGGACCTACGTACAGTACGACCGGGTCGCGATCGCGCCGTTCAGCAACGTGGTCCCGAATGCGGAAGGGCGCTGCTACCTGATGCGGGTCGGCGAGCCGGCGGCGCAATGGCTCGACGACGCGATCACCGACGAGCAGTTCGAGGCGTTCAAGGCCCACCTCAAGACCTGCTTCCGGCTTCCGCCCGACGACGGCGCGGCCGAGCAGGTCGTGACCGTCCGCGTCGCCCTCAACCCCGACGGCAGCGTGAGCCAGGCGAGTTCGGTGCGCGGACCGCTCGACACGATCCGTCAGGGCACCACGTTCCTGCGCGTGCAAGCGGCTGCTGCCGCCGCCGTGCAGGCGTGCGGCCCGTACACGATGTTCGCGGCGGAAGCCTATGATGCCTGGGACGTGGTGACGGTTGCGCTCAAGGCCGCCGAGCTGGCGGCGCAGTAACGGCGAGGCGGGGACGGCGGTCTCCCGACGTCGCCAACGTGCTGGGTGCCGGCCGAGCGGGGGCCGGGAAAGAAAGCGAGGGTGGGGTGGTGAGGGGTTTGGCAGCAATGGCCGCGGCGCTTGCGCTGGCTGGGTGTGGCGAGCAAGTGTCGGTGACAGGGGTGGTGCGTGACAATTTCGCGGATCCCGTCGCGGGCGCGGAGATCACCGTCGGGGGCCGCCTGGTGGCGACGACCGGCGCCGACGGGGAGTTCACGTTCTCATACGGCCCCGGGCAGCGCGTGCCGCTGCGCATCGACGGCGAGCGAATTGCTCCCGCGGAGTACGGGCTGGCTGTCGGAGCGCAGAGGGCACCCCTCGAGATCGTCGTCCAGCTGATGCCGCCCGAGCCTGGCTTGTGGGTCGTCCGGGCCGACGATTATCAGCGGGTCCAACCCTGCACGCTGACTGTCGAGTCCGACGGCGCCGCTGGCGTGCGGTACTTCGCCCAGCAACCGAATCCGACCGATACCTACCCGGACGACGAGGGAAACATCACCTTCGTCGATACCGGCGAACCGGTCGGCGACTTCGGCTCGGAAATCGCTGAAATCGCGAATAGCGGTCTCTTCTACCAGACCGAGGGCACGACGCCGGCGCTTGAAAGGGTGACCGTGCAGATCGTGCCGATCACCGAAGTGAGGCCGGCGTTCCAAAGCGCCGGCCGGTGGTTCAAAGGGCGCTTTGGGCAGGGGACCTACGTGCAGTACGACCGAGTCGCCGTTCCGCCCTTCAACCACGCCAGGCCAAACGTCGGGGGGCGCTGCTATTTCCTGCGGCGCCTGTATGGCTGAGTCGACCGAGACCGCGGCTTGACTTGAGGCGAGGCCCCACGCCAAGGTCCCGGCCCGATTTGCATGCGGCCGGGCCGCGATAGAGGGCGATGCGCAGCTATCTCGAATTCGAAAAGCCGTGGGCCGACCTCCAGGGCAAAGTCCAGGAGCTGAGGGCGATCAGCGAGACCGGCGACGCCGCCGCGATCGATGACGAAGTCGCCCGGCTCGAGGCGAAAGCGGCGCATCTTCTCTCCGAGATCTACGCCAAGCTGACGCCGTGGCAGCGCACGCAGGTCGCGCGCCACCAGGACCGGCCGCATTTTCTCGACTACGCCAAGGCGCTCATCGACGAGTTCACGCCGCTCGCCGGCGACCGGAAGTTCGCCGAGGATCCCGCGATCATGGCCGGCCTCGGACGCTTCCGCGGGCGCCCGGTCGCGGTGGTCGGGCACGAGAAGGGCAGCGACACGGAAAGCCGCATCCGGCACAATTTCGGCAGCGCGCGGCCCGAGGGGTACCGCAAGGCGACGCGGCTCATGGAAATGGCCGACCGCTTCGAGCTGCCGGTGATCGCGCTCGTCGACACCGCCGGCGCCTATCCGGGGATCGACGCCGAGGAGCGCGGGCAGGCCGAGGCGATCGCGCGGTCGACCGAGACCAGCCTGGGGCTCGGCGTACCGAACGTGGCGGTGATCATCGGCGAGGGCGGTTCGGGCGGGGCGATCGCGATTGCGGCGGCGAACAAGGTCTACATGCTGCAGCACGCGATCTATAGCGTCAGCTCGCCGGAGGCGGCGTCGTCGATCCTGTGGCACGACGCCAGCCACGCCCAGGAAGCGGCGAACAACATGAAGATCACCTCCGACGATCTCCTCCGCCTCAAGGTGGTGGACGGGATCATCGAGGAGCCGGTCGGCGGCGCGCATCGCGAGCCGGATGCGGTGATCCGGGCGACGGGCGACACGATCGACGCCGCGCTCCGCGAGCTCGACGGGCTGTCGCGCGAGGATTTGCGCAGGATGCGCCGCGAAAAGTTCCTTGCGATCGGCCGAACGCTCTGACAGGTTTCGGCGATCTCGGGTGCGGCCGAGCTAACTTTTCGTCAAGGTTACGAGTTCGATACTCCGTCGCAGGCTTCGGGCGGAGAGCAGGACAGGGATGAACCTCACAGAGAAGATCCGGCTTCTCAGCCGCGCCGCCATCGTCTCGCTCGTTGCGATCGCCGCCGCCGGCTGTCAGCTGTCGGACGTGCCGAAAGAGCTGCTGCCGATCCCGGGCATGCTGGTCGCCAAGATGCGCATGATGGGGATGGAGATCGGCTCGCCGATCTATGTCCGCATTTTCAAGGAAGAATCCGAGGTCGAGATCTGGAAGCAGCAGCCGAGTGGGGCCTACGCGCTGCTCACCACCTACGACATCTGCCGCTGGTCGGGCGTGCTCGGCCCCAAAACGGTGGAAGGAGACCGCCAGGCGCCCGAGGGGTTCTACACGGTTACCCCGGCGCAGATGAACCCCAACTCGATCGCCTATCTCGCCTTCAATATCGGCTATCCGAACGCGTTCGACCGCGCGCTGGGGCGGACCGGCTCGAACCTCATGGTGCATGGCGCGTGCTCGTCGTCGGGCTGCTACGCGCTGACCGACGAGGACGCGGGCGAAGTGTTCGCTATCGCGCGCGAGGCCTTCGAGGGCGGGCAGCGCGCGTTCGAGGTGCATGCCTTCCCGTTCCGGATGACCGCCGAGAACATGGCGCGGCACGCCGATAGCCCGCATGCCGAGTTCTGGTGGATGCTGAAGGAAGGCTACGACTCGTTCGAGGCGACGCGGGCGGTGCCGCGGGTGAACGTGTGCGACCGCCACTACGTGTTCAACGCCGACGCCGGCACGGCGCGGTTCGACGCGAGCGCGACGTGCCCGGCCTACACCGTGCCCGAGCCGACGCGCACGCTGGTGGCGCAGCGCTCGGCCGCCGAGCGGCTCAGCTATCAGAATCTGATCACGCGGATGGGGGCCACGGCCGCCCCGCCGCCGGTCCCGGGGATCGCGACGGCGCCGGCGACGCCGGTGCCCGCCGACCCGGCGCTGGTCGCGTCGATCCAGCCCTCCGCGGCGCCGCCTCTGCCGGCGGGCGGGGCGCCGATCGCGCTGTCGCGTCCGGCTCCTCCGGTGGCGTCCGCACCGGTGAGCACTCCCGCCGCGCCGGCGTCCGTCGCGTCGACGGAGGTTCCGACGGTCGCTGCCGAGGCCCCAGCCTATTCAGTGCCGACAAGCCTCTACGAGAGCCTCTTCACCTCGGGAATCTGGGGCGCCGGTACCGCCACGACGACGCCGGCGCCTTAGGCGTGCACTTGGGGTGAATGGCGCTTAACCTCCCCCTTGCGGGGAGGTCGAAAACGGCGCTTTAGCCGTTTTCGGGAGGGGGTTGCGACCGTACCGCCAGGATCGCGTCGCAGACTCCGTCGAGGTTGGTGCGGACGTCGTCGTTAGAGAACCGCAAGACGCGGAAGCGCTGTGACTCCAGCCACCGCGTTCGCCGTGCGTCCTTCTCGACTACGTCGGCGAACCCGTGCTGGCTGCCATCGACCTCGACGATGATGCGTTCGGACCGAGCGGCGCTTGCCGCCTAAACCGCAAGCCCGACAGTCGGCCGTTGCGGATCGTGAGCCAAAGCCTGAGCTCCGGCTCCGTCATCGACGAGCGAAAGTCCTTCGCCAGGCGACGCTTGTGCGGTGGGATCTCGCGGTGTGCCAACTCCTACCCCCTCCCGAAACCGGCTGAAACGCCGGTTTCGACCTCCCCGCAAGGGGGAGGTTAAGGTGGAGCGAGGGCCAAATGGAAGCGGGCGGTTACGCCGACGCCTCGGCGTCGGCGTTGAGGCGGCCGTGGCACTGTTTGTACTTCTTGCCGGAGCCGCACGGGCAGGGGGCGTTGCGCGCGACCTTGCCCCAGGTCGAGGGGTCGTCGGCGACGAACGCGGCGGCCGACGCGCTGCCCGCGAGGCGGCGGGGCGCCGGAGCGCTGCCGTTGAGGCCGTCGGCCATCTCGTTCTGGCCGGTCACCGGGTCGAGGTGGGTGGCCTCGAGACGCCGCGGCAGGTTGCCCTCGGGCGGAAGGGTCGGCGGGGCCTGCTGCTGGATGAGTTCGATCAGCATCAGCTGGCGGGTGACCGCGTCGCGGAGATTGGCAAGGAGGGCCTGGAAGAGCTCGAAGGCCTCGGTCTTGTACTCGTTGAGCGGGTCGCGCTGGGCGTAGCCGCGAAGGCCGACCACCTGGCGGAGATGGTCGAGCATCACGAGGTGCTCGCGCCAGAGGGCGTCGAGACCCTGGAGGAGAACCTGCTTCTCGACCTGGCGCATCAGCTCGGGCGAGAACTTGGCGATCTTGGCGGCGTAAGCCTCGTCGGCGATGCGGGTGACGCGCTCGCGCACCTCCTCGTCGGCGATGCCCTCTTCCTTTGCCCACTCGACGACCGGAAGATCGAGGCGAAGCTTCTCCCGCAGCTCGGTCTTGAGGCCCTCGGTGTCCCACTGCTCGGCATAGGCGCGCTCGGGGATGTACTTGCCGACGAGCGCGTTGATGACGTCGTGGCGCATGTCGGTGACGGTTTCCGACACGTCCGCGCCCGACATGAGCTCGATGCGCTGCTCGAAGATCACCTTGCGCTGATCGTTCATCACGTCGTCGAACTTGAGGAGGTTCTTGCGCATGTCGAAGTTGCGCGCCTCGACCTTCTGCTGGGCCTTCTCCATGGCCTTGTTGATCCACGGATGGGTGATCGATTCACCCTCCTTGAGACCGAGCTTCTGGAGGAGGGGGCCCATGCGCTCGTGGCCGAAGATGCGCATGAGGTCGTCCTGCAGGGACAGGAAGAAGCGCGAGTTGCCGGGGTCGCCCTGCCGGCCGGAGCGGCCGCGCAGCTGGTTGTCGATGCGGCGGCTCTCGTGGCGCTCGGTGCCGATGACGTGGAGGCCGCCGGCGGCGAGGGCCTGCTTCTTCAGCTCGGCGACGTCGGCGCGGATCTCAGCTTCCCGGATCGAACGCTCCTCGCCGGCCGGCATGTCGCCGAGTTCCTGCAGGATGCGCATGTCGGGGTTGCCGCCGAGCTGGATGTCGGTGCCGCGGCCGGCCATGTTGGTGGCGATGGTGACCGCACCCGGCACGCCGGCCTGGGCGATGATGAAGGCCTCTTCCTCGTGGTTGCGGGCGTTCAGCACCTTGTGGGGCACGCGCTCCTTCTTGAGGCGCTCGGAGAAGAGCTCCGACTTCTCGATCGAGGTGGTGCCGACAAGGATCGGCTGGCCCTTGGCGTTGGCCTCTTTGATGAGACCGACGATGGCGTTGTATTTCTCGTCGACCGAGCGGTAGACCTCGTCGTCGTCGTCCTGGCGGATCATCGGGCGGTTGGTCGGGATCTCGACCACTTCGAGGCCGTAGATGTTGCCGAACTCCTCGGCCTCGGTGGCGGCGGTGCCGGTCATGCCGGCGAGCTTGTCGTAGAGGCGGAAATAGTTCTGGAAGGTCACCGAGGCCATGGTCTGGTTCTCGGGCTGGATCTTGACGTGCTCCTTGGCCTCGAGGGCCTGGTGGAGCCCTTCGGAGTAGCGGCGACCCTTCATCATGCGGCCGGTGAACTCGTCGATGATGACGACCTCGCCGTCCTTGACGATGTAGTCCTTGTCCTTCTGGAAGAGCTTGTTGGCCTTGAGCGCCTGGTTGACGTGGTGAACGATGGTCACGTTCTCGACGTCGTAGAGCGACTCGCCTTTGAGGAGGCCGGCGTCGCGGAGGAGGTTCTCGAGCTTCTCGGTGCCGACCTCGGTGAGGTTGACGGTGCGCTGCTTCTCGTCGAGCTCGTAGTCCTCGGCGAGAAGCTGCGGGATGAGAACGTCGATGTTGTTGTAGAGCTCGGAGCGGTCGTCGAGCGCGCCCGAGATGATGAGCGGGGTGCGGGCCTCGTCGACGAGGATCGAGTCGACCTCGTCGACGATCGCGAAATTATGACCGCGCTGGACCATCGAGCGCAGGTCGTACTTCATGTTGTCGCGGAGGTAATCGAAGCCGTACTCGTTGTTGGTTCCGTAGGTGATGTCGGCGGCGTAGGCCTCGCGGCGCTGCGGGTCGTCGAGGCCGTGGACGATCACCCCGACGGACATGCCGAGGAAGCGGTAGATCTGGCCCATCCACTCGGCGTCGCGCTTGGCGAGGTAGTCGTTGACGGTGACGACGTGGACGCCCTTGCCGGCCAGAGCGTTGAGATAGACGGCGAGCGTGGCGACGAGGGTCTTGCCCTCGCCGGTCTTCATCTCGGCGATGGCGCCCTGATGGAGGATCGCGCCGCCGACCAGCTGGACGTCGAGATGGCGCTGGCCAAGCACGCGCTTGGCGGCTTCACGAACTGTTGCGAAGGCCGGGACGAGCAAATCGTCGAGCGACTTGCCTTCCGCGACCTCCTTCTTGAACGCGGCGGTGCGGGCGCGAAGTTCCTCGTCGGTGAGGCGCGAGACCTCTTTCTCGAGCGCGTTGATTGCGGCCACCGTGGGCTGGAGCGACTTGACGCGCCGATCGTTGGACGAGCCGAAGATTTTCTTCGCGAGATTACCGAGTGCATTCATCCAAAAGAGTCCTTCAGGGCGTCCCATCGGGAGGCGTGGGGCCCAGGCCTTGCGCTAAGAAATGGCGGGAGCCCGGCTCCGCGAAATTCGCTGGAGCGCTGCCATTCCAGGAGAGTCAAAGCGTTCTGGACGCCGGGACTTGAGACAGATAAGAGGGGGTCATTTCGATGTCAACGGCGCTCCGGGGTCGGCTACGGCCAGGCAAAATCTGGCTGGGCGACGACCCGCTTGCCCCGGGTCAAACAAAAGTAAGGGAGTAGCATGACCCCCATGAATTCCGCCCGCTTCGGGCTGGCCGGCCGCGCTTTGGCGCTAGCGTCAGGCACCATCCTTTCGGCCGCGATCGCGTTGTCGCCCGCTGCGGCCCAGGCTCCGGCCGTGACGCCCGTTCCGGCTGCTCCCGCCGCCCCCGCTCCAGCCGCTCCGGCGCCCGCCGCGGAGGCTCCTGCCGCGCCGGCCGCTCCTGCCGCTCCCGCCGCCCCCGAACCGGCGGCGCCCGTGCCGCCCGGCGAGGCGGCCGCGGTTCCCGCCGTGCCCGAGGGGGACGAGAACACCATCATCGGCTACGTCAACGGCGAGCCGATCACCCGCGGCGACGTTTCGGTGGCGAGCTTCGTGCTCAGCGCCGAGCTCGAGAGCGTGCCGCTCGGCGAGCGCATGAATGCGGCGACCAACATGCTGGTCACGCTCAAGCTCCTCGCCGACCAAGCGACTTCGACCGGGCTCGACCAGGCGGCCGACTTCGCCGACCGGATGGAATTCTATCGCCGCCAGGCGCTCCGCGACGTGTTCGTCAACGAGAAGGTGATCGGGCGGATCACCGAGGACCTCGTCCAGGCCTGCTACGACAAGCTCGCCGCCGAGCTCTCGACCCAGGAAGAGGTGCGGGCCAGCCATATCCTGGTCGCCAGCGAACCCGAGGCGATCGACATCATCGCGCAGCTCCGCGCCGGAGCGGACTTCGCTGAACTCGCGACCCGGCTGTCGACCGATGCGACCACCAAGGAGAACGGCGGCGAACTCGGCTTCATGCAGCGCGGCCAGACCGTCGATGCTTTCGATGCGGCGCTCTTCGCGCTCGAGCCGGGGGCAATCACCGAGCAGCCGGTGCAGACCCAGTTCGGCTGGCACGTCATCAAGGCCGAGGAGCGCCGGATGACACCGCCGCCGGCCTTCGACGAGGTCCGCGACAATCTCGAGCAGCATCTGTGGAGCGAGTACTACCGCGCCTGGGTGGAGGAACTGACCAACCGCGCGACGTTCGTCTCCACTGCCGACGTGCCGACGCCGCCGACTCCCACTCCGGTGGTGATCGACGACATCGATCCGCGCACGGTGGTCGACTGCCTCATGGTCGCCGACGCGACCCCGACGGCGCCGGCCGCGCCTGAGGCTCCCGCCGCTCCCGCGCCGGCCGCACCGGCGCCGGCCGCGCCGACTCCGTAGCGAAGAGGCTCGTCGCGCATGGGGGCCGTGACGGGCGTCTCGCCGCTCGCGCCACTCTCGTTTCCTGACCTCCCCGAGGTCCGCGGAGCGAGGATCGCCACCGCTTCGGCCGGGGTGCGCTACCCCGGCCGAACCGACGTGACGCTGATGGTCTTCGACCCCGGCACCACGGTGGGCGGGGTCTTCACCCGCTCGAAATGCCCGTCGGCGGCCGTGGATTGGTGCCGCTCGGCGCTCGCGTCGGGAACGGCGCGCGCGCTCCTCGTCAATTCCGGCAACGCCAACGCTTTCACCGGCATGCGCGGCAAGGCCACGGTCGTGGCTTCGGCGCAAATGGTGGCGGAAGCGGTGGGCTGCCGGCCGGACGAGGTGTTCCTAGCTTCCACCGGGGTGATCGGCGAGCCGCTCGACGCCAGCAAGTTCGCGCCGGTGATCGGGCCGGCCGCGACGAGAGCGACCGGTACGGCTTGGCACGACGCGGCGCGCGCGATCATGACCACCGACACTTACCGCAAGGTCGCCACCCGGACGGTGGCGTGGGGCGGGACGAGCATCACCATCAACGGCATCGCCAAGGGTGCGGGGATGATCGCGCCGGACATGGCGACGATGCTCTCCTTCGTGGTGACCGACGCGCCGATCGCGGCGCCGCTCCTCACCGAGATGCTGCGCAAGGAAACGGTCGACAGCTTCAACGCCATCACCGTCGACGGCGACACCTCGACCTCGGACACGCTTCTCCTCTTCGCCACCGGCAAGGCCGGCGGCGAGGTGCTGAGCGACCCGGCCGCCCGGCGGGTTATGGCTTTCCGCCCCGCGCTCGCCCACCCCCCCCGCGACCTCGCGCACCAGGTGGTGCGCGACGGGGAGGGGGCGCGGAAGTTCGTCGCCATCAACGTCACCGGGGCGACCTCGAAGAAGTCGGCGCGGCGGATCGGCATGTCGATCGCCAACTCGCCGCTGGTGAAAACCGCGATCGCCGGCGAGGACGCCAATTGGGGCCGCATCGTCGCCGCTGTGGGCAAGGCCGGCGAGCCGGCCGACCGCGACAGGATCGCGATTTACTACGGTTCCATCCGCGTGGCCGTGAACGGGGAGCGCGACTTCGACTATTCGGAGGCCGCGACCTCCGAGTACATGCGCAACCAGGCGATCACCATCACGGTCGATCTCGGCCTCGGCAAAGGGCGCGACACGGTGTGGACCTGCGACCTCACTAAGGAGTATGTCGCGATCAATGGCGACTACCGAAGCTAGTCCCGCGGCGGCGCAGAAGCGGCTCCTCGTGGTCGCCGCGTGCGTGCTGATCGACAGCGACGGGCGGGTGCTCATCGCGCAGCGCCCCGCGGGCAAGGCGATGGCCGGCCTGTGGGAGTTTCCGGGCGGCAAGGTGGAGGCCGGCGAGAGCCCCGAGGATGCGCTCCTGCGCGAGTTCCGCGAGGAGATCGGGGTCGAGATCTGCGTGCCGTGCCTGTCGCCGCTATCCTTCGCCAGCCATGGTTACGAAAGCTTCCATCTCCTCATGCCCCTCTATGTGTGCCGCAAATGGACGGGTTTACCAGAGGCGCGGGAAGGTCAGGTGCTGAAGTGGGTGCGGCCCGCGAAGCTTTCCGACTATCCCTTTGTTCCGGCTGATAAACCTTTACTTTCGCTGATCGCGGACAAGCTCTAGATGCTGGCTCGTTTCAGCGCGGCGCTTAAATAGTCCTTCAGACCTCGATGGTTAACTTCGCTCGCTTGGCCAGGTGCCCAGCGTTGTCGGCCGCTCATCGGGAACCGCTATGCAGCTCAAGGACGGAAAGGCCGCACAAGACGCGGGTTCGTCGGTTGGCTTCTGGCGCGACCGGCGCGCCGCCACGGCGATCGAGTACTCGCTCCTCGCGGCGCTTATCGCGGTCGCGATCGTCGTTGCGGCCGGCCTTCTCGGCGCGAACCTGCACGAGCTCTATCTCTCGTTCGGCAATCTCGAGGCCTGGGGCAACTAGCCCTCGCGCGGTACGGCTTTCTCGCCGGCGCTCCGTTCGTCCGTTCCCAACGCATCGGCGAGGCGCGCGCCCGCCGAGCCTGGCCGGAGCGGCTTCTGCTGGCTCGCGTCCGGGGCCCAACCCGATACCGACAGAATTTCGAACGTGGCGCGGACGCGGCCGTCCGTGTCCGCAAAGCGCTGGGCGTAAATCGCCGCTGCGCGGAAGAGCACGGCGCGGGCGAGCGGTAGGCGGTCGCGCTCGACGAGGGCGTTGGTCGCGCCCATCGCGCGAAGGTCGCGCATCAGCTCGAGCATCGAGGCGTAGCGGACGACGACGCGGTCGCGGTCGGTGACCGGCAGCGCGAAGCCGGCGCGCTGGAGGAGGCCGCCCATTTCCGAGAGATCGACGAAAGGCGCCACGCGAGGCGAAGCGCCGCCGCGCAGCTCGGCCTCGGCGGCGGCGAAGGCGGTGCGGAGCTCGGGCAGGCTGTCGCCGCCGATGAAGGCGGCGAGGAAGAGGCCGTCCGGCTTCAGCGCCCGGCGGAATTGGACGAGCGTCCCCGGGAGGTCGTTGACCCATTGCAGGGACAGCGCCGAGACGATGAGGTCGAGCGAGAAGTCGGCGAGGGGAAGGAGTTCCTCGTCGGCAAGGACCGTCAGGCGATCGACGGGCTCCACCAGAAGTGGGCGCAGACGGACGAGCGTGTCGACCTGCCCGGTCGCCGCGAGCGCCGAGGCGAGGGCTTCGCCAGGCGTGCCGATGTCGGCGGCAGTCGCGAAGCGGCGGGAGACCGCGGCCAGACGCTCGACGAGATCGTCGGCGGCGCGGCGGAGCAGAAAATCGGCCGGCTCAGCCGCGGCGCGGCGGAGGCGGCGGGCAACGAGGGCGCGGTCGAAAAGCGGGATCAAGTCCACCATCCATTTCCGCTCTTATGGTGCGTGGTTGACGCGCCGTCAAAAAGGGATAGCCATCACGGACATGGCTGAAACCGGCGTTGCAGAGACAGTGCCCCGGTCCGCTGCCGTGCTCGGTCTGCGCCGGGCGGGTGGCGGGATCGTGCGCTTCCTGTGGCCGCCGCATTGCCTCGCCTGCGACACGAAGGTGGGCGCGGAAGGCGGCCTTTGCGCAGAGTGCTGGTCGGGCCTGTCGCTGATCGAGCGGCCCTATTGCGAGCGGCTGGGAACGCCGTTCGCCTACGATCCGGGCGTTGGCGCGCTGTCGCCGGCGGCGATCGCAGACCCACCGCCGTTCGGGCGGCTCCGCGCGGTGGCCAGGCATGACGACGTCGCGCGAAAGCTCGTCCACGCGCTCAAATATCGCGACCGCCTCGACCTTGCGCGCTGGATGGCGGGGTGGATGGGCCGGTCGGGGGCCGAGCTCGTCGCGGGCGCCGACCTCATCGTGCCGATCCCGCTGCACCGGCAAAGGCTGTGGAGCCGGCGGTTCAATCAGTCCGCCCAGCTCGCCGCCGAGATCGCGAAGCGAGCGGGCAAGACATTCGCGGCCGAAGCGCTCATTCGCGTGAAGGCGACGCGGCAACAGGTCGGGCTCAGCGCGGCGGAGCGGGCGCGCAACGTCGCCGGCGCGTTCGCGATCCGAGCGGCGCAGCGCGAGGCTCTTGCCGGCAAGCGGGTGGTCCTCGTCGACGACGTCTTCACGACCGGCGAGACGTCGAAGGCCGCGACGCGGGTCCTGGCGAAGGCCGGCGCCGCGTCGGTCGACGTCCTCGTCTTTGCGCTGGTGGTGAAGGAATGACGGCCTTTCTCGCAGCGGCGGTGCAGATGCGCTCGGGCATCACCATCGCGGCCAACGTCGCAGCCGCCGAAGCGCTGATCCGCGAGGCGGCGGGGCAGGGCGCGACCTACGTGCAGACGCCGGAAATGACCGGTCTCGTCGATCGCGACCGGACGCGGCTCCTCGCCTCGATCCACGAGGAGAAGGACGACCCGGCGCTCGCCCGGTTCAAGGAATTGGCGGCCGAGCTCGGCATCCACCTCCATGTCGGGTCGCTGGCGATCCGGCTGCACGGCGAGAGCGTCGCCAACCGGAGCTTCCTGATCGGCCCCGACGGGAAGGCGATCGTCCACTACGATAAGATCCACATGTTCGACGTGGACCTGCCGGGCGGAGAAAGCTGGCGGGAGTCGCGCACCTATCACGCCGGGAAACACGCAGTGGTGGGCGATATTCCGGGCGCGCGGCTCGGTTTAACCATTTGCTACGACGTCCGTTTCCCCGCCCTTTACCGGATGCTGGCACAGTCCGGGGCAAGCGTTCTCACGGTGCCGTCGGCCTTCACCCGACAGACCGGCGAAGCGCATTGGCATGTTCTTCTGAGGGCCCGAGCGATCGAAACCGGATCATTCGTCATTGCCGCGGCACAGGGCGGGCGTCACGAGGACGGCCGCGAGACCTAT
>CAYOET010000134.1:0-2814 GCA_964402985.1 uncultured Bauldia sp. | reverse complement strand
CTCTCCCCCCCGGGGAGAGGGGGAAGGCTGCAGAGCCGCGGAGAAGGCCAACTCGGGTACACCAGCAGCGGAACAGTGGGCTGATGTCGCTGCTCAAGAATTTCACGACGGTTGGCGGTGCCACGTTCTCGAGCCGCATCCTCGGGTTCGTGCGCGACATGTTTCTCGCGGCGGCGCTCGGCACCGGGCCGGTCGCGGATGCCTTCGTGGTGGCGTTCCGGCTGCCCAATCTCTTCCGGCGGCTGTTCGCCGAAGGTGCGTTCAATTCGGCGTTCGTGCCGATGTATGCGCGCACCCTCGAGGGCGAGGGCGAGGCGGAGGCGCGGCGGTTCGGCGGGGAGGCGCTGTCGATCCTCCTCACCTCGCTCCTCCTCCTGACCGCGATCGCCGAGATCGCGATGCCGCTCCTCATGTTGGTGCTGGCGCCGGGTTTCGCCGGCGACCCGGAGAAGTTCGACCTCGCGGTGCTGCTGACGCGGATCGCCTTTCCCTACCTGACGCTGGTCTCGCTGCTCGCGCTCTATTCGGGCGTCCTCAACTCGCGCGGAAAATTCGCGGCGGCGGCGTTCGCGCCCGCGATGCTCAATGTCGTGTTCATCGGGGCGCTGATCCTCGTCCTCTGGCTGGGGCTGGAGAACTCGGTCGAGGCGGGCCTTGTCCTCTCCTGGGCGACGGTGATCGGCGGCGTCCTCCAACTCGGCGTCGTGATGTGGGCGGCGCATCGCGCCGGCATGGGCGTGCCTTTCCTGCGGCCGAGGCTGACGCCGCGGGTGAAGGAGTTCCTCCGGCTCGTCGTGCCGGGGGCGATCTCGGGCGGGGTGACGCAGATCAACATCGTGATCGGGACGATCATCGCCTCGCTGATCCCCGGCGCCGTGTCGTATCTCTACTACGCCGATCGGCTTTATCAGCTGCCGCTCGGGATCGTCGGCGTCGCGATCGGCGTGGTGCTCCTCCCTGACCTCGCTCGCCAGCTTCGCGCGGGGCAGGACGAGACGGCTCGGCACACGCAGAACCGGGCGATGGAATTCGCCATGGCCTTGACATTGCCGGCGGCGATCGCGCTTGCCGTCCTCGCCGAGCCGCTGGTGCATGTGCTCTTCGAACGGGGCGAATTCGACGCCTCCGACACGGTGGCGACGGCGGCGGCGGTGGCGGCCTTCGCGGTCGGCCTGCCGTCCTTCGTGCTGATCAAGGTTTTCCAGCCGGGGTTCTTCGCGCGCCAGGACACCAAGACGCCGATGTGGTTCGCGGCGATCGGGGTCGCGGTCAACGTCGCCCTCTCCTTCGCGCTCTTCCCGGTCTTTCAGCATGTCGGCATCGCGGCGGCGACGACGATCTCGGGCTGGGTCAACGCAATCCTCCTCGGCGTGACGCTGTGGCGGCGCGGCTATTTCCACGCCGACGCCGAGCTGAGGCGGCGCCTGCCGCTCCTCGCGCTCGCCGCGGCGCTGATGGGCGTGGTGCTGTGGTTCGCAGAGAGCCTCCTCGCGCCACTGATCAACGACCCAAGCGAGGTAGTGCGCTTCCTCACCATCTTCGCGGTGGCGATCGGGGGCGTGCTGCTGTTCGTCGTGTTCTGCCAGATCACCGGAGTCGTGGATTTCCGGCGCGTGTTCTCGGCGGCGAGGCGGCGTCGGGGCGGCTAGCGGCCAGGGTTCGACGCGGCCACCCTCGCCTGCCAGATCACGAGCAGCGGCGTCACGATCAGTTCCATCGCCAGGCCGAAGAGATGCCCGCTGGTCGGCATGCCCACTGCCGAAAGCGAGTAGGCGCGCGCGAGGCCGCCGGCGACGACCAAGGCGGCGAGAAGACGGACGCGGCCGGTGTGACGCTCGATGCGCGGGATCGTGGACACGAACGCAACGCCGCCGGCGAAGAAGATGCCGGAGAGGTAGCGGAAATGGCTGTCGAGGGAGGCCGGCCAGGGAGGGTCGAGGCCGAGCCAGTGGGGGCCGAGGAGGATGCCCATCGCGCCAACGCTGATCGGGATCAGCAAGAGGAGCGCGACGGCGACCTGCAACGGGAGTTTTCGGGAGAAGAAGGGCTCGGGCAATTTCCGGTCTCGTCGGAGGCTCAGCGGATACGAGTCGACGGGCGGTTTTGTTTCACGTGTGCCCCAGCGCGCCTCAACCCGATGCCTCTTTTTGCGTCACCTCGGCAAAACCGCAACGGCCGAGCGGCGGAGAATCACCTACCGACGCATACGCAGTTCGGAAGGTGTGTGCGGGATGGACGAGTCGCAGCGTCGAAGGCTCAAGGCAGAGGCGCGGGTCGAGCTGACGGCCACGATCGTGGGCCACATCGAGTTCAGGCGGGGGCAGGCGCGTGCAGCCGGCGACCACAATGCCATCTGGGCGCTCGACAGGTGGCTGCAGCTCTTCGAAGGTTATCTCGCCGAAGAGCGGAGCTCTGCGCCAGCGGCCGAATGAGGGGCGTCCCGGCCGGCGATGGCACTTCATCCAAACGGGGCCGTTCAGCAGCTTGCCGACTTTGCTCATCGCGGCGTGCACCATCACGGTGTCACCCGAGGCGACGCCGAGGCGACGAAGGTCGGCGGTCAGGGCGGCGCGGGTGATGAACTCGGGCATCAGGGCAGGGTACTGGATCGTCTGTCCTTCGAAACCGCGTCCGGCGGCGCTTCGGGATGCGGGTTCAAGGCCTTTTTGCGATGGGAAGGCGGGCGGCGAAATGGCCGCAAAGGCCGTGTCCGGGGCCCGGGGAAGCACGGATCGTCAAACCTGAACGACAGACAACGGGCGCTTCAGACTGGGGCCATCCGCGACATGCTTTTCTCCGCTCCATCGAACAACC
>CAYOET010000133.1:0-16366 GCA_964402985.1 uncultured Bauldia sp. | reverse complement strand
GGGAAGTTGAGCGCCGCGACCACCCTCAACAGCGTGGTGCAGCAGGTCTCGCTGGCGGTCGGCATCAGTGTCGGCGCCATGGCCCTCGAACTGACCAGCCACGGCAGCATCGAGGCCGGGGACTTCGTTATCCCCTTCGTGCTGGTCGGGCTGATCAGCGCGAGCAGCATCTTCCCCTTCTGGCGTCTTCGCCCCGACGCCGGCCGCGAAGTCTCCGGCCACCGCCGCCCGACCACGGTCGACGACCAGCCGGTGCCCGACCCGGTCACCGCGGCGCGGGAACGCGGGTAGAGCGGCATCCTACTGCCCTCTTCCCTTGAACCCCTTCGCCAGCAGATAGAGCTCCGCCGATTGCGTCCGGCTCGCCGGCGGCTTGACGTGGATTACCTTGTTGAAGTGCCGCTTCAGCATCGCGAGGAGCTCGTTCTCGGCGCCCCCCTGGAAGACCTTGGCGAGGAAATGGCCGCCCGGCTCGAGCACCTCGACCGCGAACGCGACGGCGGCCTCGAAGAGGTTGACGATGCGCAGATGATCGGTCTGGCGGTGGCCGATCGTCGGCGCCGCCATGTCGGCGAGGACGAGGTCGGCGCCGTGGCCGCGGAGCGCGGCGCGGATCGCGTCCGGCGCGTCCTCGGCGAGCATGTCCTTGAGGAGAACGGTCGCGCCCGGCATCGGGTCCATCGGCAGGATGTCGAGCGCAACCACCATCGGGTCTGCGTCGGTCGAATTGGTGCGCGCGACCGCGACCTGCGTCCACCCGCCCGGCGCCGCGCTGAGATCGACCACGCGCTTGCCGGGGCCGAGGAGGTGATGCTTGTCGTCGATCTCGATCAACTTGTAGGCCGCGCGCGACCGGTAGCCCTCGCGCTTGGAACGCGCGACGTAAGGGTCGTTGAGCTGCCGCTGCAGCCACTGCACCGAGGACACCGAGCGCTTCTTCGCGGTCTTGACCCGCACGTGGAGTGCGCGGCCGGCACCGCGCCCCTCGCCTTTCTCGTCCGCCATGTCAGTTGCTCGCCCTGGCCTTGCCGTCGCCCGCCCGCGCGCGGTGCCAGACGCGGTCGCGCGCCATGAGGTCGACGAGCATGCCCTCGCGGAGCCCGCGGTCGGCGACCCTGAGCCGCTCGACCGGCCAGCGCCGGCGGAACGCCTCGAGCACGGCGCAGCCGGCAATCACGAGATCGGCCCGCTCGCGCCCGATGCACGGGTTGGCGACGCGCCCCTCATAGTCGGTCGCGACCAGCTGGTCGATCACCCCCGAGACCTCCCCCCCGCTCAGCCACACCCCGTCGACCATCCGCCGGTCGTAGCGCTTGAGCCCGAGATGGATGCCGGCGAGCGTCGTGACGGTCCCCGAGGTGCCGAGCATATGCATGCCGCCCGCGGCGATCGCCGCGTCGAGCTCCGTGACCTCGGGGAGAAGGCCGAGAAGCCCGGAAACCTCGCTGACCATCGCCTCGAACACCGACCGGGGAACCGTTTCGCCACCGTAACGTTCCGACAGGCTGACCACCCCGAGCGGCAAAGACACCCAGCTGCGGATCCGGTCGGTGATGCGGCGGCGTCCCTCGCTAGCATTGCGAAGGTCGATCCAGACCAGTTCGCTCGACCCCCCGCCGATGTCGAAGAGGAGCGCCCCCGCGGCGCGCGGGTCGACCAGCGAGCCGCAGCCGGCGACGGCGAGGCGCGCTTCGATCTCCTGCGACACGACCTCGAGTTCGAGGCCGGTCTCCTCACGCACCCGCTCGCGGAACTCGGCACCGTTGCGGGCGACGCGGCAGGCCTCGGTGGCGATCATCCGGGTCCGCACCACCTCGCGCGAAGCGAGCTTGGCAGCGCAGACCTTAAGCGCCTCGATGGCGCGGTCCATCGCGGCCTGGCTGAGATGGCCGGTCTGGCCGAGCCCCTCGCCGAGGCGCACGATGCGCGAGAAGGCGTCGACCACGCGGAAGCCGCGCTCGCGCGGCGTGGCGATAAGGAGGCGACAATTGTTGGTGCCAAGATCGAGTGCGCCGTAGAACGGCCCCTCGCGGCGCGGCGCAACGCTCGGCCCCGTCTCGGCCAAGCCGATCGCCTCGCCGAGCCCAAGGGCGAGCGTCGCCGGAACCACATCCGGTTCGGCTACGCGCAACAGCTCAGGCGCCGCGGTGGTCGAACCCTCCGCAGCGTGTTCGCGAAGAAATGCCGAGCGGCGCTTCCGCCTTCTCTTGCGGCCGTTACGCCGTCTTTGACGATCCCCTTGATCGCTAAAGACCTCTCCGCTCTTCTCGGCTCTCTCCTGCAGTTTGGCGCTCGACCCTGCCTCCGCCAAGGCAGGACCGTCGTCGGTCTCCAAGTCGCAAATCCTTCCGATAGGCCGGCGCGTGCGCGACGGCCCACCCTCGGTTCGGTTTCGTCTTCGGTTGTATCAGGACCAGCGCGTCGGGCAAAACAAAGGCGAGGAGACGGCGAACGATTTTTGTTGCGCTGCAGCAGTCTCTCCGACGCATCAAGCAACTGATTGATATGAAAGACTCTATTTCAATCGTGGGGAGCCGGGATCAAGCGCCGATGCAGGGTCGAGAATGGCCAGGCCGCAGCTTTTTCGGGATGATTCAAACCTCCACCCCTAGTTGTTTCTCCCCCTCGATTCGACTTTGGGTCGAGGTCTTGGGCGCCTGGCTCCACCTTGCCAGCGGTGTCGATAACGAGCGTCGGAGAGATCGCCGATGAGCCGGACCCGAAAGCGGCTCGTCGTCGCCAACGACCGGATGCAGTCGAATTATCGCTACCAGTTGAGCGAACCGGCCGGCGAAAACTTCGCCCCTGCCTTCCGGCCCGACCTCACCCCCGCCGAAATGCTCGCGCTCGGCGTCTTCTGCGGGAAGTACCTGACCGATTGCCGCGACGAGTTCCCGGCGGGCTGGTTCGAGGAGGCCAGGCTCGCGACTGGCAAGCGCGACTGCTCGCTCAATTATTTCGGCGTCGACGCCAGCCAGCCCCTCTCTGTTTGGCGTCAGAAGGGCTGGATCTTCGCCGATGACCCGCGCGGCTGGTTTCAGTGGTATTGCCGCTACTATTTGGGCCGCCGGCTTCCCGGCGAGGACGATCGCCAGATCGCCCGCTGGAAGGCCATCCGCCGCCACGTCCGCCAGGTCGAGATCAACTGCTTCCCCGGCGACCTCACCTGCCGCCGCCGCCAGCGCCAAGCACTCCTCCACTGGGCCTATGACAGCCGGAAGATCTGAAGGGCGCGAGGACTTGCCGGGCGGGTTGGCTGGGGGACCTGGATTCGAACCAAGACTGACGGAGTCAGAGTCCGTAGTTCTACCGTTAAACTATCCCCCACCTAAGCCACTGGACGGGCTTGGTGATTTTGAGCGGTCTTGCGATCCGCCCCACCGGTTCAACGATCCGGCGCTCTGACGGCGACCTATATAGGCGGGCCCGGGTTCTCGGTCCACCCGTTTGTATCCTGCCGACCGAGTAGCCGGCTTTCAGCCGCGGCGTCCGGTCACCGCGGCCGCGGGGAGCCCCATCAGAAAAGCGGCGGCCGCCCGATTGGCCCGCTCATAGGCAGAGCGGCTGGCGAGGCGCGCGTCAAAGACGAGCCGGGCCGCCGCCGGCCAGGAAAGCCGACCCGCTCGCCGCGCCGCCAGCACGACCTTCGCCACGCTCCTCGCCTCGGCGCCGCTCAGCCGCGAGAGGACCTCGACCAGGAGCCCGGCATCGGCCGGTTGCCAGGCGGCGGGGTCTGCGGAGAGAGCATCGATCCGCCCGGCCGACCGATCGAGGACATCGCGGAGCACGCGATGCGTGCTCTCGTCCAGGATGCCGCTCGCCCGCTCCCAGTCGAGGCGGCAGAGGCGCCGCTCCTGGCGCTGACGCTCCGCGAAGCGCACCGAGACGGCGTCGGCGTGGCGGCGGTGGTCGACCAGCGGCTCGGCGATATTGGCGAGCCGCCCGAGCCCGGCGAGGCGCAGCCAGAGGTCGTAGTCCTCGTTATGCGCGTAGAGATCGCGATACCCGCCCGCGGCGAGCACCGCCGAGCGCCGCATCATCACGGCCGAGTGGACGAATGGGTTGCCGCGCGGCAGCCGCCGGCGGATCTCGGCATCCCCAGCCGGCACGCGAACCGCCCCGGTCTCGCGTCCCTCGGCGTCGATCGCGATTGCCGCCGAACCGACAAGGCTGATATCCGGGTCGGCAAGGAGAAGTTCGCGCTGACGCTGCAACCGCCCCTCGCGCATCCTGTCGTCGGCGTCGAGCCGCGCGATCAGGTCGCCGCCCGCTGCGGCGATCCCGGCATTGAGGGCATCGACCAGCCCCTCGCCCGCATTCTCGATCACCCGCACCCGCCGATCTCCGGCCGCGAGCCCGCCGGCGATACCGGCGGAGCCGTCGGTGGAATGGTCGAGGACGACCACCAATTCGAGGTCGCGGAGCGACTGCCCCAGCACGCTTCCCATCGCTTCAGTGAGGAAGCGTTCGCCGTTCCGCACCGGCATGACCACCGAGATCGCCGTCACTCCGCCCTCTCCCCTCGGGCCGCCCGGTGAGGCTCCTCTTCGACCTCTCCAGTCTCATCCGCTGGCGCGGGCCGGCGGTCGGGATGATGCGCGTGCAGCAGGAACTCGCCCGCTACGCGCGGAGCCATCGCAGCGACGTCGTCTTCACGGTCTTCGATCCTTTCGCCAACCGCCCGCGCGCGATGCGCCCCGAATGGATCGACCCTTTCCTGCGCGGCGAGGCGTCGGTCGAGCCGGCCCTCCTCTGGAACCCCGGCGAAAAGGACGGTGGTATGCTCCGCCATTTGCCGCGGGCGTTCGGCGATGCCTCGATCTGGCTCACCCGGTTCCGGCGCAAGCTCCTCGCCGAAGCGGAACGGAGGATCCTCTCCGCGCCCGGACGCCGCGACGCCCGCGCGGAGGACCACCTCCATCGCCTCATGAAGAACGGCGAACGCTCGCTCTACATCAACGAGGATGGAAGCCTCCGCCCCTGCCCGCCGCTCGACATGATCCTCGACGATACGCTGTCGCTCGCGCCCGGCGATGTGTTCGTCAACGCGCAGGCGGACTGGTACCACGTCGACATCGACACGCTCGCGAGACTGCAGCGGACCATCGGGCTCCGCCACGTCGTCCTCTGCTTCGACATCATCCCTATCCTCTTTCCGCAGTGGTACAAGCCGAAGGACGCGCGGATCTTCGAGGAGTATTTCCGGCGCGCCTTCCGCTCCGCCGACCGCGTCGTGTTCAATGCGCGCTCGAACGCCGAGGCCGCCGGCGAGTACTGCCGGTCGCAGGGGTTTGAGCTTGGCGACAGGCGGATCGTGCCGCTCGGCGCCGACATCCCGAGCGAGCGGGCGACGCCGTCCAACCTTCCTGCCGGCCTCGAGCCCGGTCGGTTCGCCGCCTTCGTCTCGACCATCGAGCCGCGCAAGAACCACCAGCTGCTCATCGACGTCTGGCGCCATCTCGTCGCCGAGGGGGTGATCGAAGCGACCGGCTTCAAGCTGGTCTTCGCCGGGCGGCGCGGCTGGAAGATGGACGGCTTCTTCGAGCGTCTCGAGGCCGAACCGGAATACGGCCGCTCGCTCATCCATCTCGGCGCTGTCCCGGACGGAACGCTGCGCAGCCTCTACGCCGGCGCCGCCTTCACGCTCTATCCCTCGATCTACGAGGGCTACGGCCTCCCGCCCACCGAGTCGATGCAGGCCGGCACGCCGGTGATCGCCTCGACCGGCGGTGCCCTCGGCGAGGTCGTCGGCGCGAACGGCGTCACCCTCGACCCGGCCGATAGCGCGGGCTGGCTTCGCGAGATGCGGCGCATGATCGTCGACCTCGCCTACCGCGAGCATTGGGCCGCGCAGGCCCGCGCCTATCGGCCCATCAGCTGGAACGAGGCGAGCGCCCTCTTCTTCAGCTCCGCGACCGAGCCGTTTCAGGCGCGCTCACCCGCGCCGACGGCCGCCAGCATGTGATCGACCCGCGCCCGCGCCGTATGGTGCGCGAGCACATGGGCGCGGGCCGCTCGGCCGAGGGCGACGAGATCGTCGCGCCGCGCGAGCGCTCGATGAATCGCCTGAGCGAGCCCGCCCTCCTCCGGGTCGTAGAAGAACGCCGTCTCGCCGTCCGCGAAGGGCCGATACTGCTCGATGGTCGGGCGACTGATCAGCGGCACCGACTGGCACGCCGCCGCCTCGTAGTGGCGAAACGTGTCGTGGCCGAGCCCCGCCGGCGACCACACCAGCCGCGCCTCCGCGCAGCGGCGGAAGAACTCCTCCCGCGTCAACCGCCCCTCGGCGACGTCGATGTCGAGCCCGCTCTCGCGCAGCGCCCGCAACTCGCGAAGCCCCGTCTCGCGAACGTAGGAGTTGGCCTCCCCGGCCCCGGCGAAGAAGACATCCCTGCGCTTCTCACGCGGCGCGGCCGGAATGGCGCGCTCCGTCTCGACCGAGAGGCCGAGCGACATCGGCCGCACCTTCGCGAGGATCGAGCGGTAGCGCTCGATCCGGCGGAAGCGCGGGGTCGGAACGTCCTCGTGCGCTGTCCGCATGAACATCGACCAACGATCGAGCGGCAGCTCGCGTTTGAAAATTGCTGCCGCGCGGCCCCACAGCCACAGCGCATTCCGCGGCACGAAAGGCGCGTCCGAGGGGTCGAAGAGGACGATCGGCGCCGCGCTCCCGAGGCGGAGGATACGGTCGCCGAAGATGCGGACCGCCGGGATCCCGCGCGTCGACACCCGCCGGTTGGAAACGAGGCGGATCAGCGTCGACAGCCGCACTCTGTCGCGCTGGCTCGACGGCTTGGCGGCGAACACGGCATCGAAGCTTTCGTCGGCGAGAAGCCTGCGAATCCGCGGAAGGTTGCGGAGCGAGAAGTCGAGCGCACCTTCATCGCCCGTGCCGGCAGAGTCTGCTCCCGTCGCCACATAGACCGTGTCCGACGGGTAGACCGTTTTGACGAACGGCGCGGGACCGAATTCGAGAACACGCGTCACAGGAACTCGGCCTCGAAACGATCGGCGTAGTCGCGCCACGACAGCCCCTGTTGCAGGCGCAGGGCCGCCTCGTGCTGTCCCCGCCACAGCGCGTCGTCGGTGAGGAGCGCGATGACCGCGGCGGCAAATCCTTCATCCTCGTCGCGGTGGTAGCCGGTGACGCCGTCCACGACCCGCTCCGGCACCGCCGCGAGCCGGCCGACCACCGCGGGAACGCCCAGCGCCTGGGCCTCGGCCAGCGTCAGACAGAACGCCTCCGATTTGTGCCCCGGATAGGTCATCACCCGCGCCTCGCGCATCGCCGCCATGAGCGCGGCGCGACCGACCGGGGCATGGATGCGGACCGATTCCTTCGCGGCGGAGGAGAGGCCGTCCGGGAGATAGCTCCCCCGCCACTTCGTCCACGGATCGTCGCCGGAGCGAAGGTCGCTGACGCCATAGACCTCGAGGATTGCGTCGGGGACGCGGGGCACCACCCGCTCGGCCCAGATGCCGACCAGCCTCTTGAGGTTCCGGCTCGCGTTCGAGGCGAAGATCGCGCGACGACGCGGCGGCGCGCCGAGCGGCGGGAGCCCACGCACCTCGTCCGGGAGGCCGAGATGGATCAGCGGCCGCTTCCCCTTGGGCAGCCACGGCGAATAGGTGCGGTCCTGCGCCTTGCTCATGAGAAGCGGGACCGGACGGTATCGCCACATCCTCCCGATCTGCTTGTAGTGCTTGAGGTTGTTCGGCATCCACAGCACCCACATCACGCGCTTCCGCGGACGCGGCGCGAAGCCGAGAAGGCTCGGCTGCTGCACGATGACGGCAAGATCGGCGCCCGCCGTGGGCCGCTCCGTCAACGGACGCCAGCGCACCCCGTCGACCTCGGCTCCCTCCGCGATCGGCGTATGCACCGAGACCGTGTGCCCACGGGCCGCCAGCTCGCGTGCGAGCCGGATCACTGACGACTCCGTGCCGCCCAGCGGTCGCTCGCCAAGCGAGCGCCCGGTATAGGCCGAAGTGCGGTCGGCGAAGACGATCGTGCTCATGGGTGGCGATGATCGAAGTGAGAGGGCCGGTCTGCTATCATCAACTGCTACGCGAGTCTCCCCGGAGGCTACAGACCGGGCCGGCTCTCTTGATGCACTTGACGGCGATGCGGCTACGAGACGAGCAGATCACCCTAGGGGAAAGCGCCGCCTATGCCGGGCGGCCGCTCGAGATTGCGCTCGGCATCTTCCGGCTCTTCCCGCGCGGCGGCCGCGAGGGCCTTTGCCTGCAGATCGCCGAGCGTCTCGAGGCGCGCGGCCACCGGGTCACGATCATGATCGCCGAGGAGACCGGCGCCGCGCCCTTCAAGGTAGCGCGAATCCTCCACCCTGCGCTCATTGCCTACAAGCCCGAACGCATCCGCCTCTTCGCCTACGGCTTCCGCTGGGCGAGCCGCCGCGGCTTCGACCGTACCGTCGCCTTCCACGCGATGCCGGCCGATCTTGCTCTCCTCGTCGACACCCCCTTCCACCACCCCGACATCTCGTTCCTGAAGCGCATCGGTCCACGCTACCGCGCCTTCGTCGGCCGCGAACGGGCTTGCATGGGCCGGCGCAGCCGCACCCGCGTCATGGGCCTCAACCAGCTGCAGATGGACCCGTTCGTCGCTAGATACGGGATCGGACCCGACCGGCTCGCGATCCTCCCACCGACGGTCGACCCGACCTGCCGCCGGCCGCGTTCGCTTTCGCTCGCGGAGCGTCGGCGCCTCCGCACGGAGCTGGGAATCCCGGACGATCGTCCGTTGTGGCTGTGGATCGGGCTGCAGCCGATCGTCAAGGGCCTCGACCGGGTCGTCGAGGCCCTCGCCCTGTCGCCCGAGGCGCGGCTCCTCGTCTGCGGCCTCGAGTCCGGCAACAAGAAGATGGAGCCGATCCTCCGGCAGGCGGAACGCGCGGGCGTCGCCGACCGCGTCCTCTGCCTCGGCTTCGTCCCCAACCAGAGCGACCGCTTTCACGACCTCCTCGCCGCCGCCGACGTGCTGGTCCATCCCGCCCGCACCGACACCACCGGGACGGTGATCCTCGAGGCCCTCGTCAACGGGCTCCCGGTCGTCGCCAGCGCGATCTGCGGCTACAGCGAACATGTCGTGAAGAGCGGCGCGGGCGCCGTGCCCGGCGCGGGCGCCGTGCCCGGTGCGGGGTTCGACTCCGCGGCCTGGTCCGCAGCGCTGGCGGCCGTGGTCGCCGACCGCCCCGCCCTGTCGCAGCGGGGCATCGCCTATGGCCGCGATCCCGCGCTCTATTCGGGCGTGGAGCGGGCCGTCGAACTCATCGAGGCGCCGCTCGACCGTCCGTGGCCGTCGGCGCCTCGCTTAGCCTGACGCGCGAACCGCCGGCCGCGCCGCGAAGCGCTCGACGTTCCGCTCGACCATCATCCCGATCAGCCCGGCGAAGGAAACCGTCGGCGACCACCCCAACCCCGAACGGGCGCGCGCCGGATTGGCGCGGGTATGGCGCGAGTCGATGCGGCGGACGAGTCCCGGGTCGACGGTGACGAAGTCGCGCCAGTCGAGCCCAAGATGGGCGAAGGCGACCTCGCAGACCTCGCGGATCGAATGCGTCTCGCCGGTGCCGATCACGTAGTCGTCCGCTCGATCGGCCTGCAGCATCAGCCACATCGCGTGGACATAGTCCCCGGCAAACCCGAAATCGCGGCTGATTTCGAGATTGCCGAGCGCGACGCGGCCATCGACGAGAACCCCCCGCCCTGTTTCATCCACCACGCCGCCATCCACCTCGCCTGCAGCGATCAGCGCCGCCGCGGTAGCGATCCGCTGTGTCGCGTAGGCGAGGCTGCGGCGCGGGCTCTCGTGATTGAAAAGGATGCCGCCACAGGCAAAGAGCCCGTGCTTCTCGCGATAGGCCCGCACCAGCCAATGCGCCGCCGCCTTCGCCACGGCGTAGGGGTTCTCCGGCCGCACGGGCGTGAGCTCATCCTGCGTCTCCGCCGCGGCGTTGCCGAAGATCTCCGACGAACTCGCCTGGTAGACGCGACAGGACGGGAGGCGCCGCCGCACCGTCTCGAGGATGCGCAGCGGGAGGTCGGCGTTGACCGCGAGCGCTTCGACGGGCAGGTCCCAGCTCGCGACCGGGCGCGAAATGCCGGCAAGGTTGTAGATCTCGTCGGGGCGGAGGGCCGCGATCAGCTCCTCCACCGCGCCGACCTCCACGAGATCGGCCACGTGCCACTCGGCACCCTCGACGCGATAAGCGGCCGACTTGCGCCTGACGAGGTCGAGGCGGTAGCCCTTCGCTGCGAGGAACTGGGCCAGATAGAAGCCATCCTGGCCGCCCGCGCCGGTAATGAGCGCCCGTTTCTGCCGCATCGCTCCGCCGCTTGTCCGCCGATGGTAGCAGCATCGACCGATTCGCGTCCCGTGCGCTATCCGCCCGCGGATCGGCCGCGTCCGGCGCTCCGCGTGGAATCCAGGGGATCAGCGGCTGGTGCGGCCGAGCACGTCGATCAGCTCGGCGATCTTCTGCCGTTGCTCGCCCTGATCGCCGGAGGCGATCGCGTCCTCGACGCAGTGCGCGACGTGGTCGCGCAGCACCTCTTCCTCGACCTTGCGGAGCGCGGCCCGTACCGCCGCGATCTGCGTGACGATGTCGATACAGTACCTATCGTCCTCGACCATGCGGGCAATACCCCGCACCTGCCCCTCGATGCGGACGAGACGCTTGTGGACGGCGGATTTCGTTTCGTGATGCATGCTTGCGATATACCCCTGCCGGGTATATCTGTCAATCAACCTGGCGACCGCCGTCCCCCGGTAAAGACAAGGATTTCCGCCGTGGCGCACTCCCATCATCCCGCGACCGAGCCCGCACCGGGCCGAGCCGAACTCGCCATCGACCCGGTGTGCGGGATGAGCGTCGATCCGGCAACCGCCCGCCACCGCGCGGTGCACGCGGGCCGAACCTACTATTTCTGCTCCGAGGGCTGCCGCGTCGCCTTCGTGGCCGATCCCGCGCGCTACCTCGCCAAGACGGCGGACCGCCACGGCCACGACCACACGGGCCACGACCACACCGGTCACGACCACCACGCCGCGGCCCCATCGCCCATACCCGGCACGGTCAAAGCCGCCGCGCCCGTCCCTGAAGGCACGATCTACACCTGCCCGATGCACCCGCAGATCCGCCAGGTCGGTCCCGGCGCGTGCCCGATCTGCGGCATGGCGCTCGAGCCTCTCCTCGCCACCGCCGACGACGCGCCCAATCATGAGCTCGCCGACATGACGCGGCGCTTCTGGGTCGGCGCCGCGTTGACACTCCCCGTGCTCATTCTCGGCATGGGCGGGGAACTCCTCGGCCTGACGCGGCTCGTCGGCGCCCAGACGATGAACTGGCTGCAGCTCCTTTTCGCGACCCCGGTGGTGTTGTGGGCGGGCTGGCCGTTCTTCGAGCGCGGCTGGCGGTCGCTCGTCACCCGCAACCTCAACATGTTCACGCTGATCGCCCTCGGCACCGGCGTCGCCTGGGTCTACAGCGTGGTCGCGACCGCCCTCCCCAGCCTCTTCCCGCCCGCCTTCCGCATGATGGAGGGCGCGGTCGCCGTCTATTTCGAGGCCGCTTCGGCGATCACCGTCCTGGTCCTCCTCGGTCAGGTGCTCGAGCTTCAAGCCCGCGACAAGACCTCGGGCGCGATCAAGGCCCTCCTCAAGCTTGCGCCGACGACCGCACGCCGCCTCCGCGCCGACGGCGTCGAGGAGGAGATCGACCTCGCGCAGGTCGCGGTCGCGGACGTTATCCGTATCCGCCCCGGCGAAAAGATCCCGGTCGACGGGCTGGTCATCGAAGGCCGCTCGGCGGTCGACGAGTCGCTGGTCACCGGCGAGTCGATGCCGGTGACGAAGGAGGTCAGCGCCCGTGTCATCGGGGGTACGATCAACCAGAGCGGAACTCTGGTGATGCGCGCCGAGCGCGTCGGCAGCGACACCATGCTCGCGCGCATCGTCCAGATGGTCTCCGACGCGCAGCGGAGCCGCGCCCCGATCCAGCGCCTCGCCGACCAGGTCGCGTCGTGGTTCGTCCCGCTGGTGATCGCCGTCGCGATCCTCGCCTTCGTCGTCTGGATGCTGGTCGGCCCCGAGCCGCGCTTCGCCTTCGCAATCGTCGCCGCGGTGACCGTGCTCATCATCGCCTGCCCGTGCGCGCTGGGGCTGGCGACGCCGATGTCGATCATGGTCGGCGTCGGCCGCGGCGCCGAGGCCGGAATCCTCGTCAAGAACGCCGAAGCGCTCGAGCGCCTCGAGAAGATCGACACCCTGGTCGTCGACAAGACCGGCACGCTGACCGAAGGCCGGCCCGCCGTCACCAAAATCGTCCCCGCCGCGGGCTTCGCGGAGGACGACGTGCTGCGCGCCGCCGCCAGCCTCGAACGGGCGAGCGAGCACCCGATCGCCAAAGCGATCTTCGCCGCCGCCGACCAACGCGGCCTCTCGATCGCCCGCGCGACCGAGTTCGACAGCCCGGCCGGTCGCGGCGTCCGCGGCCTCGTCAAGGGCAAGCCGGTGTTGGTCGGGAGCGCCTCCTTCCTCGCTGAGGAAGGCGTCGACGCCGGTGCCCTCCAGGCCGACGCCGAAGCGCTCCGCGCTGACGGCGCCACCGTCGTGTTCGTGGCGGTCGGGGGAACGAGCGCCGGCCTGGTCGCTGTCGCCGATCCGGTCCGCGCCGGTGCGGCCGAAGCGCTCCGCGCCCTCCGCGCCGAGGGCGTGCGCGTGAAGATGCTGACCGGCGATCATCGCGCCACCGCCGAGGCGGTCGCCAAGACCCTCGGCATCGACGAGGTCGAGGCGGGTGTCCTTCCCGACGGCAAGCGCGCGGTGGTCGATGCCCTCCGCCGCGAGGGCCGGCACGTGGCGATGGCCGGCGACGGGGTCAACGACGCGCCCGCGCTCGCGGCCTCCGACGTTGGCATCGCCATGGGCTCGGGCACCGACGTTGCGATCGAGAGCGCGGGAATCACCCTCCTCCGCGGCGACCTTCAGGGCATCGTCAGGGCCCGGCGCCTCAGCCACGCGACCATGCGCAACATCCGCCAGAACCTCTTCTTCGCCTTCATCTACAACGGCCTCGGCGTGCCGGTCGCCGCCGGTATCCTCTACCCCTCGCTCGGCCTCCTCCTCTCGCCGATGATCGCCGCGGCGGCCATGGGCCTCTCCTCGGTGAGCGTCATCGCCAACGCCCTCCGCCTCCGTGCGGTCAAGCTCGATGAAGGGTGAAACCCCGGCGACTGCGGAGCCGTATAGGCGACAGAGACCGCCTTCCGGGCCGGGGCGCTTCGACCGAAGGAAACGCCGGAAGGCTGGAGCGATGTAACCTTTTCCATTGGTCCAGCGAAAAGGAAGGGTAGGTTCCCTGCAATGTGACTGTGAAGTGACCCCTCCCAGACCTATCTTTCCGACAGAACTCCTACCTTGAGGCGACCCATGATCCCCTCCCCCGACCGTTCAGACTCTCCCCGCGCCATCGCCGATACGGGCTCCCCCGTTTCCCGCTGGCCGTGGATCGTCGCGGCCTCCGCCGCCCTCCTCGCCGCCGCCTTGATCCTGGCGCCGCGCGCCCAGGCCGAAGAGGAAGCGTTCATCATCCCCCCGCCGATCCTCAACCCGGCCTCGACCGGGACCAGCGAAGTCGCGGTCCTCGCCGGCGGCTGCTTCTGGGGCGTCCAGGCGGTCTACCAGTTCACCAAGGGCGTCGAGATGGCGGTTTCCGGCTACTCCGGGGGCGCCGCGAACACCGCGACCTACACCCAGGTGAGCCGCGGCCAGACGGGGCACGCCGAGGCGGTCGAGATTCGCTTCAACCCGCAGCAGATCTCCTACGGCGAGATCCTGCAGATCTACTTCTCGGTCGCCCACAACCCCACCCAGCTCAACCGCCAGGGCCCGGACTGGGGCACGCAGTACCGCTCGGCGATCTTCACCACCAACGACGCCCAGCGCCGGGTGGCCGACGCCTATATCGCCCAGCTGAACGCGACCGGTGTCTACGGCGACCCGATCGTGACGACCGTGCAGCCGCTCGAGACCTTCTACGCGGCCGAGGGCTATCACCAGAACTACCTTCTCGATAATCCGAACCAGCCCTACATCGTCTACAACGACCTCCCGAAGCTCGATAACCTCGCGCAAATCTTCCCCGACCATCTGCGCACCGAGCCGGTGAGGGTCGCGAGCGCGATGTAGCCGCGCGTACACAGCATCTGGGGAAGCGAGAGGGCCGGCAGCAATGCGGGCCCTTTTTTTATCCGGCTCCGGCCCGCGACCAACGCGGCGATCAGACGAAGGGCTGGCTCAGCAGGAAGATCAGGCAGCCGGCGAGCGCGCCGACGATCGTGCCGTTCATGCGGATATATTGAAGGTCGCTGCCGACCACGAGCTCGAGGCGCTGCGAAAGCGTGCGCGTGTCCCACGAGCTGACCACGTCGGCGATGAATTTCCCGATCTCGCCGCGCCAGTCCATGAGCCGAAGCGCCGCCCGCTCGATCGCCGAGTCGACATGGCCCTGCATCGCCTCGTCGGTGGCGAGCGCCCGGCCGAGCGAGGCAAGGCCGCGCGCGAGGCCGTCGCGGAGGACCGAGTTCGCCGCGGTCGCGTCGTCGCGCACGGCATCGGCGAGCTGCGTCCACAGCGACCCGATCCACGCCTGGATCTCGGGATCCTCCAGGAGCCGGTTCTTGGCGGCGTTGACCTGCTCGCGCTGCGCCGCCGATTGCTCGATCCCGTCGGCGAGGCTCGCTATCGCGAGGCGGAACTTCTGCCGCGTGTCGCTGTCGGGTTCGCGCAGGCGATGGAGGACGTCGATCACGCCGCCGACCAGCGCATCGGCCACCCGCCGGTCGACGCTCTTCGGTATCCACCAATGGCTGCGCTCGTGGACGACGCGGTCGACCTGGTGGCGGTTGTCGCTGAGCCAGGTCTCGGCGAGGCCGATGATCCGGTCGATGATCACGTCCGCCTCGCCGCTCTGGCTGGCGGCGCGCACCACGCGCGCCAGCACCGGGCCGACATCGGTCTGCCGCAGCCGCTCGCCGATCGTGCGCTGCGCGAACTCATGAAGGTCCGGGCTGTTCAGCGAGTGGACGAGATAGGGCAGCGAAGCCCCAACCGAATCCGAGACGAGCTCCGCGCTGCCCGGCTCGGCCAGCCACGCCGCCAGCTGGCGCGAAGGCTTGGCGGTGCGGAGCCGGGTGATCAGCACATCGGGGTTGAGGAAGTTCCGCTCGACGAAGCGGCCGAGCGCCCGTCCCATCCGCTCCTTGTTGTTGGGGATGATTGCCGTGTGCGGGATGGGGAGGCCGAGCGGCCGGCGAAAAAGAGCGGTTACCGCGAACCAGTCCGCCACGCCGCCGACCATGCCGGCCTCCGCCGCCGTGCGCACGAGAAGCACCCAGAACCCCGGCTCGGGCATGAAGAGCGTAGCGACGAAGATCAGCGCGGCGACGGCGAGGAGCCCGGAGGCAAGCCCCCGATTGCGGCGCAGCCGCTTCCGCGCCGCGTCCTCGAAATCGGACGACAGCTCCTCCTCCCAGCCCGAAGACCGGCCCGTTGCAGCCGGCTTGGGCGGCGGCAGGAGCTTTGGCCGAGGCGGCGCGCTCGTATCGTTCACTGGCCTGCCATGAGCATTTCCCGCGGCTTGGCGAGATAGGCGTAGAGGTCGAAATACTGCCCTATCATGCGCCGCAAGGAGAAGCGCTCGCTCGCCACGCGATGGCAGGTCATGCCGTCGAGGACCGGCGCGGTGGCGATCGCGCCCGCCATCTCGGTGCCGTCGGAGACCAGGAACCCGGTACGGCCGTGGTCGATCGTCCCCACCAGCGGTCCACCGGCGAAGCCGACCACCGGCGTCCCGGCCGCCAGCGCCTCGCGCGCCCGGTCGGCGGCGCCTTCGTCGACATGCGAGGGGATGAGGAGGCAGCGCGCGGCGGCCAGCAACCGGCGCCGGCGCCCCGCGTCGATCGTGCCGATATAGCGCCGCTGGCGATCGAGGCGCGGAGCGATCTCCTCGCGGAAATAGCGCGCATGCGGCTCGTCGTCCGGCACCTCGCCGGCGATCAGCAGCGAGACCCCGGCGCGGCGCGCGGCGTCGATGGCGAGCGTGATCCCGTGCTCGGGCGCGAGGTCGGAGATAAGGAGCGCGAAGTGCCGCTTGGCATGTGGCGGCAGACGCTCGGGCACCTTCACGCCGCCCGGCACCACTGGCAGGAGCTGCGCGCTCGGGCGCAGCTCGAGGAGTTGCGCTTCGGACACCGGGTTGAGCCAGGTGTTCGGGCGCGCCGGACGGAGCGCCTCGGGCGGATACCAGTCGATCGGGGCGTGGAGCGTCGCCAGGACCGGCGG
>CAYOET010000132.1:0-41804 GCA_964402985.1 uncultured Bauldia sp. | reverse complement strand
CCGTCTTGTCCTTGTGACCCATCCTGCCGGGCAGATCGAGTTTCGGCTTGCCGACCTTCACGCCGAAATCGCCGAGATGGCTCACCTCCTCGAAGAGCTCCGAGGCGTGGAGGAGGGCCTTCGAGGGGATGCAGCCGATGTTGAGGCAGGTGCCGCCGAAGGTCGGCCATTTCTCGATGACCGCCACCGTCAAGCCGAGCTGCGCCGCGCGGATCGCGCAGACATAACCGCCCGGCCCGGAGCCGATCACCGCGACGTCGTAAGTGGGCATGGGAGTCCTTTTGGCTCTGGTCAGTGACCGACCAGTTCGTGGAGCCTGGCTTGCTTCTCGGTGTCGGCGCGGAGAGCGTCGGCACCGAAGTCTATTTCGTCGCCGTCAGGGCCGCGCCAGGAGATGCTGTGACCGTGCGGGTCGAGCTGCACCTTGGCGAACGTGGCAACGTCTCGCAGCGGCGCGAGGAGCTTGCCTCGGGCGATGACCGGCCGGAGGTCGAGGACGCCCTCATAGCCGTCGTCCCAGACGAGCCGGAGCACGCCGTGAATAACCGGGTCCACGGCTGTCAGCCGGAGGACGCCGCTCACTCGATCCGTCCCGGTGGCAGGTCGTCCGCCACGCGGTTCCACGCGATCCGCAGCTCGTCTTGGTGTTCTCGCGCCCATTCCAGCACCATTCGCTCCTTTGCCTTCGGCAAGGACCCGTTGAGTATAGCAAGCGTTTCGATGTCAACGCTTACCCGGTGCTCCGCCAAAAGCGCATGGAAGTGCGCCGGCGGATGCTCGTTCACGTAGAAGACGATGCGAACGCCATCGACGATCGCAACGGTCGGCATCGGCTACGCCGTCGGCGTCGGGGCGGGGGCGGCGAAGGACCAGGAATGGCCGAAGGGGTCGAGGAGCTTGCCGTAATAAGCGCCCCAGAACATACGGTCGGCTGGGAAGGTGATCTCGGGGCCCTCGGCCTTGGCGTTGGCCATGACGGTGTCGACCTCCTCGGGCGTCTCGAGGTTGACGTGGATGGTCACGCTCGCGCCGCCGCGCGTCTTGGGCGAGGCCACGTCCTTCATGCCGAACTCGGGGAACTCGTCGGAGAACATGATGCCCGAGCCGAACAGTGCCATCGTGCAGTGCATCAGACGCTTCCCGTCTTCGGCGACCTGGCGCTGCGTCTCCACCGCGCCGAAGGCCTTGGCGTAGAATTTCGCCGCGGCGTCCGCTCCCTTCACTGTCAGGTAGACCTGGATTGGAGCGGGATTGGGTTCGTCGGCCATCGGGGTCCTCCAGATGCTGGATTTGCGCTCCGCCTATAGGTCAAGAACGAGGCGCTGCGGGTCCTCGAGGCTTTCCTTGACGCGCACCAGGAAGGTGACCGCCTCGCGGCCGTCGACGATGCGGTGGTCGTAGGTGAGCGCGAGATACATCATCGGCCTCGCCTCGATGCGGCCCTCGACCACGACCGGGCGCTGCTCGATCTTGTGCATGCCGAGGATGCCCGACTGCGGGGCGTTGAGGATCGGCGTCGAGAGGAGCGAGCCGTAGACGCCGCCGTTCGAGATCGTGAACGTGCCGCCCTGCATGTCGGGGATGCCGAGCTGGCCGTCGCGGGCGCGCTTGCCGAGGCCGGCGATGGCGGTCTCGATCTCGGCGAGGGTCATCTTGTCGGCGTCGCGGATGACCGGGACGACGAGGCCGCGCTCGGTCCCGACCGCGACACCGATGTGGTAGTAATTCTTGTAGACGATGTCCTCGCCGTCGATCTCGGCGTTGACCGCCGGGACCTCCTTGAGGGCCTGGATCGCGGCCTTCACGAAGAAGCTCATGAAGCCGAGCTTCACGCCGTGCTTCTTCTCGAACAGGTCCTTGTACTGGTTGCGGAGGCCGATCACGCCGCTCATGTCGACCTCGTTGAAGGTCGTGAGCATGGCGGCGACGTCCTGCGCCTCCTTGAGGCGGCGGGCGATGGTCTGGCGGAGGCGCGTCATGCGCACGCGCTGCTCGAGCGGGGACTGGTCGGGCGCGGTCGGGATGTCGGAGACCGGGACCAGGCTGGGGACAGGGCGCTCGGCAGGCGCGGCCTTGGCGGCCACGGCGGCGAGGGCGTCGCCCTTGGTGATGCGGCCGTCCTTGCCGGTGCCGGCGATGGCCTCGGGCTGCAGGTTGTGCTCGGCGACGAGCTTGCGGACGGAGGGGGCGAGCGTGTCGCCGGCAGCGGCCGGAGCCGGCTGACGGGCCGGGGCGGGCTTGGCCGCGGGTGCTGCGACCGGAGCTGCCGCAGCGGGGGCGGACGCCTTTGCCGCGGCCTTCGGAGCCTCGGCCTTCGCGGTCGGCTTCACGCGCACCTCGGTCGACTCGTTGATCATGCCGAGAAGAGCGCCGACCGGGACGGTGTCGCCGGTCTTGAAGAGGAGTTCCTCGATCACGCCGGTGGCCGGCGCGGGGACCTCGACGGTGACCTTCTCGGTCTCCAGCTCGACGAGCGGCTCGTCGGCGGCGACCGTGTCGCCGACCTTCTTGAAGACCTGGCCGATGGTCGCCTCGGTGATCGATTCACCGAGGACGGGAACGCGGATTTCCTTGGCCATCTCTCTCTTCTTTCTCGGAGGGTTGGGCTTCTAGGTTGACCGGCGAGGGGCGAATGCCTCTTCGAGGAAGGCGTTCAACTGGGCGGTATGCTTGGACATGAGGCCGGTCGCGGTGGCAGCCGAGGCGGGGCGCCCGACATAGCGCGGACGCTGATACTTCCACTCGACATTGGCCTGGACGAGGGCCCATTCGAGGTACGGCTCGGCGAAGGTCCAGGCGCCCATGTTCTTGGGCTCTTCCTGGCACCAGACCATCTCGGCCTGCTTGAAGCGCGAGACTTCGCCGACCAGGGTCTTCAGGGGGAAGGGATAGAGCTGCTCGACGCGGAGGAGGTAGACGTCGTTGATCCCGCGCTTCGCCCGCTCCTCGAAGAGATCATAGTAGACCTTGCCGGAGCAGATGACGACGCGGCGGATCTCCGCGTCGGGGACGAGCTGGCTGGGCTTGTCGCCGTGATAGTCGAGGTCGTCCCACAGCGTGCGGTGGAAGGTGCTGGCCGGGCCGAAATCCTCGAGCTTCGAGACCACGCGCTTGTGCCGCAGCAGCGACTTCGGCGTCATGATCACCAGCGGCTTGCGGAAGTCTCGCTTCAGCTGCCGGCGGAGGACGTGGAAGTAGTTGGCGGGCGTCGTCGGGTAGACGATTTGCATATTGTCCTCGGCGCATTGCTGCAGGAAGCGCTCGAGGCGGGCCGATGAGTGCTCGGGGCCCTGGCCCTCGTAGCCGTGCGGCAGCAGCATTACGAGGCCGGACATGCGCAGCCACTTGCGCTCGCCCGAAGAGATGAACTGGTCGATGACGACCTGGGCGCCGTTCACGAAGTCGCCGAACTGCGCCTCCCAGACGGCGAGGGCGGCGGGGGCCGAAAGCGAGTAGCCGTACTCGAACCCGAGCACCGCTTCCTCGGAGAGCATCGAGTTGATGACCTCGAAGCGGGCCTGACGGTCGGCGACGTGGTTGAGGGGCAGATAGCGTTCCTCGGTCTCCTGATCGAAGAGCACCGAGTGGCGCTGCGAGAAGGTGCCGCGCTCGACATCCTGGCCGGAGAGGCGGACCGGGTTGCCGTCGGCGAGAAGCGAGGCGAAAGCCAGCGCCTCGCCGGTCGACCAGTCGATCCCCTCGCCGGTCTCGAACATGTTGCGACGGTTGGCGAGGAAGCGCTCGATGGTCTTGTGGGCGTGGAAGCCGGGCGGGAGGACCGTCAAGCGCTCGCCGATCTCCCTGGCCATCTCGATCGGGAGGCCGGTCGCGCCGCGCCGCGTGTCGTCGCTCTGGTCGGCGGCACGCATGCCGCTCCAGGCGCCGTCGAGCCAGTCGGCCTTGTTGGGGCGATAGGACTGGCCGAGCTCGAACTCATCGTCGAGGCGGGCGCGCCAGCCGGCGGCCATTTCGGTCACTTCCTCGCGGTTCACTACGCCCTCGCCGACCAGGCGGTCGGCGTAGACGGTAAAGGTCGAGGGGTGATCCTTGATCTTCCTGTACATGATCGGCTGCGTGAAGGCCGGCTCGTCGCCCTCGTTGTGGCCGAAGCGGCGGTAGCAGAACATGTCGATGACGACCGGCTTGTGGAACTTCTGCCGGAACTCGGTGGCGACCTTGGTGGCGTAGACCACGGCCTCCGGATCGTCGCCGTTGACGTGGAAAATCGGCGCCTCGATCATCTTGGCGACGTCCGAGGGATAGGGCGAGGAGCGCGCGTAGCGCGGGTTGGTGGTGAAGCCGATCTGGTTGTTGATGATGAAATGCACCGAGCCGCCGGTGCGGTGACCCTTGAGGCCGGAGAGGCCAAAGCACTCGGCCACCACGCCCTGGCCGGCGAAGGCGGCGTCGCCGTGGATGAGCAGCGGCAGGACCATCGAGCGGTCGCTGTCCTTGAGCTGATCCTGCTTGGCGCGGACCTTACCCAGGACGACCGGGTCGACGATCTCGAGATGCGAGGGATTCGCGGTCAGCGAGAGGTGGACCTTGTTCCCGTCGAATTCGCGGTCGGAGGAGGCGCCGAGGTGGTACTTCACGTCGCCCGAGCCCTCGACGTCGCCGGGGGTCGAGGAGCCGCCCTTGAACTCGTGGAAGATGGCGCGGAGGGGCTTCGCCAGCACCTGGGCCAGCACGTTGAGCCGGCCGCGATGGGCCATGCCGAGCACGATCTCGCGCACGCCGAGCTGACCGCCGCGCTTGATGATCTGTTCGAGCGCGGGGATGAGCGACTCGCCGCCGTCGAGGCCGAAGCGCTTCGTGCCGGTGTAACCGACGTCGAGGAAGCGCTCGAAGCCTTCGGCCTCGGCGAGCTTGTTCAAGATCGCGCGCTTGCCCTTCGGCGTGAAGGTGATGGTCTTGTCGGGACCCTCGATGCGTTCCTGCATCCAGCTCTTCTCGGCCGGATCGGAGATGTGCATGAACTCGACGGCGAGCGTGCCGCAGTAAGTTCTACGGAGGATGGCGAGGATCTCGCGAAGGGTCGCGAACTCCATCCCGAGCACGTAGTCGAGATAGATCGTCCGGTCGTAGTCGGCCGGGGTGAAGCCGTAGGAGCCGGGGTCGAGCTCCTCGTGGCTCATCGCCGGCTGCAGGCCGAGCGGGTCGAGATTGGCCGCGAGGTGGCCGCGCATGCGGTAGGCGCGGATCATCATCAGGACGCGGACCGAGTCGCGGGTCGCGAGCTGCACGGACTGGACCGGGACCTCGGCGCCGCGCGAGCGGGCCTCGGCGTGGAGGCGGTCCTCGAAGCGGCGCTGGAGGGCGACACCCTCGCCGTTCAGCGCCTCGAGCACCTCGCCGTTGACCGGGTGCTCGCGCTTCTGCCAGGGCACGCCCTTGGCGACGCGGATGATGTTGTCGCGATTGTCGGCAAGGCCCTCGAAGAACGCGCGCCAGTTGGCGTCGACGGTCGCCGGGTTCTCCTCGTAGCGGGCCTGCATGTCTTCGATGTAGGGGGCGTTGGCGCCGTACAGGAACGAAGAGCGGGAGAAGGCCTCGTTGAGGGGCTGGCGGCTCATTTTTCTCGTGGCTTTTCAGGCATCAGGCCGGCGCGGCGAACTGCCGCATCGTGGGGCCGAAATCACTAAAGAAATGGGCAGCGGAACTCAAGATTGCAAATGCTCAACCAAGGTCTGCCCCAGACGCGCAGGTGAGGGGGAAACCTTGACCCCCGCGCCTTCGAACGCGGCGATCTTCTCGTCCGCACCGCCCTTGCCCCCAGCAACGATCGCGCCAGCATGGCCCATGCGGCGGCCGGGAGGCGCGGTGCGGCCGGCGATGAAGCCGACGACCGGCTTGCGGCGGCCGCCACGGGCCTCGTCCTTGAGGAACTGCGCGGCGTCCTCTTCGCCCGAGCCGCCGATCTCGCCGATGAGGATGATCGACCGCGTCGCGTCGTCGGCGAGGAACATCTCGAGGATGGGGATGAAGTCGGTGCCGCGCACCGGGTCGCCGCCGATGCCGACGGCGGTGGTCTGGCCCAGCTTGGCGCGGGTGGTCTGGAACACCGCTTCGTAAGTGAGCGTGCCGGAGCGGGAGACGATGCCGACCGAGCCGGGCGAGAAGATCGAGCCGGGCATGATGCCGATCTTGGAGGCCCCGGCGGTGACGAGGCCGGGGCAGTTGGGGCCGATGAGCCGGCTCTTGGAGGCGTCGAGGGCTCTCCGAACGCGCACCATGTCGAGGACGGGAATCCCTTCGGTGATCGCGACGATGAGGGCGATCTCGGCGTCGATCGCTTCGAGGATCGCGTCGCCCGCGAAGGCGGGAGGGACGTAGATCACCGACGCGTCGGCCCCGGTCACGGCCTTGGCTTCGGCGACGGTATCGAACATCGGCAGGCCGAGATGGGTGCTGCCGCCCTTCCCGGGGGTGACGCCGCCGACCATCTCGGTGCCGTAGGCGAGCGCCTGCTCGGTATGGAAGGTCGCAGTCGCGCCGGTCATGCCCTGGCAGATGACGCGGGTGGTGTGGTCGATGAGGATGGGCATGGGCTCGCGTCGGTGACCGCTAGATGAAGGGATTCACGATCCGGACGTCGGCGATCGTGTGACCGTGGTTGAGGTCTTCGGTGTAGAGGATAGGGGCGTCGAGGGCCTGTGCCGCCGCGATGATTGCGGCGTCCCAATACGAGACCCGGAACCTCCTCGAGATCGTTATGGCCGATTGCACGAGCTGTGCGTCCACCGGCAGCAGCGGCCGCAGAGCAAGGCGGTCGACCCACTCGGCAGCCTCTGCCGCCGGCATCGGAGTGGGGAGCTTTCGCGTGACCACGACGAAGAATTCCTGAAGGACTTGGCCGGAAATCGCGAAGTTCGATTCCTCGACCAAATCGCGTGCGCGTACGCGTTTTTCTTCCTCGTCCTCACGTCCAGCCGCGGCGTAGACCAGAACGTTGGAGTCGAGGAAGCAATCAACGATCATAGATATCGTCTCGCTTCCAAGTGCGCTTTCCCATCCGCGCCGTCGAGTTGTTGCTCATTTCACGCAACTCCTGCATCGCCTCCTTAACGCGGGTTTCGTTGCGGGCGATCTGCTCGAGGTGCCGGCGAACGAGTGCATTCACCGTCGTCTGATGATTGGCAGCGTATTTGCGGACTTGTTCGAGGACGGCCTCGTCCACGGCCAAAGTGATGTTCTTCATGGCAATCTCCATGCTCCGCAGTCACACATAATATGTGGAGCATGGCGACCCATCAAGCGTCGCTATTCTCCCACCGCGGCGACGATCTTCTGGGCGGCGTCATCGAGGTCGTCGGCGGAGATGATGTTGAGGGTCGAGGCGGCGAGGATTTCCTTGCCGAGCTCGACATTGGTGCCTTCGAGGCGGACGACAAGCGGGACCTTCAGGCCGACCTCGCGCACCGCGGCGAGGACGCCTTCGGCGATGGTGTCGCAACGCATGATGCCGCCGAAGATGTTGACGAGGATGCCCTTCACCTTCGGATCGGCGGTGATGATCTTGAAGGCCGCCGTCACCTTCTCCTTGGACGCTCCGCCGCCGACGTCGAGGAAGTTCGCCGGCTCGGCGCCGTAGAGCTTGATGATGTCCATGGTCGCCATGGCGAGGCCGGCGCCGTTGACCATGCAGCCGATCGTGCCACCGAGGGCGATATAGGCGAGGTCCTGCTTGGCGGCCTCGATCTCGCGCGGGTCCTCCTCGCTCTCGTCGCGGAGCGCGACGAGATCGGGGTGGCGGAAGAGGGCGTTGGGGTCGACGCCGAGCTTGGCATCGAGGCAGACGAGACGGCCGGCCTTGGTGACGACCAACGGGTTGATCTCGAGAAGGCTCATGTCCTTGTCGAGGAACGCGCGGTAGAGCGCGGCCGCGACCTTGGCGCCTTCCTTGGCGGCCTCGCCGGTGAGGCCGAGGGCGGCCACGAAGCGGCGGCCGTGATGGGGCATGAAGCCGGAGGCCGGGTCGATCGCGAAGGAGACGATCTTCTCGGGCGTGTGATGCGCGACGTCCTCGATCGACATGCCGCCCGCCTTCGAGACGACGAAGGCAACCCGCGAGCGGGCGCGGTCGACGAGGAGCGAGACGTAAAGCTCCGACGCGATGTCGGTGCCTTCCTCGACATAGACGCGGCGGATTTTCTTGCCGGCCGCGCCGGTCTGCAGCGTGACCAGCGTGTTGCCGATCATTTCGCGCGCGGCCTTGGCGGCTTCATCGGCGGACTTGGCGATGCGGACGCCGCCGCCGGCGCCGGCCGCCGTCTCCTTGAAGCGGCCCCTACCGCGGCCGCCGGCGTGAATCTGTGCCTTCACCGCGACGACCGGCGTGCCGAGGTCGCTCGCGGCCTTGCGCGCTTCATCGGCGTTGGAGGCTACCATGCCGCGCGGGACGGGGGCGCCGTACTCGCGGAGGATCGCTTTGGCCTGGAACTCGTGGAGGTCCACGCTACTGGCTCAGCGCGGGAGCAAGGGTGAGGCAGGCGGCGATGAGGCCTTCGACCGCGCCGACCGACTTCGTGAACTCGGCGCGCTCCGCGTCGGTGAGGTCGAGTTCGATGACGCGCTCGACGCCGCCGGCGCCAATCACCACGGGTACGCCGACATAGCGGTCCCTGACGCCGTACTGGCCGCGAAGGTGCGCCGCGCAGGAGAGGACGCGTTTCTGGTCCTTGAGATAGGCCTCGGCCATCTCGATGGCGGAGTGGGCCGGGGCATAGAAGGCGGAGCCGGTCTTGAGGAGGCCGACGATCTCGGCGCCGCCGCCTTTGGTGCGGGCGAAGATCTCGTTGATGCGGTCGGTGGTGGTCCAGCCCATCTTGACGAGGTCGGGCAGCGGGATGCCGCCGACGGTGGTGTAGCGGGCGACCGGGACCATGGCGTCGCCGTGGCTGCCGATGACCATGGCGTTCACATCCTCGGCCGCGACCGAGAATTCGCTGGCGATGAAATATTTGAGCCGCGCGCCGTCGAGGATGCCGGCCATGCCGACCACGCGCTCATAGGGCAGGCCGCTGAAGCGCTGCAGCGCCCAAACCATCGCGTCGAGCGGGTTGGTCACGCAGATGAGGAAGGTGTGCGGGGCGTATTTCCTGATGCCCGCGCCGACCTCGCCCATGACTTTGAGGTTGATGGCGAGGAGGTCGTCGCGGCTCATGCCGGGCTTGCGCGGCACTCCGGCGGTGACGATGCAGACGTCGGCGCCTTCGATGGCCTCGTAGGAGTTGGTGCCGGCGAGATGGGCCGGACTGCCCGCCAGCGCCGAGGCTTGGTTGAGGTCGAGCGACTTGCCCTGGGGCGTGCCCTCTGCGACGTCGAAGAGGATGACGTCGCCCAATTCCTTCAGCGCAACGAGATGGGCCAGCGTACCGCCGATCTGACCGGCGCCGATGAGGGCGATCTTGGCTCGCGCCATGGTCGTCCGTCCTCCCTTTATTCGTTCTTGTTGGCTGCAGACGCGGGGGAACGGCTAGCCGGTTCGATCCGGCCACGCAAGCGCATAGCGCCGATGCAAAAAGTTCAGCGGAAGAAGCTGAGCGTCGCGGCTTCGGTTTCGGTCTGGCCGTCGAAGCGGTTGAAGCCGGAGGAGTACAGCCGCGCGACCGCCAGACCCTCGGTGCCGGCGAGCACGACCTGCTGGCCGTTGAGGTCCCAGGCGGAGATCGACTGCAGCGTGGTCGAGGTGCAGCCGCGGGTCGAGGCGCGATAACCGCCGGTCCAGGTCGTCAAGGTCATGAAAAGCTGGCAGGATTCGGTGCCGTTGGTGAGCGTCCACGCACCGAGAAGGTCGGGGCGGGTGATGTCGGCGACCGGACCGCCGGCTGGCGGTGTGGCAGCAAGGGCGAGGTCGGAGCTCGGCGTGCCGGGCAGGCCACCGGTCAAGGTCGGATCGGTCGAGGGGAAGGCGCCGGCGCTGGCGACCGCCGTGGCCGGGTCGGGATAGAGGAACGGATCGGCGCCCTCGGCCTGGCCGACGAGCGGGGGCAGTTCGGTGGTCTCGACGATTCCGGCCGGTGCGGCGTTGCCGGGGGGGACCTGGCCGGCCGCGGTCGCCTGATCGCCGCCGAAGCCGGGGAAGCTGATCGCTCCGAAGCCGCTGCAGCCGGCGAGCAGCGCGGCACAGAGGAGAACAGGCGCGGACTTCACGAACAGCATGACCGATCCCACTCGTTTACGCAGCATACGCCAATCCCACGACAACCGTTTTGGCGCCGCCCAGCGGCAGGTGCCTCATATTTGAGGCGAGGAAAGGGCATAGCCCGGCCGCTACGGCTTTGACAATGCAACCTTTACCACCGTCAAACCTTGCTCCTGTGCCAATTCCGAACGCGAGGGTGCACATGTCGGCTTCGACCAGCAAGAACCGTGCTCCGGCCAAGACCAGCGGCGGTAGCGACGGGCACCGCGAGGCCGAGGTCGACGAAGCGCTCGACGAGAGCTTTCCGGCGAGCGATCCGCCGTCCTATTCCACGCCGCACCGCAACAAGGGCCCGCAGGCCGATGGCAGCGCCGACAACAACCCGCTCGGCAAGGCCAAGCCTCAGCCGAGGCGCTAGGCTTCGCCCCGCCTTCAGTGGCTGAGATCGGGCTCCTGCGCGAGCAAAGCGGGTAGCGTAAGCGTCTCCGCGCGGGCGAGTTCGGCCGGGGTCAGCGAGGTCTCGATCTCGTAGATGGTCGGGCCGAGCGGGTCAGGCAAAAGCGGCTGCGCGACCTTGTAGTAGGCATAGGCAAGGACCTGATCGACCGGGCGGCCCTCGCCCGAGCGGTAGGCGTCGCCGATGGCCCGGGCCGCAAAGAGATTGCCGGCGGCGAGGCTCGCCACGAAGTGGTCGACAGCGCCGGCCGGGTCGCGCTGCGGACCCTGCAGGGCGTAGAGGAGATACCGGCCGTAAAGCTCGTGGGCGGCGCCTAGGATGTTGTCGTCCGGCGGGTGCGCGATGAGGCGGTCGAGTGCCGCGAAGACCTCGCCAGGATCGGCGGTTCCGGCGGCAACGCTACTTCCGAGCGCGTCGGCATAAGCCATGATCGCCGGAATGTAGTCCTGGGCCGCCGAGCGGCGGAGGAACTCGATGGCGCGGTCGAGATCGGCCGGAACAAGGGTGCCGCCGTAGTAGACCATGCCGATCTCGTACTGGGCGATGGCGTCGCCCGCCTCGGCCTCGGCTTCGCGGGCGGCGACCGCGGCGAGGGCGGCGGTGTCGACCGCTGGCTCGCCGGAGGCCGGCCCGCCGAAGGGGGCGACCAGCGGGAGGTCGGCGATTGCGGCGGGACCGCGTGCGCGAGAGCCGGCGATCCAGGCGCCGGCAATGATCGCGGCGCTGAGGGCGACCACGAGGGCGGCGAGGCCCCACATCAAGAGCGGGCCGTGCGAGGCGGGAAGGGTCGGGGTCCGACCCCCCGCTTCGGGCGAGGAGACGTCCTGCATGGCCGAGGATTTAAGCGAACAGCGTTAAAGGCGGATTACCACGACGGCGTCAGCCGGGCGCAACGGCGATGCGGGCTTCTGCAAATCGACGAGGCGAAGAACCTCAGGGCCGCCGTAGCGTTCGAAGACGACGGCCCTCTTTTAGGGCGTCTACGGCCGGCCGGAGCAGGCGACAGCGCTCGACTGGAAGAAGCCGGTGGCGTTGGTCATCTCGGCTTGGCTCATGGTCATGACGAGCGCCTGGAGGCGCGCCATGTCCTGCGCGAACATCGCGGCGATGTAGGCCTGTTCCTTGTCATTGAGGCTCGTGGCGGACTGCACGATGCAGTCGCAGCGAACGCCCATCTGCGCCGCGCAGCCGCGGCGGATCTCATCGAGTTCGGCGGGGCCGGCGAACGAACTGTGCGGCACCAATGTGAGAAACGCGAACAGCGCTGAACCCAGGATCGTCTTCATGGTCCACCCGACAGACATGGGAACGATGGAAGTCTTGCCCGCAGAATATCAGCGAGAGGCACAGCACCTCAACGGCATCGAGTCGCCAGCACCGGGCACCCCAATCGCTTGGGCTTCGTGAAAGGTGGCCCCCGTCACCTAGTCAGTTGCCCACCAAGGGTGCGACGGCGCGACGCCAAACGAGCCGCGATAGTCGAAATACAGAGTCATGTATTTGCCGATGTTGAAGAAAATCTTGTACACGCCGACGCTGCACTCCGCCCCCATGCCGCTCAGCCCGTCCCAGCCGCGGGCCACGATCGCGACGGTTTGGTCGGCATCGCGAACGTGCTCGAGGGCGTCGGTCGGGAGGCCGCTTTCTTCGAAGAAGCCGAGCAACGAATCCCACAGCTCGAGTCCGGAGAGATCGTGGTTCCGACAGGCGCCGCGATCGAGAAGGATCGTGGGGAGTTTGGCGGCCTCGCGCGCAATGTCGGGCCAGTCGAAGTAGGAGATCGTATAGAAGGCGAGCATCCCGTGCGATTCGAGGCCGGTGTCGGCCGCCTGCAACTCGTCCAGCAGGATCTCGAGGTCCGGGCTCGGCGCCGGATAGATGGTCTGCGCCAGGCTAGGCGCAGCAACGGCGAGCCACAGGGCCGCGGCGACGGCAATTCTCATCGGTCCCCCCAACTGGACGAGGGGAGCGGCGATGCCGTCGCACCTGTCGTGTTGGACCGACCTTACGCCAATTGGCTCCGGCGTGTCATCGCCTTCAGCTAGACCCGGCGCTCGACCATCATCTTGCGGATCTCGGCGATCGCCTTGGCGGGGTTGAGGCCCTTGGGGCAAGTCTGCGCGCAGTTGAGGATGGTGTGGCAGCGGTAGAGCTTGAAGGGGTCCTCGAGCTGGTCGAGGCGCTCGCCGGTCGCCTCGTCGCGCGAGTCGATCAGCCAGCGATAAGCCTGGAGGAGCACCGCCGGGCCGAGATAGCGCTCGCCGTTCCACCAGTAGCTCGGGCAGGCGGTCGAGCAGCAGGCGCAGAGGATGCACTCCTGGTAGCCCTCGAGCTTCTCCCGGTCATCGTGGCTCTGCCGCCATTCCTGCTCGGGGGCCGGGGTCTTGGTCTGCAGCCAGGGCTCGATCGAGGCGAGCTGGGCGTAGAAATTGGAAAGGTCGGGGACGAGGTCCTTGATCACCGGGAGATGCGGGAGCGGGTAGATCTTGACCGCGCCCTTGAGCTCGTCGAGGGCGCGGGTGCAGGCGAGCGTGTTGACCCCGTCGATGTTCATCGAGCACGAGCCGCAGATGCCCTCGCGGCACGATCTGCGGAAGGTCAGCGTCGGGTCGATCTCGTTCTTGATCTTGATGAGGGCGTCGAGAACCATCGGCCCGGTCGCTTCGAGGTCGATGAAATAGGTGTCGAGGCGCGGGTTGCCGCCGGCCTCGGGATCCCAGCGATAGACGCGGATCTCCTTGAGGCGGGCCTCGTCCTTCACGACCGGGCGTTCCCAGGTCTTGCCCTTCTGGACCTTCGAATTCCGGGGGAGGGTGAAAGCGACCATCGTCAGTAAACCCTTGGCGCCGGCTTGATGTACGAGATCTCGTTGGTGAGCGTGTAGGTGTGGACCGGGCGGTCGTCGAGGCGCACCGCGCGGGTGTGCTGGTCGGCGAACGAGAGCGTGTGCTTCATCCAGTTCTTGTCGTCGCGATCCGGGAAATCCTCGCGGGCGTGGGCGCCGCGCGATTCGGTGCGGTAGCGCGCCGAATCCATTGTGGTGACGGCCTGGAGGACGAGGTTGTCATATTCCATGCTCTCGATGAGGTCGGTGTTCCAGATCAGCGAGCGGTCGGTGGTGCGGATGTCGTCCGACGCCGACCAGACCTCGTGGATGAGCCGGTGGCCTTCGTCGAGAACCTCGCCGGTGCGGAAAACCGCGCAGTTCGACTGCATCACCCGCTGCATGCGGAGGCGAAGTTCGGCGGTCGAGGTGCCGCCCTTGGCGTAACGGAGGAAGTCGAGACGGGCGAGGGAGTCGTCGCCGGCCTTCGGCGCGAGGCCGCGGTGGAGCATGCCGGGCTTGATCAGCTCGCGGCAGCGGAGTGCCGCCGCGCGGCCGAAGACGACGAGATCGACCAGCGAATTGGAGCCGAGGCGGTTGGCGCCGTGGACCGAAACGCAGGCCGCCTCGCCGACGGCCATGAGGCCCTTGACCGCGACATCGGCGTTGCCGGCGACCTTGGTGAGGACCTCGGCGTGGTAGTTCGTGGGGATGCCGCCCATGTTGTAGTGGACGGTGGGCAGCACCGGGATCGGAGCCTTGTGCACGTCCACGCCGGCGAAGATGCGGGCCGATTCGGTGATGCCGGGCAGGCGCTCGTGGACGACCTTGGGATCGAGGTGCTCGATATGGAGGTCGATGTGGTCGCCGAGCTTGCCGACGCCGCGGCCTTCCCTGATCTCGATGGTGATGGCGCGCGAAACGACGTCGCGTGAGGCGAGGTCCTTGGCGTGCGGGGCGTAGCGCTCCATGAAGCGCTCGCCCTTGGAGTTGGTGAGGTAACCGCCCTCGCCGCGGGCGCCCTCGGAGATGAGGCAGCCGGCGCTATAGATGCCGGTGGGGTGGAACTGCACGAACTCCATGTCCTGGAGCGGCAGGCCGGCGCGCAGCACCATGGCGTTGCCGTCGCCGGTCGAGGTGTGGGCGGCGGTGCAGGAGAAATAGATGCGGCCGTAGCCGTCGGTGGCGAGGATCACTTGGTGGGCGCGGAAGCGGTGGACGGTGCCGTCTTCCATGCACAGCGCGGTGACGCCGCGGCACTCGCCGTTCTCCATGATGAGATCGATGGCGAAATATTCGACGAAGAAGTCGACGCCGTAGCGGAGAGCCTGGCCGTAGAGGGTGTGGAGGATGGCGTGGCCGGTGCGGTCGGCGGCGGCGCAGGTACGGTGCGCTTCGCCCTTGCCGAAATGGGTGGTCATGCCGCCGAACGGGCGCTGGTAGATTTTTCCGTCGGGGGTGCGCGAGAAGGGAACGCCCCAATGCTCGAGCTCGTAGACCGCGGCGGGGGCCTCGCGGCAGAGATACTCGATGGCATCCTGGTCGCCGAGCCAGTCGGAGCCCTTGACGGTGTCGTACATGTGCCAGCGCCAATCGTCGGCGCCCATGTTGCCGAGCGCGGCGGCGATGCCGCCCTGGGCGGCGACGGTGTGGCTGCGGGTCGGAAAGACCTTCGACAGGCACGCGGTCTTGAGACCGGCCTCGCTGCAGCCGAGGGCGGCACGGAGGCCCGCGCCGCCGGCGCCCACCACGACGACGTCGAAGGTGTGGTCGATGAATTTGTAGGCGCTGCCGAGAACCGCGGGGGCCGGGCGCGACGGGGTCGGCCGATCAAGCACCAAGGCTGAGCCTCAGGATGGCGAACACGGACACGAGGCCGACTCCGAGCGGGAAGAAGATGTTGGCGAGAAGGAGGGCGATGCGCCAGACCTCGCCGTGGACGTAGTCCTCGATGATGACCTGCATGCCGAGATGCATGTGGTAGAGGGCGGAGAGGATGCCGCCGAGGAGGAGCACCGCGACGAGCGGGGAGCCGAGCGCGGCGACGATCTCCTCCTGTGGGCGACCGGCGAGCGCGACGACTGCGATGAGGAGCGTCGTCAGCAGCCCGACGTTGAGGATGCCGGTGACGCGCTGGCGCCAGAAATGGTCGGTGCCCGAACGGGTCGAGCCGAGGCCGAGAACGCGACGAAGCGGGGTGGTGAAGGAGGTCACAATATCGTCAGCGCGCCACGAGGATCACGGCCCACAGCAGGAGCGTGAGCCCCCCCGAGCCGACGATGGTGGCGAGAGCGAGAGCATTGCGCGGGCCGCGCGTCAGGCCGGCTCCGGTGTCCCAGACGAAGTGGCGGAGGCCGCCCAGCATGTGGTGCAAGAACGCCCAAGTATAGCCAAAGAGAATCAGCTGACCAAGCCAGGTGCCGAAGGCCCAGTTGACCGCCCTGAAGGTCGAGGGGCTGAAGGCGGCGGCGCTCAGCCAGATGGCGACCAGTATCGTGCCAAAGTAGAGGCCAACGCCGGTGATTCGATGCACGATCGACATCACCATGGTCAGGTAGAAATGATAGATTTGCAGATGGGGAGACAGGGGCCGCTGGGTCGGCCGGGCTGATCCGTTCATCTTGTTCTCCGCCCTGCTTGCCCGGCCACTCTTAGCCAAGCGATCCCCATGCCGCAATGTTGGGCATGCAGGCCCCACCAGCAAATTACGCAGGGCGGCTTGTGCGACGGACGGAAGGTCCTATGTTCTGGCCCGCTAACGGGCTTTTTCGATGCGCGACACTCAAATCCATTTCCGCAAGATGAACGGCCTCGGTAACGAGATCCTGGTGGTCGACCTCCGCAAGGGCGGCTCGATCACGCCGGAACTCGCGCGCCAGCTCGCGGTCGAGCCGGAGACGAAGTTCGAGCAGCTGATGGCGATCCTGCCGCCGCGTACGCCGGGCACGGACGCGTATCTGCGCATCTACAACAGCGACGGCTCGCTTTCCGCGGTGTGCGGCAACGGCTCGCGCTGCGTCGCCGCGGTGATGATGGAAGAGAGCGGGCGCGACCGGCTGCTGTTCGAAACCGCGGCCGGGCTCGAGCCGGCGTGGCGGTCGGGCGAGGGGCTCATCACCGTCGACATGGGCAAGCCGCGCTTTCGCTGGGACGAGATCCCCCTCGCCGAGGAATTCCGCGACACGCGTGCGATCGAGCTGCAGATCGGGCCGATCGACAATCCGATCCTGCACAGCCCGAGCGTCGTCAACATGGGCAACCCGCACGCGATCTTCTGGGTCGACGACGTGGACGCCTACGACCTTGGGCGCGCCGGGCCGCTCCTCGAGAACCATCCGATCTTCCCGGAACGCGCCAATATCTCCCTCGCCAAGGTCGAGGGGCCGGAGGCGATCCGCCTCAAGGTGTGGGAGCGCGGCGCGGGGCTGACGCTCGCCTGCGGCTCGGCTGCCTGCGCTGCCGCTGTCGCGGCCGCGCGCACCAAGCGGACGGGGAGGCGGGTGACGGTGAGCCTGCCCGGCGGGCCACTTCTCATCGAGTGGCGCGAGAGCGACGACCATGTGCTGATGACCGGGCCGTGGGCCTTCGAGCGCGAGGGGATTCTCGATCCGACCCGCCTCGTGGCAGCCTAGGCGATGGTCTGGTTGCGCTGGGTCGCCGTTGGCGGCGTTCTCTTCATGCTCGGCGGTGCGGCCGCCCAGGCGCAGGGCATTGGGACTCCGGGCCCGCTGGGGGGCAGTCCCCCAGGAGGCGGGCGGCCGGGCGGCCTCGGCTTCATCGTTGCCGACGAGGCGCAAGGCTGCGCCTCGGCGTGGATCTCGATCGACCGCGACGGCAACGGCTCGATCAGCCGCCGGGACGCGCTGCTGACCATCCAGTCGGAATACGCCAATCTCAGCCGGGACGAGAGCCACAACATCACGGCGGAGACGTGGGTCGCGTGCGAGGGCAACCCCGTCTTCGCCGGCGTCCTGCCGCCGACGCGCACGCTACCGACCGGCTCGCCGATCGACCCGTGGAGCAACGATGCCGACTTCGCTGCGTCGGACTCCAACGGCGACGGGCTGGTGAGCCGCGACGAAGCGATCGTCGCCGAGAAGGCGCGCTATGTGGCGTCGGAGACCTCGTTGCCGGAGGACGACATCGCGCGGGCGAGCGCGCGGCGGTTCCTGATGTACGACCGCGACAGCGACGGCTCGCTCAGCCAGACGGAGTGGGCGGAGCGTGCCACCGCCACGGTCGATTTCCGCTTCGACCGGTTCGACTACGACCATAGCGGGTCGGTCGACCTCGAAGAATTCGTGCTGGAGGCGCGCAAGGTGCTGCTGGTGTCGTCGGCCCCCGACGGCAGCATCGACATGTGGCGGTTCTACTACGGCTTCTGAGCCCTCGGCTTTGACGGAAGCCGCCTTCACCGTTAGGCCCAGCACATGATCGACATCGTCAGCTTCGGATGCCGCCTCAACCATCTCGAGTCCGAGGTGGTGCGGGCGCGCGCCGCCGAAGCCGGTGTCCGGGAGGCCGTGGTGATCAACAGCTGCGCGGTCACCGGCGAGGCGTTGAGGGACGCGCGGCACGCGGTGCGCCGGGCGTGGCGGGAGAATCCGGAGCGGCCGATCGTGGTCACGGGATGCGCGGCGCAGACCGAGGCGGCGGCGTTCGCAGCGATGCCGGAAGTGACGCTGGTCCTCGGCAACGAGGAGAAGCTGCGGGCGGAGAGCTACAGAGGTCTGGCGCGCGGGAATCCGGAATTGGCTGTCGCCCATCAGGACGGCGACCCTCCATCTTCTCCCTCTCCCCGGGGGGAAGAGGGTCGGGGTGAGGGGGGACCGCGCTATCCGGATACGGCGGAGCCCCCTCAACCGCATCCCTCGCTCCGCTTCGCGGCGCGAGGTGATGGCGGCCTCTCCCCCCCGGGGAGAGGCGAAAAGGGTGGCGCGCGGGCCGTGGTTGGCGACATCATGGCGCCACGGCCGGCGGCGCGGCATCCGGTGGCGGCGATCAGGCGGCAGACGCGGGCGTTCGTGCAGGTGCAGAACGGGTGCGATCATCGCTGCACGTTCTGCATCATTCCGTTCGGGCGCGGGAATTCGCGCTCGGTGCCGCTCGCCGATGTCCTCGCCGACGTGCGGACGCTGGTCGAACTCGGCCACCGCGAGGTGGTGCTGACCGGGGTCGATCTCACCGCGTACGGGCACGACCTCGCGGACCAGCCGCGTCTCGGGCGCCTCGCGCGGACGATCCTTCGCGAGGTGCCGGAGCTGGAACGGCTCCGCCTGTCGTCGATCGATTCCATCGAGGCCGATCCCGACCTCATCGCGGCGATCGCCGAAGAGGAGCGGCTGATGCCGCACTTCCATCTCTCGCTGCAATCGGGCGACGATCTCATCCTCAAGCGGATGAAGCGCCGGCACAGAAGCGCCGACGCGATCCGCTTCACCAACAAGGTGCGGGCGGTCCGGCCGGATGTCGCCTTCGGTGCCGACCTCATCGCCGGCTTCCCCACCGAGGACGAGGCGATGTTCGAGAACTCGCTCCGCATCGTCGACGAGTGCGGGCTGACACATCTCCACGTGTTCCCATTCTCGCCGCGGCCGGGCACGCCGGCGGCGCGGATGGCCCAACTCGACCATGGCCTCGTTCGCGAGCGCGCGGCGCGGCTGCGCGAGGCCGGCGAGCGGGCGCTTGCGGCGCGGCTCGACGCGGAAATCGGCAAGACGCGAAACGTGCTGGTCGAACGCGGCGGCACTGGGCTCACCGAGCATTTCATCACGACCAAGATCGATGGCGTTCCCGGCGCAGTGGTCCGCGCGCGGATCGCGGCGCGGCACGGCCGGGTGCTGACCGCCGAACGTCACCACGAGGCAGCCTGAATGGCCGAGACCAAGCGCGGCATCTTCAGCCGGGTGTTCGGTGGCGGGACGAAACCGCCTCCGCCGGAAGAGCACCTCCAGCCGCAGCCGGAGGGCACGACCCACGTCCCGCCGGCCGGCGATGCGGCGGAGCCCGACCCGGCAGCGCCGCCGGTCGTGGCGGCCCCACGTGCGGCAGCTCCCGCGGCGAAGCAGAGCGGCAATGGCTGGCTCCAGCGCCTCCGCCAGGGACTCTCGCGTTCGTCGAGCGCGCTGACCGAAGGGATCAGCGCGGTCTTCACCAAGCGCAAGCTCGATGCCGAGACGCTCGAGGAATTCGAGGACGTGCTGATCCGCGCCGATCTCGGCGTCGATACCGCCGCGCGCATCGCCGCGGCGCTCAAGCAGGGCCGCTTCAATCGCGACATCAGCGACGAGGAGGTGAAGGCGGTGCTCGCCGAAGAGGTCGAGAAGGTGCTGGCGCCGGTCGCGCAGCCCATGCTCATCGACCCCAAGGCCAAGCCGCACGTGGTGCTGGTGGTCGGCGTCAACGGCACCGGCAAGACCACGACCATCGGCAAGCTTGCTACCAAAAGCGGGCGCGTGGGGCTCAAGGTGGTGATCGCGGCGGGCGACACGTTCCGCGCGGCGGCGATCGATCAGCTCAAGATCTGGGGCGAGCGCGCGGGCGCTACGGTGGTGGCGCGCGAGGCCGGCGCCGACTCGGCGGGCCTCGCGCATGACGCATTCACGCAGGCCAAGGCGGCGGGGGCAGACATGCTCCTCATCGACACGGCGGGGCGGTTGCAGAACAAGACGGAGCTCATGGCCGAGCTCGAAAAGGTGATCCGTGTCTTGAAGAAACTCGACCCGAGCGCGCCGCATTCGGTGCTGCTGGTGCTCGATGCGACGACCGGTCAGAACGCCCTCCAGCAGGTCGAGGTATTCGGGCAGAAGACCGGCGTCACCGGCCTCGCCATGACCAAGCTCGACGGCACCGCGCGCGGGGGGATTCTCGTCGCCATCGCCGCGAAGTACAAACTTCCGGTGCACTTCATCGGCATCGGCGAGCAGGCCGACGACCTCGAGCCTTTCGCCGCCAAGGATTTTGCCCGCGCCATCGCGGGTCTATGATCGCGAGACGGAGACCAGAATGACCTTCGAAGCCGCCCCCAACACGCCCGAGCGCGAAATGGAGAAGAAGGAGCTCAACCCGCTCCTCAAGCTCCTCCTCGAGCTCGGACCGCTCGGCGTGTTCTTCTTCGCCAATGCGCGGGCGGGACTCTTCTGGGCGACGGGCACGTTCATGGTCGCGGTGGCGGTGGCGCTGGTGATCTCCTACGTCCTCATCCGCCGGCTGCCGATCATGCCCCTGATCAGCGGCATCGTGGTGCTGGTGTTCGGCTCGCTGACGCTGTGGCTGCAGGACGAGACCTTCATCAAGATGAAGCCGACGATCGTGAACGCGCTTTTCGGCACGATCCTTCTCGGCGGCCTCGCCTTCGGGCGTTCGCTCCTCGGCTACGTGTTCGACTCGGTGTTCCGGCTCACCGACAACGGGTGGCGCACGCTGACCTTCCGCTGGGGGCTGTTCTTCCTCGTGCTCGCCGTCCTCAACGAGGTGGTGTGGCGGAATTTTCCGACCGACATTTGGGTCAACTTCAAGGTGTTCGGGACGATGCCGCTGACGCTGATCTTCACCTTCAGTCAGATCCCGCTGATCAACCGGGAATCGACCGACGGCGGCCTCTTCGGGAAACCGTCAGGCTAGGCGGCCTGCGAACCTAACCGCCCCGTCAAGGCGCCGATTGGTGCCTCAACTAGGCGCCGGCGAGGGCCTTTTCGATTTCGGGCATCAGCTGGTTCTCGACGATCTCGGGCGTCAGCCCGCCCCACCAGCGGAACAGAACCGTGCCGTCGCGGCCGACGAGGAAGGTCTCGGGCGGGCCGACCACGCCCCAGTCGATGGCGGTGCGGCCGGAGACGTCGGCGCCGATCGCCGCGAAGGGATTGCCGAGGGTGCCGAGGAAGCGCCGCGCGTTCTCGGCGGTATCCTTGAGGTCGATGCCGACCAGGCGAAAGCGCGGGTCGTCGGCGAGGCTCATCAGGGTCGGATGCTCGGCACGGCAGGGCGGGCACCATGAGGCCCAGACATTGACCAGCGTCACCTGGCCGAGAAGGTCCTGACGGGACAGGCCGGGGACTGGCGCGCCGTTGCGGCTGAGGTCGGGCAGGGCGGCGAGGTCGAACTCGGGCGCGGGCGAGCCGATGAGGGCGGACGGCACCGCCCCGGGATCGCCGGGATGGAGCATCCGGCTCACGATCTGCGAGAAGAACACGGCAGCGAGGGCCACGAAGAGGACCAGCGGGATGAAGACGATCGCCCGCATCCGCCGCGCAGGCAGATCGGTCGGGCGCCCCGCGCTGTCGGCGTCGTCAACCATTGGGAAGGTCCGCTGGCTTGGCGGTGCGTCGGTCGGAACGGCGGCGGATGCCGCGCGCCTCGAGCTCCTTGAGGTGCTGGCGCTGGCGGCGGCCGTCGAGGACGATCCAGAGGATCAGCGCCGCGACGATGAGGAGGGTGAGGCCGTAGGCGGCGAGGATGTAGCCGCCGTTCTTCAGTTCCCAGATCATCGGATCAACTCACCGCGCCGGCGGCCGAGAGGCGCAGCGAACGCACCCTCCGGCGAAGGATCTCGGTGCGCATCGAGGTGATGAGCAGGGCCGCGAAGAGGAGGGTCGCGCCGAGCATCATGGCGAGGAGGGCCTGGAGGAGGGCGGGGTGGATGCGGGTGCCCTCGGGGGTGATCAGGCTGGCGCCCTGGTGGAGCGTGTTCCACCAATGGACCGAGAAATAGATGATCGGGATGTTGATCGAACCCACGAGGGTCAGCACCGCCACCGCGCGCGCGGCTCTACCGGGGTCCTCGACCGCACGCCAGACGGCGATGAGGCCGAGATACATGATGAAGAGGATGAGGAACGAAGTCAGCCGCGCGTCCCATACCCAGTAGGTGCCCCAGGTCGGGCGGCCCCAGATCGCGCCGGTGACGAGGCCGATCAGCGTGAAGGCGGCGCCGATCGGGGCGGCGGCCTTCTGGGTCACGTCTGCGAGAGGATGGCGCCAGACCAGCGTGCCGAGCGCGGCGACCGACATCACGCCGTAGCAGGCCATGGCGAGCCATGCGGCGGGCGGATGGATGAAGAGGATGCGCGCGACCTCGCCCTGCACGGCGTCCGCCGGGGCGATGAAAAGGCCCAAATACAGGGCAATCAGCACCACGATCCCGGTCGCGCCCCAGAGAAAGGGGACGATTTTCCCGGTCAAATCCATGAACCGGGTGGGATTGGCGAGGTCGATCAACGGCATGGGCGGTGTTCTACCGGCCGCTCCGGCACGGGGCAAGGATTGCCCTAATCCAGCGCCGTCCGTATCGCGGCGGCGCCGGCGATCGTGGCGACGACGAGGGCGAAGAGGTTGAGGGCGAGGAGGAAGAGGAAGGGGGGCAGGAACTCGTCGGTCGCGGAAAGGACGGAGGTCGTCGCCAGCACCCCGAAGATGAGGACGGGGATGGTGAAGGGGAGGATCAGCACGGAGATCAGCATGCCGCCCCGGCGGAGCGCGACCATCAGCGCGGCGCCGATCGTGCCGATAAGGGTGAGGGCGGGGGTGCCGACGAGGAGGGTGAGGGTGACCGAGCCGAGGGCGCGCCCGTCGAGGTTGAGGAAAAGGCCGAGGAGCGGCGCGATGACGACCAACGGCAGGCCGGTCGCGACCCAGTGGCCGATGGCCTTGGCGAGGACCTGAAGCTCGAGGGCGAGGGGGGCGAGGACGAGGAGGTCGAGCGAGCCGTCGTCGCGGTCGTCCTGGAACAGGCGATCTAGACCAAGAAGAGTGGCGAGGAGGGCGGTGATCCAGAGTATGGCCGGGCCGATGCGCGCCAGGAGATTGAGGTCGGGGCCAACGCCGAAGGGGAAGACCGAGACGGTGGCGAGGAAGAAAAGGAGCCCGGTCAACGCTCCGCCGCCGACCTTCAACGACAGGCCGATCGTGCGAACGAGGAGCGCGGCGAAGGCGCTCATGCGCGGCCGTTGCTCGCCGCCGGATCACCCGATCCAGAAATGAACGCGTCCCCTCTCCCCGGGGGGGAGAGGGTTAGGGTGAGGGGGTACCACGCTGGCCCGTGGAGGCGCCTAGATGGAGCGAACTTCCCGAGGTGGTGCCCCCTCACCCCTCCCTTCGGTCGGACCTCTCCCCCCCGGGGAGAGGAGAGCGACCTCCGGGGAGAGGTGAGCGCCTTAGACGGGGAGGGGAGGAGCCTGGCCATCGCGCGGCCCTGTGCTCCTCGACGTGACCATCCAGAAAGGAGCGCGTCCCCTCTCCCCGGCGGGGAGAGGGTTAGGGTGAGGGGGCTCCGCCCCATCCGGATAGCGCGCGAGTAGCGGCGGATACTTCGGCAAGCGTGGGGGCCCCTCATCCCAACCTGCTCCCCACCGGGGAGAAGGGGCAGGTTGGCGGCCGGCTCGCGGCGAGGAGCGTTTTGCGGATGGGCGGCGATCAAACGCAGTGGACGGGCGGACGAGCTTCTCATGCCCGGCCCAGGGCGAGGGTGGCGCTGGCGGCGACGGCCAGCGGGAGGTGGCTGGCGGCGAGGGCGATGCCGCCGCTCGCGAGGTGCTCGGCGATGAGTCCCCCCATCATCTTGTCGGAGGCCGCGTCGAGGGAGGCGGTCGGCTCGTCGAGGAGCCAGACCGGGCGATGGCTGACAAGCAAACGGGCGATGGCGAGACGGCGGCGCTGGCCGGCGGATAGGTACGAGGCAGGGAGGTCCTCGAGGGTCTCGATGCCGACCCGGTCGAGGGCATCGTTGGGGGCGATCCCGGTCGCGCCGTAGAGCCGCTGCCAGAAGGCAAGGTTGGCGATCACGGTCTCGGCGGACTTCAGCGCGTCGAGATGGCCGAAATAATGCATCGCCAGACCGCGGGGGCCGTCCGGGGCGGGGTCGATCGTGATCTTGCCCGAGACCGGACGGAGCAGGCCCGCGACGGCGCGGAGGAGGGTCGACTTGCCGGCCCCATTCGGGCCGGTCACGGTCAGGAGTTCGCCGCTGCTCACGCGAAACGAAATGTCGCTGAGGACGCGCCGCCCGGCGCGCTCGACTGCAAGGTCTGTGGCGGCGAGCTGCATGGACGCGGGCCTGGTCGAGAGGAGCCGCCCCGGCGGGGCTTTGGTTGGCGCGTCCCGTAGCGCATTCGGGGGACGCGGGGCAACAAATTGCACGGCTGGCCTGTCCGATTGTCGTTGCCGGGCCGGGCCGGCGGCCTCATAAACGCGGCCACGAGCCCGAGCGTGGCAGTTCTGGCGTCAATCGGGCACGCTAAGGGATTGAGAGCAAACGGCTATTGCACCTTGCGGCAGGCCGGTCCGGATACAGACGATCGCTAAAGGTTGACCGTGACGAAGACTTCCCTCGACAGCTTCAAATGCGCGACCACCCTCACCGCCGGTGGCGAGACATACCGCTATTTCAGCCTCAAGCTCGCCGAGAAGAACGGGCTGACGGGCATCTCCCGGCTGCCCTATTCGCTGAAGGTGCTGGTCGAGAACCCCCTCCGCTGCGAGGACGGAAAGACCGTCAAAGCCGATGACCTCCGCGCCTTCGTCGCCTGGCTCGAGACGCGGACCAGCGAGCGCGAGATCGCGTTCCGGCCGGCGCGCGTGCTGATGCAGGATTTTACCGGCGTTCCGGCGGTCGTCGACCTCGCGGCGATGCGCGACGCGATGAAGGCGCTCGGCGGGGACCCGGAGCTGATCAACCCGCTGGTGCCGGTCGACCTCGTCATCGACCATTCGGTGATCGTCGACGAGTTCGGGACGCCGCGGTCTTTCGCGCGCAACGTCGAACTCGAATACGAGCGGAACGGCGAGCGCTACCGGTTCCTGCGCTGGGGGGCGACGGCGCTCGACAATTTCCGCGTGGTGCCGCCCGGCACCGGCATCTGCCACCAGGTCAATCTCGAATTCCTGTCGCAGGTGGTGTGGGCGCGGGCCGAGGACGGCGTGATCGATGCCTTCCCGGACACGCTCGTGGGCACTGACTCCCACACCACGATGGTCAACGGCCTCGCCGTCCTCGGCTGGGGCGTCGGCGGCATCGAGGCGGAGGCGGCGATGCTCGGCCAGCCGCTGTCGATGATGATCCCCGAGGTGATCGGATTCAAGCTGAGCGGGGCGCTCCGCGAGGGCGTCACCGCCACCGACCTCGTCCTCACCGTCACCGAGATGCTGCGGAAGCGCGGCGTGGTCGGGCGGTTCGTGGAATTCTTCGGGCCCGGGCTCGACGAGATGACGGTCGAGGACCGCGCGACGATCGGCAACATGGCGCCGGAGTATGGCGCGACCTGTGGCTACTTCCCGGTCGACACCGAGACCCTGCGCTACCTCACCGAGACAGGACGCGAGGCCGCCCGCATCGAGCTGGTCGAGGCCTACGCCAAGGCGCAGGGCCTCTTCCGCGACGCGGGTAGCGCCGAACCGGTCTACACCGACACGCTCAGCCTCGATCTCGGCCAGGTGCAGCCCTCGCTGGCGGGGCCGCGGCGCCCCCAGGACCGCGTGCTCCTGTCAGAGTCCAAGGCGAAATTCCGCGAGGCGCTCGGCAAGGACTTCAAGGTTCCCGCCGAATCCGCCGCGATGCGTCAGGCGGTCGAGGGCGAGGGCTTCACGGTCGGCCACGGCGACGTGGTGATCGCAGCGATCACCTCGTGCACCAACACCTCCAACCCGCAGGTGATGATCGGCGCGGGCCTGCTGGCGCGTAAGGCGATCGCGAAGGGCCTGACCTCGAAGCCGTGGGTGAAGACCTCGCTCGCGCCGGGCAGTCAGGTGGTGGGCGAGTATCTCGCCAAGTCGGGCCTGCAGGCTGACCTCGACCAGCTCGGCTTCAACCTCGTCGGCTTCGGCTGCACGACCTGCATCGGCAATTCCGGGCCGCTGCCCGAGGCGATCTCGGCGGCGGTCAGCGCTGGCGACCTCGTCGCCGCGGCGGTGCTCTCCGGCAACCGCAATTTCGAGGGGCGCGTGAACCCGGACGTGCGGGCCAACTACCTCGCCTCGCCGCCGCTGGTCGTCGCCTATGCGCTGGCGGGCACGGTCGATCTCGACCTCACTACCGAACCGCTCGGCACGGGCAGGGACGGCAAGCCGGTCTACCTCGCCGACATCTGGCCGACCGCGGCGGAGATCAACCAGTTCATCCGCAAGAACGTCACGCGCGAGCTCTTCCGGAGCAAATACGCCAACGTCTTCGAGGGCGATGCCAACTGGCAGAAGATCGAGGTCGCAGGCGGGCTCACCTACAATTGGAGCGCCGGGTCGACCTATATCCAGAACCCGCCCTATTTCGAGGGGATGCACCGCCAGCCCGACCCGCCGACCGACATCATTCGGGCACGGATCCTGGGGCTCTTCCTCGACTCGATCACCACCGACCACATCTCGCCGGCGGGCTCGATCAAGCTCGCCAGCCCGGCCGGCAAGTATCTCATCGAGAACCACGTCGCGAAGGAAGACTTCAACCAGTACGGCACGCGGCGCGGCAATCACGAGGTGATGATGCGCGGCACGTTCGCCAATATCCGCATCAAGAACCAGATGCTGATGGGGGTCGAGGGCGGCGTCACCGTGCACCAGCCCTCGGGCGAGCAACTCGCGATCTACGACGCGGCGATGCGCTACCGGGCGGAGCAGGTGCCCTTGGTGATCTTCGCCGGGCGCGAATATGGCACCGGCTCCTCGCGCGACTGGGCGGCCAAGGGCACACGGCTCCTCGGCGTCCGCGCGGTGATCGCCGAATCGTTCGAGCGCATCCACCGCTCGAACCTCATCGGCATGGGCGTGCTGCCGCTCCTTTTCCAGGGCGGCACGACCTGGCAAAGCCTCGGCCTGACCGGCGCGGAGAAAGTAACGATCCGTGGACTCGAACGCGATATGAAGGTGCGGCAGCGCCTCAGCGCGCTGATCGAACGCGCGGACGGGACCGAAATGGTCGTCGAACTGGTGTCGGGGATCGATACGGCGGAAGAGCTCGGCTACTTCCGGCACGGCGGGATTCTCCACTACGTCCTCCGCCAGCTGGCGGCGTAGGTTGATAAATGGCGCGTGAGGAAGGGCCCCCGTCTCGCCTCGCCGCCGCGCGCGGGACTTTGATGCCCAGCGTGGGTTCCCGCCGCCCGGCGCGCGCCGATACGGTATCAAAAGGGTTACCGTCTCAACCGAACGTGACTCGCCACGGGGTGGGGGGAATCCTAGGCTTTTCAGGACGGCGCAGCGAACCCGCGCCACCCCTTGAAATATCTACTGGATTCCTGCCGATGGCCGGCGGCTGGCTACGAAGAATCAGCGTCGCGACGGGCATTGGCGGGCTGATCCTCTCGGTCCTCCCGACACCCTCGCAGGCGCAGACCACCGCCGTCCTCGAGCTGTTCACCAGCCAGGGCTGCGGCAGCTGTCCTGCGGCCGACGCCCTGGCCGAGCACTACATCGAGGAGGGCGACTATGTCGTCCTGACCTTCCCGATCGACTACTGGGATTTCCGCGGCTGGCGCGACACGCTGGCCCGGCACGAATTCACCGTCCGCCAGCAGGCCTATTCGAACGGTCTCGGAGGGATGGGCCTCGCCACGCCGCAGATCGTGGTCAACGGTCAGGTCGCGATCGACGGCAGCGTCAAGGAAGAGATCGACTTCATGGTGCTGTCGACCTCGGGCAGTTTCGGGTTGCCGGTGCAGGTCAACATGTCGATCATGGCGGACGCCCTCCGCGTCAGGATCGGCAGTTCGCCGAGCGACGACGCGAGCACGGCGAGCGTGTGGCTGGCCGCGTTCGACCGCTACGAATCGGTCGCGATCGGGGCGGGCGAGAACCGCGGGCGCACGCTCAGCTACCACAACGTGGTGCGCACGATGCACCGGGTGGCGATGTGGCGGGGGCAGGCGATGTCGATCGAGATCCCGCTCAGCATGCTGCGCGAGGCGGGCGCCGACGGCTGCGCCATCCTCCTGCAGCAGGAAGCGCGCGACGGCACCCCCGGGCGCATCATCGGGGCGACGGCGCTGACCCCGCACGGCGGCTACGCCATCACCGCTCGCTAGTCCGAAGTCAACCCGCCTTGAGGGCTGCCTCGATCAGACGGTCGAGGCCGCGGCTGAATTCGGCGGCATCGGCAGGGACCTCGCCGTCGAGGATGCAAGCCTCGGCGTAGAGCATGAGCGCGGCATCGTCGAGGAGCGGGGACGCCGGGGCGCTGCGAAGTCGGTCGGCGAGGTCGGCGATCAGCTTGCTGGCGGGATTGATCTCGAGGACGGGCTTGGCGCGATCGGCCTTGTCGCCCTGGCGGGCGAGGAGGCGCTCGAGCTGGCGGTCGAGCCCGGCCTCCGCGGCGACGAGGCAGACCGGGCTGTCGGTCAGGCGTTCGGAGAGGGTCACCGCCGAGACACGGTCGCCGAGCGCGGTCGCGAAGCGGGCGGCGAGGGTGGCGATCGCGGCGCGGTTGCCGGCGTCGGCCTTGTCGTCGGCCCCGCTGAGAAGCGAGAGGTCGGCGGCGCCCTGGGTCACCGACTTGAAGGGCTTGCCCTCGACGCCGAGCGAAGTGCGCACCCAGAAGGCGTCGATCGGGTCGCTGAGCAGCAGCACCTCGACGCCGCGGCGGCGGTAGCCCTCGAGCTGCGGGCTCGATTTGATGGCGGCCTGGCTGTCTCCTAGCGCGTAATAGATGGCGGTCTGGTTGGGTTTCAGCGCGGCGAGATAGTCGCCGAGCGAACGCCAGCCGTCGCCGGCGGTGGTGCGGAAGCGGGCGAGCTTGAAGAGCGTGTCGCGGCGCGCGGGGTCCTCGTAGAGGCCCTCCTTGATCACCGCGGCGAAGGCTTCCCAGATCGTGGCGAAGGTCTCGGGCTGGTCCTTGGCGGTCTTCTCCAGCTCGGCGAGGAGGCGCGTGGTCACCGCCTTGCCGATGGCGGCGAGGGCGGGGTCCTTCTGCAGCATCTCGCGCGAGAGGTTGAGCGGCAGATCCTCGGAGTCGATCACGCCGCGCACGAAGCGCAGCCACGGCGGAAGGATGTCAGCCTCGTCGGTGATGAAGACGCGGCGGACATAGAGCTTGAGGCGCCCGCGGCGTTCTGGGCCGAAGAGGTCGAGCGGCTTCTCGCCGGGGACGAAGAGGAGGACGGAGTATTCGCTGCGGCCCTCGGCCCGGTAGTGAAGGGTGAGGGCAGGCTCGTCGAAATCGCCCGCGATGTGGCCATCGCCCGCGATGTGGCGGTAGAGGGCGGCGTAGTCCCCGGGCTTCACGGCGCTCTTGGGGAGGCGCCAGAGCGCGGTGCCGTCGGCAAGGGTCTTGTCGGTCGCGCCGTCCTCGAGCTGGAGGACGATCGGCACGGTGACGTGAGCCGAGTATTCGGCGACGACGCGCTCCAGCGTGTGGGAGTCGGCGTAGTCGCGGCCGGTCTCGGAGAGGTGGAGGACGATGCGCGTGCCGCGTTTCGGCGCGGCCGCGGGGTCGGCGGGCTCAACGGTGAAGGTGCCTTTGCCGTCGGAGGACCAGTGCCAGGCCTCGCCGGGCTTGAGGGCGGGGACGGTGAAGACGTCGACCCGGTCGGCGACCATGAAAGCAGAGTAGAACCCGACGCCGAACTGGCCGATCAGCGAGCTGCCCTCGCTGCCCCTGCCGAGGCCGTCGAGGAAGGCCTTGGTGCCGGAGCGGGCGATGGTGCCGAGATTGTCGACCAGATCCGGGCGGTCCATGCCGACGCCGTTGTCCTCGACGGTCAGGCGGCCGGCCTTCCGGTCGGGGATCAGGCGGACCTTGAAGGCGGCGTCCTCGCCGACCAGCTCGGGCTTCTCCAAAGCGAGGGTGCGCAGCCGCTCACAGGCGTCGGCGGCGTTGGAGATCAGCTCACGGAGGAAGACGTCGGGGTTGGAGTAGACCGAATGCACCATCAGGTGCAGGAGGCGGGAGACCTCGGCATCGAAGGAGCGGGTCTCGCTGCCAGGCGGCGCGGTGTCGATCATGAACGGGTTCCGGTCGAGCCCTCGTTGGGCAGAATCCGGCGCTCATATCGCCGCCGCGCGGTTTTTCTTCAAGCCAGCTCCGATGGGTCGGCCAATGGTGCGCCGGCCCGGCGGCACAAAAAAAGGCCGGCAGGGAACCGGCCTTCAGATCAACCTTTTGGGGTCGAACCATTTGCTCAGAAGGTGGTCCGGTTCGGCGATGAAGTTCCGGGGGGCTGGGGGGCTGAGATTACCGGAAGCCACCACCAAACCGGACCGTCTGAGGCAACGCGAGGATACTGGTTTCGGTCCGTGGCTGAGGCAGGGCCGGATAATGGCGGAATCAAGGAATCTTGCAGACGGATACAGAACGAGGGGTTGCCAGAGTCAGGCGGCGGGCGGATCATGACGGGGTCATGACGAAAGGGCTGAGATGCGCGAGGGCGAAGATATCGAACGATTCGGCGGCGGGGCAGTTTCAATCGGCCGCGCCGCCGGAAGCCAGCAGCGCCCGGTCGCCCTGCCGGTCACGTTCACCCGGCCCGAGCTCAACGCGATTCTGAAACTCTACGGCCGCAAGGTCGCGAGCGGCGAGTGGCGCGATTACGCGATCGACCTCCTCCCCGACCAGGCGGTGTTCTCGATCTACCGGCGCGCCTCCGAGGTGCCGATGTTCCGGGTGGTCAAGCAGCCGGAACTGGCGCGGAAGCAGGGCGCGTTCAGCGTGGTCGCCGCCGGCGGGCTGATCATGAAGCGCGGGCAGGATCTCGCGCGGGTGCTGCGGGTGCTCGACAAGGGGCTGAGCCTGGTCACGGCCTGAGCGCTCGGGAGAGCAAAGAAAAAGGGCGCGGGGTGAGCCGCGCCCTTCGAATTTCCGATGATGGTCCTCGTCTTAGTCGCGCTGATTGCCGAAGAGGCGGAGGAGCATCAGGAAGAGGTTCAGGAAGTCGAGGTAGAGCGACAGAGCGCCCATGATCGCCTTCCGGCCGGTGGCGGTACCGTCGTCACCGACATAGTACTGCTCCTTGATCTTCTGGGTGTCGTAGGCGGTGAGGCCGGTGAAGATCACCACGCCGAGCACCGACACGATCCAGCCGATCGCATCCGAGCCGAGGAAGATGTTCACGATCGATGCGATGACGATGCCGATCAGGCCCATGAACAGGAAGCTGCCCAGGCCGGTCAGGTCACGCTTGGTCGTGTAACCCCAGAGGCTCATCGCGCCGAACATGGCGGCGGTGATCGCGAACACCTGGAAGATGCTGCCCAGCTCGTAAACCGCGAAGATCGTCGCCAGCGATACGCCTACCAGGCCCGCATAGACCCAGAAGGTGGTCTGCGCGGCACTTACGCTCATGTGCTGGATGCGGAAGCTCAGGAAGAACACCAGAGCCAGCGGCGCAAAGATGATCGCCCAGACCAGGGGCGAACCGAAAAGGGTCATGCCGATCTGGGTGGGCATCAACACACCGTCCGTCTCGACGAACGCGAGCTTGAACGTCCCCCAGGCCAGAGCCGCGGTCAGCAGCAGGCCGGAAGCCATGTAGTTGTAGACGCGGACCATGTGGGCCCGCAGGCCCTCGTCAATGACCCCGACATCGGTGCGCGGAACGGAACCGTAGCGCGCCTGGTTGTCGTAGTTCGTCATCAGTTTCTTCCCTCACGACCGGACGGCCCTGCCCAAAATGGGGGGCCTAGCGGAACTATCGGGAATATGGGGCTTGGGTCCCCCGGCAACAAGCGAAATCGGACAGACGAAAGTGTCGGTTTCTGCGGCTAATTCGAGCGCAGGACCGGCGCCGCCTTCTGGCCGAGGACGCGGAACGTTCCGAGGAGGCCGAGGACGAGAGTGAGGAGAACGGCGCCGGCCGTGGCGGCAAAGGCAACCAACGGGAGAAACGAGAACTCGGTTTCCATGATGTTCACCACGACGTACCAGGCGACCAGCGCGCCGGCGGCGAGGCCGAAGATTCCGGTGGCGAGACCGAGCAGCAGATATTCCGCCGCGAACGCGGCGAGGAGCCGGCGGCGGGTGGCGCCGAGGGTCTTCAGGATGACCGCGTCATAGAGCCGCCGGTGGTGGCCGGCGGCAAGCGCGCCGGCGAGGACGAGGATCGCGGTGAGGATGGTCACGCTCGAGGCGCCGAGGATCGCCCAGCTGATCTGACGGACGAGGTCGTTGACGTGCTCGACGGCCTCCTTGATGCGCATGCCGGTGACGGCCGGCCAGGCCTCGCCGACCCGGTTGAGGAGAGCGAGCTCGTCGGCGGTGGTGGGAGCGCCCGGCATGTTGAGGGAGACCACCTCGACATGCGGGGCGGCCCTTAGCGGCTCAGGCGAGAGGACGAAGAAGAAATTGATGCCGAACGCCCGCCACTCGACCTCGCGGAAATTGGCGATCGTGGCGGTGATCTCGCGGCCGAGGACATTGAGCGTGAGGGGGTCGCCGAGGGCGAGGCCGAAGCCCTCGGCGATCTCGGCATCGATGGAGACGAGGGGCGGGCCGGCATAGTCGGCCGGCCACCACTCGCCCGCGGTCAGGGTGACGCCGGCGGCCTTCTCGGCCGCGAAGGTGAGGCCGCGGTCGCCGCGGAGGACCCAGGCGAGGTCGGGCGGCGGGGCTATTCGGGCGGTGGGCACGCCCCTCAAGGCGGTGACCCGGCCGCGCAGCATCGGGAGGCTTTCGAGGGTCGAGCCGGGGGCGGTTTCGCGCAGGAACGCGGCGAAGGCGGTCGCGTCGGCGCTGGGAACGTCGAGGAAGAGGAAGTTCGGCGCGCCCTCGGCGGTGGCGCCATCCATGTCGCGGCGCATGTTGCCGTCGACGAGGGCGAGCGCGGCGAGGAGGGTCAGGCCGAGGCCGAGGGAGAGGACGACGGTGGGCGTCAGTGCGCCGGGCCGGTGGATGTTCGCTACGGCGAGGCGGAGCTCGGTCGAGGGGAGCGGCGGAAGCGCTTTCGCCAGCCGCATGATGAGCCGAGCGACGACGCGGAGGACGACGAGGGCGGCGAGGGAGGCCACGACGAAGGTGAGGGCGATCGAACGGTCGCGGGCGAGGCCGACGGCGAGGGCGACGAGGATCGCGCCGCTCGCGAGCGCGGCCGCGCGATAGCGGAAGCGCGGGCCGCGGGTCGTGAAGGCGACGCGATCGCGGAAGAGCGAGGTGGGCGGCACATCGCGCGCGGTGCCGAGCGGCCAGAGCGAGAAGGCGAGCGCGGTGGCGAGGCCGTAGATTGCGGCGAGGACGAGTTCGGCGGGGTAGATCGTGGGGGCGATCGGGATCGGGAGGACGCCGCGGAGCGCCCACGCAGCGGCGAAGGGGAGCGCGAGACCGAGGGCGAGGCCGATAAGGATGCCGATCGCGGCGAGGATGAGGGTCTGGGCGAGGTAGATTCCGACGATGAGGCCGCCCGGCGCGCCGAGGCATCTCAGCGTGGCGATGACGCTTCGTTTGCCGGCGAGATAAGCGCCGACGGCGTTGGCGATGCCGACGCCGCCCACGAGGAGGGCGGAGAGGCCGACAAGGGTCAGGAACTGGCCGAGCCGATCGAGATTGCGGGCGAGGCCGGGCGCGGCGTCGTCGCTGGTGCGCAGGCGCCAGCCGGCGGTGGGGAAGGCGGCGACGGCCTGGTCGGCGATCGCCTTCAGAGCGGCGTCCTCGGCGGGCGCGGAGAGATGGACGCGGTAGAGATATTCGACGAGGCTGCCGGGCTGGATGAGGCCGGTCGCGGCGAGGGCCGCCTCCGAAATGAGAAGGCGCGGGCCCCATTCGATGCCCTCGGAGAGGCGGTCGGGCTCGGCCCTGATGGCGGCGCGGAGGTCGAGGGTCGCGTCGCCGAGGCGGACCTCGTCCCCAACGGCGAGGCCGAGCTGGATGAGGAGCGCCTCGTCGGCGGCGGCGCCGAAGCGTCCGTCGGTGGTGGCCAGCGCCGCGGCGAGCGCGATGGCCGGCTCCAGGGTGAGGGAGCCGTAGAGCGGATAGGCGGCGTCGACGGCCTTCAGCTCGATCAGCGTCTGGTCGGTCCCGTCCGTGCGGCGGGCCATCGCGCGCATCGTCGCGGCCTCCGACACCGCGCCGAGCGAGGCGAGGTAAGCGCGTTCGGCCTCCCCGGCCGGGCGGAGCGCCAGGCTGACGGAGAGGTCGCCGCCGAGGATCGCCTGGCCCTCGCGGTCGATGGCTTCGCTGAGGCTGCGGGTGAGCGAGGCGACGCCGGCGATGGCGGCGACCCCCAGCGCGATGCAGGCGAGGAAGACGTAGAAGCCGCGAAGGCCGCCACGCATCTCGCGGAGCGCGAAGCGAAGGGCGAGCGAGGCCGACGCGCGGCGGGTCATGCAATGTGGCCGGCGAGCGGGCGCGGCGCGGAGGCAGGGGCTTCGAGGACCGTGCCGGCGTTGAGGCTCACCACGCGGTCGCAGCGCGCGGCGAGGGTGGCGTCGTGGGTGACGAGGACCAGCGTGGTGCCGCGTTCGGCGGCGGAGCGGAAGAGGAGCTCGACGATCTGCGCGCCGGTCGCCGCGTCGAGATTGCCGGTGGGCTCGTCGGCGAGGAGGATCGCCGGGCGGGCGACGAGCGCGCGGGCGATGGCGACGCGCTGCTGCTCGCCGCCGGAGAGTTCGGCCGGGTAGTGGGTGAGGCGATCGGTCAGGCCGACCGCGGCGAGTTCCGCGCTCGCCCGGGCGAAGGCGTTGCCGACGCCCGCCAGCTCGAGCGGGACGGCGACGTTCTCGAGGGCGGTCATGTTGGGGATGAGGTGAAAGGACTGGAAGACGATGCCGATGGTGCGGCCGCGGAAGGCGGCGAGCTGGTCTTCCGACAGCGCGGTCAGCTCTTCGCCGGCCACCCTGATCGAGCCGCTGTCGGGGCGCTCCAGGCCGCCGAGCGCCATCAGGAGCGTCGACTTGCCGGACCCCGAAGGGCCGACGAGGCTCACCGACTGGCCGCGCGCGACCCGGAGGCTGACGCCGCGCAAGACGTGGACCCGGCCCGCGCCGCTGCCGAGGCTGAGATGGATGTCGGCGAGTTCGATGACCGGGGATGCGCTCACGCGGGCTTCGACCTATATCGTTGTGGCAGGCGCGACGGCGAAGTCGTTGCTTCTCCTGCGATATGGCCAGAGGCCGGTGCGATGATAAAGGCGACCCTCCTCACTTTCATGTGCGGCGTCGGTCTTGCCGTTGCCAGCCCGGCTCTGGCACAGGGCGCCGACCCGATCCGGGTGTTGGTGCTGGGCGACAGCCTCAGCGCGGGATACCAGCTCGCGCCGGGCGAGGGGTTCGCCGACCAGCTCGAGGCGGCGCTGCTCGCGCGCGGGCATGCAGTCGAGGTGGTCGACGCTGCGGTGTCGGGCGACACCGCGTCGGCTGGACTCGCCCGGCTCGACTGGGCGCTCGACGACACGATCGACGCCGCGATCGTCGAGTTCGGCGGCAACGACATGCTGCGCGGCATCCAGCCCGGCGTGACCGAAGGGGCGCTGGGGGCGATCCTCACCAAGCTGGACGAGCGCGGCATTCCGGCGCTGGTCGCGGGGATGCGGGCGGCGCCCAATCTCGGCCCCGAATACCGGTCGAGCTTCGACGCGATCTACGAGTCGATCGCCGTCAGCCATGGGGCGATCCTCTATCCGTTCTTCCTCGAGGGCGTGGCGACGAACGCCGCGCTCAGCCTCGACGACGGAATGCATCCCAACGCCGCGGGAGTGGCCGTGATCGTCGCCGGCATCCTGCCCAAGGTCGAGGAACTGCTGGCACGGGTGCAACAGTAGGAAACTGCGCGATAGTGACGTCTTTACAGGGACATGGAAGCCGCCCGATGCTCGGGTCCGTTGTGCCGATTCGAAACAGATGAGGTGAGCGATGCCGCGTCTCTTCACCGGAATTGAGATCCCGGAGACGATCGGACAGGAGCTCGCCTTCCTCCGCGGCGGGATTCCCGGGGCGCGCTGGATCGATTCCGACCTTTATCACCTCACCATCCGCTTCGTCGGCGACATCGACGGGCGCACCGCGACCGAGATCGCCGACGAGCTGGCGCGGGTGCAGCGGCCGGCCTTCCGGCTCAAGATCGAAGGGGTGCTGTCGCTGGGAAGCGGCAAGCCGCACACCATCGCGGCGCGGCTCGCGCCTTCGCAGCAGCTCTACGAGCTGCAGGCGGCGCATGAGCGGGTGATGCAGCGCATCGGCCTGCCGGCGGAGCAGCGGAAATACACGCCGCACGTCACGCTGGCGCGGGTGCGCGGGGCGCGGCAGCACGATCTCGCCGAGTACCTTTCGCTGCGTGGCGGGTTCACGACCGAGCCGTTCGAGGTGGACCGGTTCGTGCTCTTCTCCTCGCGCGACAATGCCGGTGGCGGGCCGTATCTGGTCGAAGAGGCCTACCCGCTCGGCGCGGGATCGGGGTGGTGAGCCGGCCGGCGAAGCTCGCGGGCGCGGAGCGCGACGAGGCGCTGGCCACCCTCCCGCACTGGCGCGAAGTCGCAGGAAGAGACGCCATCGCGCGGCGCTTCGAGTTCCGGAATTTCAGCCAGGCTTTCGGCTGGATGACGCGGGTCGCGCTCCTCGCGGAGAAGATGGATCACCACCCAGAATGGTCGAACGTCTACAAGTCGGTGTCGGTGACGCTCACCACGCACGACGCGGGCGGGATCACCGAGCTTGACCTGAAACTCGCGATCGCGATGGAGAAACTCGCGGCGGAGATGAGCTAAAGTCAGCCTCGCTCGCCTTGCGCGCGGCGCAATTCGTACCGATCTTGATCAGGATGCGAGGGAGGGGAGCGATGGACGACGTCAAGTTCGGCGAGATTCTAGGGCCTGAGAAGGAGCGCGAGACCAAGGTCCGCGCCGGCTTCTGGCGCACGCTGCGCAAGGCGGCGAAGGTCGTGCCGTTCTCCGAGGAGCTGGTCGCCGGCTACTATTGCGCTCTCGACCCGACGACACCGGGACGCGTCCGCGCCATCCTGATCGCCGCGCTCGCCTATTTCGTCGTGCCGATCGACATCGTGCCCGATTTCCTGGCGGGCATCGGGTTCGGCGATGATGCGGCGGTTCTCTTCGGGGCTCTCACCACCGTCCGCAGCCATATCCGGCCCGAGCATCGCGAGGCCGCGCGCCGTGCGCTCGCCGAGGATGGGCCGGCGCCCGCCGGCAAGCGAAGTTGAATCGAGCGGAAAGCCACAATCCCGCCCCAATCGGACGGTCCCAACTTGTCGAAGGGGCGGCCGGGAAGAGAACCCCAGTCTGGCGCGTCAGTTCACCGAATAGTAACCATGTCCGGTCAGCTTCGGCGTGCAATCATGCCGCCGGCAGGACCTGCCGGGTCGGGCAACTCTGGATGGGACGTATGAAGGCTTTCGGCTTCCTCACTTTCGCCCTGCTGTTCTTCGGTTTCGCCGGCCAGGCGTCGGCGCAGGCCCCCGCGCCCTCCACGCTAGTGGGCACCTTCCGCGACTGGAGCAGCTACACGGCCCAAACGCAGAGCGGGAAGGTGTGCTGGGCCGCCACGCAGCCGACGCAGACGCTTCCCACGGGCGTGAACCGCGACCCGGTGTTCTTCATGATCACGACCCGGCCCGGCGAGCAGAAGCGCGAGGAGCCGAGCATCATCATCGGCTATCCCTTCGCTCCGGAGTCGAAGGTGAACGTCACCGTCGGCAGCGACACCTTCGTGTTCTTCACGCGCGGCCAGGACGCGTGGATGGAGAACGAGACGCTGGAGGCAACGCTGGTCGCGGCGATGCGCGCCGGGCAGCAGATGGTGATCCGCGGCACCTCGCAGCGCGGCACCAACACCACCGACACCTACTCGCTCCTCGGCGTCAGCGCCGCGCTCGCGAGCGCGGCGAGCGAGTGTCCGATGCCGGGCGGTACGCCGCCGGCGTAGCTTCGGGGCCGCGCGGAACAACCGGATTTCGGCAGGCGTTTCCTCCCCGGGCGCACTTTGAGGACTAGCGACGATGAGGAAACTCGTCCTGGCGGCGTTGGCCGCTGTTCTTCTGCCCGCGGCCGCCCATGCGGCAGAGGAGGCCCATGGCTGGGTCATCGACTTCCACGACGGCAATCTCCGCCTCCTTGGCGACGCCAAGATCTACGTGGTGCCGAGCACGATCGACACGGAGGGCATCGCCGACGGGCAGATCGCCCACCTGACCTACGAGCCGATCAACGGCGCGCTGGTCGTCCAGGACATCAGGCTCAACGACGTCACGCCGAGCGGCAGCGACTGAGCCTGGTCTTTAAGCCGCCCTTGACGAAAGGGGCTCCAGTCTCGACTTTACGGCCGCGAACGGGCCGCTGAGCCCGCTGGAACCCCTTTTGCCGTGACGATGAGCATTTCTTCGGTCCCTCCGGGACCGGCGCCGCGTCCTCCGTCGACAGCCGAGAAACCCTCGCTGATCGGCCTGACGCGCCCGCAACTCGCCGATGCGCTGACAGGCGCCGGGATTCCCGAGCGGCAGGTGCGGATGCGCGCCAACCAGCTGTGGAACTGGATGTATCTGCGCGGCGCCACCGATTTCGGCGCGATGAGCAACATCTCCAAGGATCTCCGCGCCGACCTCGCCGAGCATTTCTCGCTGCCGCGACCCGAGATCGTCACCGAGCAGGTGTCGGAGGACGGCACGCGAAAGTGGCTGCTCCGTTTCCCGCCGCGCGGCGCGGGCCGGCCGGTCGAGGTGGAGACGGTCTACATCCCCGAGGAGGGGCGCGGGACGCTCTGCCTCTCCAGCCAGGTGGGCTGCACGCTGAGCTGCTCGTTTTGCCATACCGGGACGCAGAAGCTGGTCCGCAACCTCACCTCCGAGGAGATCATCGGGCAGGTGCTGCTCGCCCGTGACCGGCTCGGCGATTTTCCGGCCGCGTCGGCGCTCGAGGGCGCGGCGGTGCCGAGCGAGGGGCGCCTCGTCTCCAATATCGTGATGATGGGGATGGGCGAGCCGCTCTACAATTTCGACAATGTGCGCGACGCGCTGGCGATCGCCTCGGACGGGGAGGGCGTCGGCCTGTCCAGGCGGCGCATCACGCTCTCGACTTCGGGCGTGGTCCCCGAGATCGTCCGGGCGGGCGAGGAGATGAGCGTGATGCTCGCGATCTCGCTCCACGCGGCGCGCGACGAGCTCCGCGACGTGCTGGTTCCGATCAACAAGAAATACCCGATCGCCGAGCTGATGGCCGCGTGCCGCGCCTATCCGGGACTCTCCAACGCGCGGCGCATCACCTTCGAGTACGTGATGCTGCGCGACGTCAACGACAGCCTTGCCGACGCGCGCGAGCTGGTGCGGCTCCTCGCGGGCATCCCGGCCAAGATCAATCTCATCCCGTTCAACCCGTGGCCGGGCACCGACTACGAATGCTCCGAGTGGGAGCAGATCGAGCGCTTCGCGGAGATCATCAACCGCGCCGGCTACGCCTCCCCGATCCGCACCCCGCGCGGCCGCGACATCCTCGCCGCCTGCGGCCAGCTCAAGAGCGAGAGCGAGCGCCTCCGCATCCGCGAGCGCCTCGCGCTCGAGGCGATGATCCCGAGCGGGACGGCTTAGGTCGCAATCCCCGGACCTCGCCAGGGATTCTCTGGCATCGTTACCCTTGTCATTGCCGGACTTGTCCGGCAATCCAGCCCTCCGCTTGGTCGTGGGCAGGGGGAGTAGTTCACCATCCGAGCAAGTTGAACCCTGGATCGCCGGAATAAATCCGGCGATGACAAGTTGGGGTTGTGCGCAAAGGGTGGGATGTTCTGGCCACGGGCCCGCTCTCGGGAAAGCGGTGTTGGGGCCTGCCAATTGACCCGAGGCGAGGCAGTCCATTGAACCTCGACGTCCGATGGGCGTTTTTGGCGCATGCCGACGGTTCTGGAACGGTTGTCGAAGAAGGGTGCGGCGGCGCTTCTCGCCGAGGCGCGGCGCGAGGTTCAGACCTGCACGCGCTGCCCGATCTACCTCAATACCCCGATCACGGCTTTCGGCGAGGGGCCGGCCGACGCGAAGGTGATGCTGGTCGGCGAGCAGCCGGGCGACCGCGAGGACGTCGAGGGGCGGCCGTTCGTCGGGCCGGCGGGGCGGCTTCTCGACGTGGTGCTGCAGGAGGCGGGGATCGACCGCCGGCGGCTCTATGTCTCCAACGCGGTCAAGCGCTTCAAGCACGAGCTGCGCGGCAAGCGGCGCATCCACAAGAAGCCGACCAGCGGAGAGATCGATGCCTGCCGCTGGTGGCTCGACCGCGAGCGGGCGGCGGTGCGGCCGCGGCTGATCGTGGCGATGGGCGCCACGGCGGTGCGCGGCGTCCTCGGCAAGACGGCGTCGGTCGGCTCGCTGCGCGGCGAGGTTCGGCCGCTCGACGAACGCACGCAGGTGCTGGTGACGGTCCATCCGTCTTTCCTCATCCGCCTCCGGGCGGCGGAGGGCGGGTATGAGGCGGAGTACACAAGGTTCGTCGCCGACCTCCGTCTCGCCGCGCGCTTCGTCTGAGGCGGGCCACATCGACACGGTCGGCGCCATCCACTAGAGGGTTCGCCCATTGGCGGCGGCCGGTTCGCCCGCCGGCTCGGGTGGGAGCGGGATGTCACGGAACGGGTTGATCGCGGCGCTCGCCGTCGCGCTGGTGACGGGGCTCCTCTTCGGGTTCTGGCCGCAGCTCGATCTCGCGATCGCGGGCGCGTTTCGCGATGCGCAGGGCGCGTTCAACGCGCGTGACGTTTGGCTCCTCAATCAGCTGCGGCAGAAGGCGATGTGGGTGGTCGCGCTCCTCGTCGCGCCGGCGGTCATCGCGATCGTCGGCAAGCTGATCTTTCCGCGGCGAAGGATGCTTATTTCGGGCAACGCGGCGCTGTTCCTGGTCGCGACGCTGGCGCTCGCGCCGGGCGTCGTCGTCAACGGCATCTTCAAGGAGCACAGCGGGCGGCCGCGGCCCGCGCAGGTCGAGGAGCTCGGCGGGCGGCAGGACTTCAAGGCCTGGTACGATTTCTCGGGGAGCTGCCCGCAGAACTGCTCGTTCGTCTCGGGCGAAGCGTCGGGTGGGTACTGGACGATCGCGCCCGCCGCACTCGCCCCGCCGCAGTGGCGCGCGGTCGCCTATGGCGCCGCGATCGCCTACGGGACGGCGGTCGGCATCCTCCGCATGGCGTTCGGCGGGCATTTCGCGAGCGACGTGATCTTCGCGGGCGTGGTGACGTTCCTGGTCATCTGGCTGGTCCATGCGCTGATCTACCGGTGGCGGACGCGGCTGCCGGAAGGCCGGCTCGAACGGGCCGGGCTAAGGCTTCGCGGGAAGCGGCCGGAGCCGGTCGCGACCTCGGGTTCAGACCGACGCGCCGTGCCGCCGGGCTAGTGTCCGGTTGCCGCCCCTTCGGCGGCCCCCTATAAGCCCGGCGTCATTGTTTCGGGGCTTTCATGTCGGCGTCAAAGGTCAAGAAGGTGGTGCTTGCCTATTCGGGCGGGCTCGACACCTCGATCATCCTCAAGTGGCTGCAGACCGAATATCGGGCGGAGG
>CAYOET010000131.1:0-6125 GCA_964402985.1 uncultured Bauldia sp. | reverse complement strand
GGCCAGCAGGGTCAGTTCGACGTTCCGCCCGAGGCTTATTTCGAGGCCTTGACCCGCCTGGAGGTCTTCGCGCGCGACGCCGTCACGGGTGCAGCGTGTTGTCAGGCATCCTTGCGCCCGTGAGAACCGTGCCGGTCAGGTTGGCGTCGACAAGGCTTCCGTTGAGAAGCACCACGCCGGCGAGGTTGGCGCCGGCGAGGTTGGCGCCGCCGAGGTCCGCGCCCCGCATGTTGGAGTCGGTGAGGACCGCCCCTTCGAGATTGACGTTCCTCATGTCGGCATTGAGGAAATAGCCGACCTCGGCCACGACGCCCCGGAGATCGGCGCGAAAGAGCGCGGCGCCACGAAAATCGACGTTGTAGAGCTGGGCTCCCCGCAGGTTGGCGTCGCTGAGGCGCGCTCCGCCGAGGTCGATGCTCGCGCCGTGCACGCCCTCCAGATTTGCGCGGGTGAGCGTCGAGTTGCCCATTCGGGCACCCTCGAGGTTCGCCCCGGAGAAATCAGCCCCCGAGGCGAGAGCGGTGAAGAACATCGCCTCGGTGAGGTCGGCGCCGGCGAAATGGGCTCGTGTCAGATTGGCCCGGTTGAAATTCGCGGAGGCCGCCTGGGCGCCGGTGAAGTCGACGTCGGTCAGGTTGGAGGCGTGGAAGGACGCTTCCTCGAGATTGGCGTTGGAGAGATTTGCGCCGGTGAGGTTCCGCCGTTTCAGCATGACCCCGGCCAGATCGCAGCCCGAGCAATCCAGAGTCTGGCCCGCCACGAACGCCGCCTCGCGCTCCCCGAGACCTTGCGCGAGGCCCTCGCCCGTCGCGCCCATCATGGCGATCGAGATCGCGACAAGAGCTGCACGATGCTTCATGGCCGAACCTCGACCGCCTTCACCGAGAACGCGCCCGGGCGCGCGGGCGCGCGGGCGCGAGCCGTGTCTTGCTGGGTACTCGTCAGGACCACCTTGGCAGTTACCAGGCGATCAGTATTGCTGGCAGGTCGGAGCGTTCAGGTTCCCGCCGAAGAACAGCGCGCAGTTCTCGCGCGTGACCCTGGTCACGCCGACCACATTCGTCATCAGGAAATCGACCAGCATTTCGAGTTGCGCCGCGTTGAAGCCGCCGACGACCGCTACGTCCGGCGCAGGGCCTACCGGCATGCCGTAGCAGGGCGTCTGGGTATACGCGCCGTCGAGGTTTGCCGGCATCGGCGTGCCGGGAAGGCCGCACGAGACGACCTCGAGGAAGGTCGCCCGGTCGAGGCCTGACCGTCGCAGATTTGGCCCTTTGGGCATCGCGTCGTCCTCCCCGCCGGTGGCGAGGTTGCCGTGGCAGGCGAAGCATCCGCCCTCGGCCCAAAGCGCCGCGCCGTCCTGGGCGGCGGCCGGGGCCGAAAGGCCGAGAAGCGCGCCCGCGACAGTCAGAGCTGTGAACAGCGCAGAGCGCAGCGGCTTGCGAAGGGTGTCAGCGGGATATTGTGACGTCGACATTGTCCATCCTTTTTGACGCGCACCAATGAGCCCAGCGCCTGGGCGTTTATAGACAATACCTATGTCAGCGGACCTTCACGACACAAGCCAAAACGGCCGCAGCGGCTTGCGTTTTGCTGCAACCGACGCTTGAGGAGCGGCCGGGCGGCATCGGGCGGCGTCGCCGATGCGCTAGAAAGCTCGCCTCCGCGCGAGAGATTGTGCGGTGCGGGATAGAGGTCTCCGGTGTCCCGCCTTTCACGAGACACCAGGCCGGAGGGACCGAGCCCGCGCCGAGTAGCGGCCGAACCGCCGACCGCGGTCGGGTTGCGCGGCGCTGCGGAGCAACGATAGGCTCGCGGCGACCGCGCAAGCCGCGGCGTCGACCGTCTGCCCGACGCCCCCGGCCTGGCCGAGCACTACGAGAATTTCTGTCTCGGCGACCGGCTCTTCTACGAAGCACCGTCGCTTTCAAGTTCCTGCCCAGCGAGCACGCGACGGTGCTGAGCAATTCGAAGTCGGCCGACCGCTCCGTGACTTGCCAGCCGAAAAAGGGGCGGGACTTAGCCGCAGCGCGCGCCGGTGATGACGTTGGCGTTGTTCACGTCGAGATTGAGCCGGTCGGCGCTGAATTCCATGGTGACGATCTGGCCGGGGCGGAGAGTTCGGACGATCGCGGCTCCTGCGCCTTGGCGGGCCGCCTCGACATTTTGTGGAGACGCCGGCTGGCCGATGACGAACGAAGCGCCGGACGCGTTGCAGGAAGCGGCCTGGGGAGGTGGGGGCGGTTGCATCATCATGCAGCCGCTCAGCGCAAAGCCCGTTCCCAGCACGGCGAGCACACCAAGCCTCATCTTCCATCTCCTCCGAAGAACCCACCCTAGGGGGTCGAACTCGCGCCAGCGTGCCCGGTTCCAGGCGCCGCCTCGCGATGCCGGGCGGAACCTATGCCGCAGCCGTACCTTATCCGGTCCAGTGTTGGAGATTCCAGGATGAAGAAGCTGCTGAAATATGCCGTCGCGACGTGGATCGTGCGCCGGTTCTTCGCGCGCCGTTGAGCGCGGACGAGCGGATCGGCAATCTAGGTTCATGATCAACACGAATCGCTGGTGGGTGGCGCCCCTCGCCGCGCTCGCCTTGTCGGGCCCGTCTCCTGTCCTCGCGCAGGTCGACGCACCCCCGCCGCCACTCCTGACGCCGATCCCCTCGCTCCAGCCGCCGCCTGCGAGCGCGGTCCCGGCACCACCGGCCTCGACCCCTTCGCCCGGTTCGACCCTCGCCCCTCCCCCGCCATCGTCGCTGCAGCCGCCGCAGCCGGGTGCGGGCCTTGCGCCGCCAGCGGGCGCGGCTCCGTCGATCCCGCCATCGCCAGCGCCGATCCGGCCGCGGGAACGGGTCACCGTGGAGGGGACGAACGCTGCAACCTTCGGCGGCGTTCTGCCGGCGCAGCAGCGCAATCTGACGACGCGCCTCCAGGTGCTCCTCGATCGCGCTGGCGTCTCGCCCGGCGTCATCGACGGGTACCCGGGGGAGAACGTCGAGAAGTCCCTGGCCGCCTTCGAGGAGATCTACGGCTTTCCGGTCGACGGGAGTCTCGACACCGAGGTGTGGAGCGTCCTCGCCGCCGACGCGGAGCCGGTCCTCGTTCCCTATGTTGTCGCCGCGGAGGACCTCGCGGGTCCGTTCCTCGGCGTCGTGCCGAGGGACTATGCCGAGATGGCGCTCCTTGCCCGGGTCGGCTACGCGACCCCGGCGGAGATGTTCGCCGAGCGCTTCCACATGGATATCGATCTCCTCCGCGAGCTCAATCCCGAGATCGCCACGGTGACCGTCGGGGCGACGCTGACCGTCGCCGCGACGGGCCGGAATCTTCGCCTCAGCATCGCCCGTCTCGAGGCCGACAAGACCCTCGGGCAGCTGCGCGGCTACGATCTCGAGGGCCGCCTGATCGTCGCCTATCCGGCAACGATCGGCAGCACCGACACCCCCTCCCCGTCAGGGCTCCATTCGATCACCGTGGTCGTCACCGACGCCTCATACACGTACCGGCCGCAGGTGAACTTCCAGCAGGGCAACAATGTCTCGGTGCTGACCATCCCGCCCGGTCCGAACAATCCCGTCGGCGGAGTCTGGATCGACCTCACCGAGCCGACCTACGGCATCCATGGCACGCCGGAGCCTTCGCTCATCGACAAGACCTTCTCCCATGGCTGCGTACGACTGACCAACTGGGACGCGCGCGAGCTGGCGGGGATGGTGCGCGAGGGCGTTACGGTCGAGTTCACCGAGGCGAGCGGCTGAGACATCGCCGCCTGCAAGCTAGAGTTCGGCCAACCGTCGGCGGACCATGCTGACGAAGCGCTCCTGCGCTTCGACACCGGGCACCGACTCGACCGCGCGGTTGACGACCCCGCGTAGCGCCTCGTCCGCCAGGTAAGCGTCGACCAGGGGAATAGCGAGCGCTCGGCTCTGCAGCACGGTGCCGAGATCGCGGACGGCCAGCGGGACGAACTCGTCCGGAAGAAGGGGTTGGAGCCGGAACGCGAGAACGACGCGCGAGGCGGCGATCCACCCCTCGCGGGGGGTCGCCGCATAGGACTGGCGGAGCGCGGTCTGCAGCCGTTCGTCGAAAATGCCGGACAGCGACAGGAGCCGCGCCCGCTCGAGCCACAGTTCGCCCGAAGTCGGGTTTGCCGCAAGCCCATCATCGACGGCGGCGAGGCAGGCCTCGATGGCGGAGGCGCGACGCGGGACGTCGCCGGCCGCGGTCGCGGCGTCGATCTCGGCGGCGCAGTCGGCGTGGCGTCCGCGGACCAATGCTGAATCGGCGAGATCATCGGCGAGGCGCGTCGCGAGGCGGCGCACGGTCATTTCGGCCGTGGACGCCGGGCCGATCAGCGGGCTGACGTCGGCGAGCCAGGCAGGCGCCGGGGTAGCGAGCACGATGAGACCGAGCCGCGCGGAGGCGACGAGCCCGCAGAGCGCCGCCGCGGCGACCGCGACGAGGACCGCGACCCGCGCCACTCGCGCGGCGGACTCAGACCGCGCGGGTGCCGGAGCGGTAGTAATATTCGTACTTCCGGTAGCCGTAGCCGTAGCCGCGCTCGACCTGGTTCAGGACCGCGACGATCGGCATGTCGGGCCGGGCGCCGAGATTGCGGAGGCTGCCGCGGACGTAGTGCTGGTTGGTCGAGCCGGAGCGGACCACGAAGAGCCCGATATCGGCGTGACGCGCGATGACCTGGGCGTCGACCACGAGGCCGACCGGCGGGGTGTCGATGATCACCACGTCAAAACTCTCGCGCGCGAAGCTCATCAGGCTGTTGAAGCGGTCGGAGATGAGAAGCGCGTCGGTCGCCACCGCGCTCGCCTCCGAGCCGAGGACGAGGTGAAGATTGGTCGCCGACTCCTTCATCGTCATCAGGCGTGCGGTGTCGGGCTTGAGGCCGCGGCCGAGGAAGTCGATGAGGCCATGCTCGACCTTGCGGCCGAGATATTTATGCACCGCCGGGTGGCGCATGTCGGCGTCGATGAGGAGGGTCGACTTGCCGGTCATCGCCATGGCACGGGCGATGGCGAGGGCGAGCGTGGTCTTGCCCTCGCCCGGAGCCGACGAGGTGACCATGAGGCAGAAGCGGTCGGCCGGCACCATCGACTCGAGACCGATGCGGACCCGGCGCACCGCCTCGGAGAAGGCGGACAGCGGTTGCGAAACGATCGTCCAATCCGCGCTCTGCTCGCCCTCCTCGGTCTTGTGCTTGGGCACCGCGGCGAGCACCGGTAGCCCGGTCGCCGACTCGAGCTGATCGATCGAGGTGAAGCCGCCGATATAGTGCTCGCGGAGGAAGGCGAGGCCAACGCCGCCGGCGAGCGAGAGAAGGAGCGCCGCGCCGAGGATGAGCCGCACCGGCGGGTAGCTCGGACCATTGGGCGGGGATGCGGCGGCGATGACGCGCGAGTCGGGCAGGTTGAGGTCGCTCTGCTGCTCGACCTCGCGGAGGCGCGAGAGATAGACGCCGTAGAGGTCGCGCCGCGTCTGCGCGTCGCGCTGCAGCTGGAAGAGGCCGACGGCGACGTCGTTGGGGAGGTCCTGCGAGGAGAGGATCGCCTCCACCTCGCCGCGGATTTCCGACGCGCGGTCCTCGGTCCCCGCCAGTTCGGTGCGCAGCGCCGCCGCGCGGCTGTCGGCGGCGTCGCGGATCTGCTGGTCGAGCTGGACGAGATTGCCGCGCACCTCGGCGAGACGCTGGGCGTCGGTCTGTGGACTGGCGAGCTCAGCGACGATCGTCGCGCGCTGCTCGGCGAGACGCCGCGCTTCCTCCCCTTCGAGCAGCGTGCCCATCCGCTCGTAGTCGCCGGAGAGCATCGCCGTCTCGATGCTGCGCAGCGTCGAGGTCCGCAGCTCCTGCCCTGACAGTTCCTGGCGAAGCGCCAGGATATGCGCCTGCGCCTCCGGCGTGCCGAGCTCGAAGAGCCGGTCGTTGACGTAGTCGTCGATGCTGGATTCGAGGTCGCGAATGTCGATGGCGAGGTCGGCGACGCGCTCGCGAAGGAAAGTTGAGGCGCGATTGATCGAGCCGAGTTTGGCGTCGATCTGCTCGTCGAGATAGGCGTCGGCAACGGCGTTGGCGAGGCGCGCGGACTCCTCCGGCGAGGGCGTCGTGGCCGA
>CAYOET010000130.1:0-3269 GCA_964402985.1 uncultured Bauldia sp. | reverse complement strand
TCGACGAAGAGGTCGGCGGCGGCGACCTCCACTGCCAGCGCATAGGCGGTCTCGTAGAGCCGCTCGGGCAAAGCCTCGGCGATCATCTCCAGGACCGTGTCGAGGCCGTCGCTGCGGCGGAGGATCGCGCCACAGGCCTCGGCGGTCGGCACCACGCGCTCGACGTCATAGTCGCGGAACACCGGGAGAGAGCGCACGACGTCGCCGATGGTGCGGAGCTCGCGGTCGGTCATGACGCGGTCGACGGCGGCGAGCGTGACCATGCCGTAGATGAGCGCATCCTCGACTGAAATGACGGTGGTCTGGACGTTCATCGCGTGCGCTCCTCGGCTTTGGCGGAGCAGGAGTAAGGGGTCGGCCGGGAGGCGGCAAGCGACCGGGAGGCGAGCGGGGTCAGACGAGCCAGTCCGAAACGTCGCGGTTCAGGAGCTGGCCGATGCGCTCGATCTCGGGGCGGAGCTCGGCGACGATCTCGCGGCGAAGGTCGGGGTCCATGATCTCGGGCGGAGCGCGGCGGACCAGCAGCCGGCCGAGCGGGTGATCGGCTTCGAGGAGGACGCGCGTCACATCGGGCTGGAAGCGCCCGAGCGCGGGGCGGTGCTTGAGGATGAAGCGGGCGAGGCGCCAGTTGACGTAGGTCTGGCGCGGGTTGGAGTGCGGCCACGGCACCTTGGGGTCGAAGGGGAGGCCGAGGAACTCGGTGAGCTTCCGGGTCTGCGCGCCCACGTCGGTGCGGAAATCCTCCAGCACCAGGACGAGGCGGTTCTCGGGCTCGACCTGCTTGAAGAAGCGGCGGAGATGGGAGCCGAGCGAGGACATCATGCGATAGGGCTTCGTGCCCTTCTGGCCGACATGCAGCCCGCGGATCTGGCCACGCCAGGCGCGCGCAAAGTCCCGCTCCTCCTCGAGGAAGACCATGACCAGCTGCCAGTGCAGCGCGAAGGCGAGGTCGACCGGGTTGCGGATGAAGGCGATGAACTTGGCGTTGGGGTTATCGGCCTTGGCCGCGGCGACGGCGCTGGGGCCGAGGAGGTAGTAGGGCGTCGCCTCGCCGATGATCTGGTGGGGCGAGGCCGGCGCGAAGAGGCGGAGATAGGCGTCGCGGTCGGCCACGCGTTGCAGGCCGAAGATCGCGTTCGAGAAGGCGTCGGAGGCGTAGAAACGCGGCTCCTTCAGCGCCGGCATGAAGACGCCGGGATATTGCTTGAGATAATCCGCGGCGGACGTGGTGCCGCATTTGGGCGCGCCGACGATGAAGAAATCAGGATATCGCGCCGCCATGACCAGCCCTTGCCCAGGTCGGCAGCCCTGCCGAGGACAGCCCTGCCGAGGTCGGCTGCTGTTAACGAGCGCGGCGCAGAAGCTCAAGGGCGCGGGCAAGCGGCGCGTTGACGTAGGCGGTGCGCCTCCCTAGCTTCCGCGCTTTCCGACAGGACCGTGACCTTGACCGCAGACCGAATTCCGCCGCTCGACATCTCCGACGCCCTCGTGACGGCGGCGCAGGGCTCGAAGGCGTGGCCGTTCGAGGAAGCCAAGAAGATCGTCGCGCGGCTCGAGAAGCGTGGCGCCCCGGCGCGAGGCGACCTCGCGCGCGGCGTCCTGTTCGAGACCGGCTACGGGCCGTCGGGCCTGCCGCATATCGGCACGTTTGGCGAAGTGGCGCGGACGACGATGGTGCGGACCGCGTTCCGCGTGCTCACCCGGGACAAGGTGCCGACGCACCTCCTCTGCTTCTCGGACGACATGGACGGGCTCAGGAAGGTGCCGGGCAACGTCCCCAACCAGGAGATGATCAAGCAGCATCTGGGCAAGCCGCTGACGCGCATCCCCGATCCGTTCGGCCAGTATGAAAGTTTCGGACACCACAACAACGCGATGCTGCGCCGCTTCCTCGATCGCTTCGGCTTCGCCTACGAGTTCGCGAGCGCGACCGAATACTACGCCTCGGGCCGCTTCGACGCGACGCTGCTGCGCATGCTCGCCGCGTACGACGAGGTGATGGCGATCATGCTGCCCTCGCTCGGCGACGAGCGGCGCGAGACCTATTCGCCGTTCCTGCCGATCTCGCCGAGCACGGGGGAGGTGCTGCAGGTCGCCATCCTCGAGCGGAACGTTTCCGCCGGGACGATCGTCTATCGCGATCCCGCGACCGGCAAGCTCACGGAGACGCTGGTCACCGGAGGGCGGGTGAAGTGCCAGTGGAAGGCGGACTGGGCCATGCGCTGGGTGGCGCTCGGCGTCGACTACGAGATGTCGGGCAAGGACCTCATCGACTCGGTGAAGCTGTCGAGCCGCATCGCGTCGGCGCTCGGCGTCGATCCACCGGAGGGCTTCAACTACGAGCTCTTCCTCGACGAGACGGGGCAGAAGATCTCGAAGTCGAAGGGCAATGGCCTGACCATCGACGAGTGGCTCGCCTATGCCTCGCCGGAGAGCCTGTCGACCTTCATGTACCAGAAGCCGAAGACGGCCAAGCGGCTCTATTTCGACGTCATCCCGAAGGCGGTGGACGAGTATTTCGTTTTCCTCGAAGCGTTCGGCCGCGAGGATATCGAGCGGCGGCTCAACAACCCGGTGTGGCATCTCCACTCGGGCAATCCGCCGAGCGTGGACATGCCGATATCGTTCACGCTGCTGCTCAACCTCGCTTCCGCGTCGGATGCGGGAAGCCGGGCGGCGATGTGGGGATACATCTCGGGGTATCGGCCGGACGTGACGCCGGCGAGCCACCCCAAGGTCGACGAGCTGGTCGGCTACGCGATCCGCTACTACCAGGATTTCGTGAAGCCGAAGAAGGTGTTCCGGGCGCCCGACGAGGTGGAGCGCGAGGCGCTCGCCTCGCTCGACCGCTCGCTCGGCGCGCTGCCCCCGGGCAGCGACGCGGAGGCGATCCAGGCGACGATCCTCGACGTCGGCCGCGCCATCCCGCGCTACCAGGACAAGGAACGCGCCGGTCCGAGCGGAGGCCCGGGCGTGTCGGGCGCGTGGTTCAACGCGCTCTACCAGCTCCTCATCGGCCAGGAACGCGGGCCACGCTTCGGGTCGTTCGTCTCGCTCTACGGCATCGACGAGACGCGGGGGCTGATCCAGAAGGCGCTTCGGGGCGAGCTGGTGGCTTAGAATGCGCCGCCCCAACAGCATGAAGGATCCGGCCCACTCGACGTCTTGAAGACCTTGCTTGCGCCCCTCACTTCTTCTCAGCGCGCTTGCTCGGCACGCCAAATTTGAGGATGCAATGATCTCGGACGACACACCGATTACGCGACCGG
>CAYOET010000129.1:0-8801 GCA_964402985.1 uncultured Bauldia sp. | reverse complement strand
TCGAGCGGGAAGACCTTGGCCGCCGGCGCGTCAGGGGGCGCGCCGGCCAGGCCTTCCGATCAGCCCACGACGCCGCTGACATCCAGCCCGAGCACGACGAGGCCGGAGACGAGCAGCACCGCCGCCGCGAGGTTGGCGCGGCTCGTCAGGGCAGGCGCCTTGCCGGCCGTCGCCGCGGTAGCCGCCTGCCAATAAAGAAACGCACCCGCGAGAAGCAGCGCCAGCTCGACCAGCGCCGAAAGCCCGGTGTACTGCCAGAGGCCGAACCCGAAACGTGGGAGCCCGCCGAGATCGCCGGGGAGGATCGGCATGTCGGCGCGGTGCACGACGAGATCCAGCACCCAGTGCGAGAAGACGACCGCGCCGAGGATCCATCCCGCGCGCCGTCCCCAGCGCCAGGCCGCCACCCACCCGAAGAGCGCGGAAAGGACGAGTGCGCCGACCAGCGAATGCGTGTAGTCGGCGTGGATGATCCCGGCGCCGTATCCGCCGGCTGTGCCGGGCGCGGGCTGGATGGTTTCGATGCCGAGCACGAGGAGCGGGATGAAGACGATGTCGAGCCACACGGTGGCCAGCATCAGCGCCCACAGCGGCACCGAAGGCGCCTTCGCCTTGACGATCGCCGCGAACCCGAAATGGCCGGTGATCATCGCCCGTCCTCGCCCGGCCGCGGCCAGGGTAGCCGGGCGTCGATGATGCCCAGCACTACGATAAAGAGGATGAGCGCGAGGATGAATTGCATGACTGCCTCGGCGCCGAGGCTATCACATCGGTCCCGTCCAGTGTCGGCGGCCAAAGCCTGCTGAGCTGGGCCTCGATCGCCCCTCCATTGCCGACGGACGCTGACCTGCCCTCTCCCCGGCGGGGACAGGGGACGTCGCCTCGGGGAGGGAGCACACCGGTCGAGGTTGCGCCGCCAGCCCGACCGCGAGACTCATTTCGCCCTAGAGCGGGTAGCCCTGGGCGAGAAGCTCCGTCACCGAGACCTTGAGGGGAGAGCCCTCGGCGACGTCTCGCTCCGCGACGCGCCGCCGCTCCGTCAGACGCTCCGCCAGACGCACGCCGTCCGGCCACGGGCCAAAACCGTGGTCGGGGTTGATGTGCCCGCCGTCGGGGAGTTCGACGAGCTCGGCGCCCCAGGACGACGCGAAAAGCCGAGCGCGCGCGAGGGAGACATAGGGATCGTTCTGCGCCGCGACGACGATCGCCGGGAAGGGCAGACGCTGCAGCGGCATCGGGCCTAAGGCGGCAACCGCCGGGGTGGTCCAGCTGCCGTCGTCGATGTCGGCCGGCGCGACGAGGAGAGCGCCGCCGATCGGCAGGTCGGGACGCCACGCGGCGAGCTGCGCGACGAGCGCGACCGAGAGGCTATGCGCGACCAGGATCGCGCCGGGATGAGCGGCCACGGCGGAGGCGACGCGATCGCGCCAGACCTCGAGACGCGGATGGTCCCAGTCGTGCTGCTCGACCTGCACCGAGCCCGGCACGGTCTTCACCCACCAGCTCTGCCAGTGGTCGGGCCCGGAGCCATAGAGGCCGGGAAGGATCAGATAGGTCATCGCCGCACTCGTGGTTTGGATGCGCGGCAAAGATAGGGGGCGGGGGCGGAGTGCTCGACGGACCGTCTGCCAATATTCCGCCGCTCGGCGGAACGCTTTCCTGAGAAACCCCCGAAACGCAAAAGCCCCGGCCGATGGCCGGGGCTTCGCATTTCTCGCGGATACGGCGGAAACGCCTACTCGGCGTACTTCCAGGTGCCGTCGGGCTGGAACTCGTACATCACGAAGGCCGGGGCATCGACGTCGCCCTTGTCGTCGAACTGGATCGAGCCGAGGAGCGTGTCGAAGGTGCCGGCGTCGAGGGCGGCGACGACCGGCTCGAAGTCGGTCGAGCCCGCTTCGGTCACCGCCTCCACCCAGGCCTGGATCGCGGCATAGGTGTAAAGCGCATAGCCCTCCGGCGGCGTGCCGGCGGCGATCATGGCGTCGACGATCGGCTTGTTGGCCGGGTCGAGCGCCGGGTCGGGGCCGAAGCTGAACATCGTGCCCGTGCCGGCCGGGCCGGCGATGGCTGCGAAGTCGTCGTTGAGGAGCGCGTCACCGCCGATGAGCTGGAGGTCCATGTTGCGCTCCTTGGCCTGGCGGATGATCAGGCCGCCCTCGGTGTAGTAGCCGCCGAGGACGAGGACTGTGGCATTGGCCGCCTGGATGTTGCCGAGGAGGGCCTGGAAGTCGCGGTCGCCCTGGTTGATCGAGTCGAAGAGGACCTCGGTCTTGCCGGCCGCGTTGAGCGAGGCCTTGACCTGCTCGGCGAGACCCTGGCCGTAGGCGCTCTTGTCGTGGATGATGGCGACGTTGGCGCTGCCGAAATTGTCCAGGATGTAGGCGGCGAGAATGCCACCCTGCTGGTCGTCACGGCCGCACACGCGATAGATGCCCGGGCCGGCACGTTCGTCCGTGAGGATCGGGTTGGTCGAGCCGGGCGAGATCTGGATGATGCCCTCTTCGGTGTACACGGCCGACGCCGGGATCGACGAGCCCGAGCAGAAATGGCCGGCGACGAACGGAATGCCCGCGGCGGCGATCTGGTTGGCGACGGTGACGGCCTGGGCCGGCACGCAGCTGTCGTCGAAGACTTGCAGCGACAGCTGCTGGCCGAGGACGCCGCCCGCGGCGTTGATGTCCTTGATGGCTTGCTCGGCGCCTTCGCGCATCTGCTGGCCGAAGGCTGCGATGTCGCCGGTCATCGGGCCGGCGACGGCGATGGTGATCTGTGCATTCGCGGTGGACGCAAGCAGGACGCCAGCCGCGAAAGCGGCGCCTACCAAGATTTTCCGGTGCATGGATACTCCCTCATTCATTTGACCGCCGCTCTCCCGTCCGGTCGAACGGGTCGTGCCAAACTTATGCCACGAGCCAATCGCGGCGGCGAGATGGCTCGGAAGGAAGGTTTACGGCGAAGGGCCGGAATCGGCCGTTTCCGCCCGTCTCCGCCACGTCAATGGGCTCGTCCGCACGTAGAGCCAGCCATATTGCGTGGTCATTTGCCGGGTCCGCGTGTGCCGGTAGGCGAGGATGGCAAAGAGGACGATCACCGCGAAATCGACGCTGAGATAGGGCAGATTGAGCAGCCTGCCGTCAAAAAGGGCGTAGTGCATGAAGCGCACCGTCCCGCCGAGCGGGATCGAATAGAGCACCGCCAGCCACACCGGACTCCAGCCCAGCGCCACCGCCCGGCCGGTCAGCCACGCGGCGATCCCGCCTAGCACCACGGTGAGGCCGATGAAGGTGTAGGGCGAGCCTTCGATGAAATCCATCTCTCACCTCCCGGCGTGCAGATAGGCGGAGCGGACGTCGTCGCGGGCGAGGAGTTCGCGCCCCGCGCCGGAGATCGCGATGCGCCCGTTGACCATCACATAGGCGCGGTGGGCGAGACGGAGCGCGTGATAGGCGTTCTGCTCGACAAGGAAGATGGTGAGCCCCTCCTTGTTGAGGACGCCCAGCGCCTCGAAGATCTGGCGCACGATCAGCGGGGCGAGGCCGAGGCTCGGCTCGTCGAGCATCAGAAGCCGGGGCCGGCTCATTAGCGCGCGGGCGATGGCGAGCATCTGCTGCTCGCCGCCCGACAGCGTCCCGCCACGCTGGCTCTGGCGCCGCGCGAGGATCGGGAACAGCGCGAACATCTTGTCGCGATCCTCGGGGAAGTGGGCATAGCCGATCGACGACGCGCCGATCTGGAGGTTCTCGAGCACGGTCATGCGCGGGAAGATGCGCCGCCCCTCGGGCGCCAGGCTGATCGAGAGGCGCATGATGTCGTGGGTGCGCATCTTGGTGATATCGAGCCCGTCGAAGCTGATGCGTCCCGTTCGCGCCGGGGGGTTGCCGCAGATCGTCATCATCAGCGTCGACTTGCCCGCGCCGTTCGAGCCGATGAGGGCGACGATCTCGCCGCGATCGACCTTGAGGTCAACGCCGCGCAGCGCCTGGATCTTGCCGTAGAACGTCTCGACGCCGCGCACTTCGAGGAGGGGCGTGCTCATGCCGGCAATCTCGCCTCGACCTCGTCGATCTCCTCGTCCTCGACGCCGAGATAGGCGGCGATGACCTTGGGGTCGTTGCGCACGAATTCGGGCGCGCCGTCGGAGATCTTCTTGCCGTAGTCGAGCACCACGATGTGGTTGGAGATCTCCATCACCACGCTCATGTCGTGCTCGATGAGGAGGAGCGAGATACCGTGCTCGCGCTGGATGAAGCGGAGGAGTTCGTTGAGCTCCGCCGACTCGGCGGCGTTGAGGCCCGCGGCCGGCTCGTCGAGGCAGACCAGCACCGGGTCGGTGCACATCGCGCGCGCGATCTCGAGGCGCCGCTGCGAGCCGTAAGGGAGGTCGTGGGCGGGGTGGTCGGCGCGGTCGGTGAGGCCGATCCGGTCGAGCCAATACGCGGCGCGGTCGATCGCCGCCTGGAGGCCCCGGCGATACTGCGGCAGGTTGAGGATGCCGCCGACGGTGAACCACGAGGCCCCCATCAGCGGCCGGTACTGGGCCACCACGAGGTTCTCGAGGACCGTCATGCCGCCAAAGAGGCGGATGTTCTGGAAGGTGCGCGCGACCCGCGCCCGCCGCGCGATGTCGAAGTCCATCATCCGCTCGAGGAGATAGAGCCCGGGGCCAAAACGACGGCCGCGATTGGTGACGGCGTCGAGCTGGGCGAACGCCTCCGGAGTATGCCCGAGCGCGAGCCGCCCGACGGTCGGCCGGTAGAAGCCGGTGATGCAGTTGAAGAGCGTGGTCTTGCCCGCCCCGTTCGGCCCGATGATCGCGGTGATGTCGCCGCGAGTCACGTCGAAAGAGACGTCGTCGATGGCGGTGAGGCCGCCGAAGCGCATCGTCAGATGCTCGACGCGGAGGACCGGCCCGGACGGTCGTCCGCTCATGAGGACGCGGTTGCCGTGGCCGGCCGCCCGAGGAGCACGGTCGGCTTCCGCGTGGTGATGAGCCCGCGCGGGCGCCACACCATGATCACCACCATCGAGAGGCCGACGATCAGCATCCGGTAGAGCTGCAGCTCCTGGAGGTCGGTGATGATGGTGATGAAGGCGACCGCCAGCACCACGCCGACCTGGCTGCCGAGGCCGCCGAGCACCACGAACGCCACGAACATGAACGAGTCCTGCGAGATGAAGGACTCGGGCGAGATGAAGCCCTGGCGGGTGGCGAAGAAGGCGCCCGCGAACCCGGCGAACATCGCGCCGATTCCGAAGGCGGTGAGCTTGGTCGTGGTGGTGTTGATGCCGAGCGAGCGGCACGCGATCTCGTCCTCGCGCATCGCCTCCCAGGCCTGGCCGATCGGCAGCTTGCGGAGGCGCAGGGTCACCGCGCTGGTGATGAGGGCGAGGACAAGGATCACGTAGTAGAGAAAGATGATCCGCTGCTGCGAGGAGTATTCGAGCCCGAACGTGTCGGCGAAGCCGCCCTCGCCGCGGGTGAAGGGGATGCCGAAGAGCGTCGGCGAGGGGATGCCGCGGAGGCCCTGCGGGCCGCCGGTGAACTCGTCCCAGTTCTGGAGGACGAGGTGGATGATCTCGCCGAAGGCGAGCGTCACCACCGCGAGATAGTCGCCGCGGAGTCGCAGCACCGGAAAGCCGAGGAGGATGCCGGCGAAGGCGGATATGAGTCCCGCCAGCGGCAGGCAGGTCCAGAAGCCGAGATCGAAATAGGCGTTGAGGAGCGCGAAGGAATAGGCGCCGAAGGCGAAGAACGCGATGTAGCCGAGGTCGAGAAGCCCGGCGAGGCCGACCACCACGTTGAGGCCCCAGCCGATCATCGTGAAGATCAGGATCTTGATCCCCTGGTCGAGGACCAGCCGGTTGCCGAACGGCGTGAAGGGCAGGAGGGCGGCGCCGACGATCGCGGTGATCGAGAGGATGGTGACGCCGCGGCCGGCAAGGAGCTTTGGCCCGCCGCGCGCGAAGAGCGAGCCGACCCGCTCGCGGACGGTCGGGCCGATCGGGCGCCAGATGAGATTGATCGCCAGCCGCCCCACGAAGACCACGCCAACGAGGATCGCAAGCGCCCAGGGGCGGGTCGTGATCGTCAGCCTGCCGCCAACGATCGCGGTGTAGAGACCCATGAACGGGCCGAGGAGGACGAAGGCGATCACCGCCGCGACGACGGCATCGCGGAGCGCGTCCCAAAGGTTGATCGAACCGCCATCGGCGCCATGACGGAAGGCGGCGGCGCGGGCCTCTTCCTCGACCTGTGCGCCCTCGGGCTGGGTGTCTTCGGCCGGCTGGCGGACCGACATCAGACCTTCTCCACCTCGGGCCTCCCGAGAAGCCCCGACGGGAAGAGCACCAGCACCACGGCGAGCACCGCGAACGACGCGACGTCCTTGTACTCGGTGGAGATGTAGCCGCCCCACATCGTCTCGATCATGCCGAGAAGGAGCCCGCCGAGCATCGCGCCGGGGATCGAGCCGATCCCGCCGAGCACCGCCGCGGCGAAGGAATTCACGCCGGCCGTGAAGCCCATCGAAAAGCTGATCACCCCGTAATAGAGGAGATAAAGGAGCCCGGCGAAGGCGGCCAGCGAAGCGCCGATCACGAAGGTCACCGAGATCGTCTGGTCGACATTGATGCCGAGGAGCGAGGCCATCCGCGGGTCCTGCTCGACGGCGCGCTGCGCGCGGCCGAGCGGCGTCTTGGTGATGATGAAGGCGAACACCGCCATCAGGATGAGCGTCGCCAGCACCACCACGATCTGCGTGTTCGAGACCTGCACGATCGTGCCGCCGACGTCGAAGCGGTAAGCGCCGGTGATGACGGCCGGGATCGGCTTGATGCCGGGCCCCTGCGTCACCTGCACGAAATTGGAGATCGCGATCGAAATGCCGATCGCCGTGATCAGCGGCGCGAGGCGGAACGAGCCGCGCAGCGGCCGGTAGGCGAGACGCTCGAGCGTCCACCCCCACACCCCGTTGATGGTCATGGCGATGAAGAGGACGAGAAGCAGCGCGACGAGCAGGATGAGGACCGGCGTGCCCGCCACGATGCCGAAGACGAGGATCGCCATCAGCCCGAGGAAAGCGCCCACCATGAAGATGTCGCCATGGGCGAAATTGATCATCCCCAGGATGCCGTAGACCATCGTGTATCCGATGGCGACGAGACCGTAGATCGACCCGAAGGTGACCCCGTTGATCAGCTGCTGGAGAAAGTAACCCAACCCCTTTTACCCGTTCCGTTCGTCCGCGCCCCCGCGGCGGACACCGGCCACGATGGCGTACGGCGCGGAGTCTGGCAACTCCCGCGCCGCCGCTTCTCGCTTGCGCTTTTCTAGCGGAGGTTGGCGTCCGGCTTGGTGCGCGCGACGTGCGAAGTCAGCTCGATGAAGGAGAGCTGGCCGGTCTCGAGAAGGTCGTTGGCGGCCCGCAGGTAGCGGATCGGGAAGCAGATCGCGTCCACGTTCGAGTCGGAGAGCTCGGGCGCGCGGCGCGTGTCGTCGACCGTCTGCCGCTCCGCCGTCTCGAGGGCTGCGTCGACCTCGTCCCTCGAGAACAATTCCTTTTCGCGCATCAGCTTGAGGAGAGCGACCAGGGCCGAATAGAGGCCCGTGAGTTGCAGGTTGGCAGTGTTCATTGGCCGTTCCCCTCCCGTTGGCTGACGCTAGTAAACTCCTAGCAAGCGGAGGAGATAAACGACACCGATGATGATCACGATGATCCGTGCGATCTGCTTGGCGCGAGAGTCCACCGGCAGGAGGCCGATGAGGTAGAGAATCAGAAGAACGATGACGAATGTCACCAAGGCGCTGACGAGCATGGGTTGTCTCCTTCGCACCGCCGGAGTGGCGGGGCGTTACAGGAGAGACGCTCGGGGAACGGCTAAGTTCCCGCTCCTGCAGGAAATTTGCGGTCGAGAACGGAGGATTCGCATGGGCTGGATCATGGTCGGAGCGGTCGGCATGGCGATCGTCCTGGCGCTCGTCGTGCTCGTTTCGAACTGGACGTCGCGACCGCGGACAGTAGTCGGGCCGCGGCGGCTGGGCCGGCGGGGTGGGACCTCCTATGCCGACTCCGGCTATGTCGGAACCGCCGCGGGCGTGGGGCACTCGGGTGGGTCGGGACACCACCACGGCAGCAGCCACCGGGACGGCAGCGACGACGGACGTGGTTCGCATGGCGGCGATTCGGATCGCTCCCCCTCCGGTGACGGAGGGAGCGACGGCGCCAGCAGCGGCGGCGACAGCGGTGGGGGCGGCGACGGCGGCGGCGGTGGAGGGGGTGGGGGCGGCGACTAGCCGCGTCCCGTCGAGCAGAGCAGCGGCTCGATCCCCGCTTCTTCGAATCGCCGATACGTCTGAGGAGAAGAGGGGAGGCGACCAGTCCCCCACACAGCCGTGTGCCTGGTCGACCCCTGGCGGGTCGCCCGCCTCGGGGCTCCGCCTGTGGGAAGCGAGCGGGCGGCCCTAGGCCGCCGCGCTCTTCTTCTCGGGGGCTTTCGCCTTGTCCGGGCTGCGGGCCATCTCGGCCAGCTTGGCGGCGGCCGTGGCGAGGTCGGGTTTCCCGGCGATCGCGAGCGGGATCTCGATGTCGACCTCGAGGGTCGAGACCACCTCGCCCCGCTCCATCTTCACGCGCACCTTGTCGCGGTCCACCGAGATGTGTTTGGCGATGACCGCGATGATCTCCTCCTTGAGGCGATCGACGAGGTCGGAGCGCCCCGTGGTGGTGCGCTCGTGGGCAAGGAGGATCTGCAGGCGGTCGCGGGCGACCGGCGCAGAGCCTTTCTTGCGGAAGAAGTTG
>CAYOET010000128.1:0-6682 GCA_964402985.1 uncultured Bauldia sp. | reverse complement strand
AAGATGCTCGGGCTCGAGATTCACGATGCCAAGGGCGAGAAGATCGCCGCGCATGTCCTGTCGCTGGCGCCGCTCAAGCGCGTCCTCGACGAGTATGCCGAGGTCTGCGAGAGCTACTACGCGGCGGTGAAGTCGGCCTCGCCGAGCCAGCTCGAGGCGATCGACATGGGCCGCCGCGGGCTTCACGACGAGGGCGCGGCAATCCTCAAGGAGCGGCTCACGGGCAAGATCGCGATCGATCGCGAGACCGCGCGGCGGCTGTTCACGCTGGTCTTCGCCCTCCACTGGAAGGGATAGTCCCGTGGCGGCCTCTCCGGTCGCCGGACTGCCGGGAGCCGGCCCGCCGGGCGCCGGGCATCACAAGCCCGAGCGGGTGGCCCGGCCGAACTCGGTGCTCTTCGTGTGCAACCACAACGCCATCCGTTCGCCGATGGCGGCGGGGCTGACCAAGTATCTCTTTCCGACGCTGACCGTGACCTCGGCCGGGGTGAAGATCGGCGAGGCCGATCCGTTCGCGGCCGCGGTGATGTCCGAAATCGGGGTCGACATCGGCAAGCACCGGCCGGTCTCGCTCGCGCGGCTCGAAGAGGTGGAGGAGGTCGAACCGACCGAGTTCGACCTCATCGTCACGCTGTCGCCCGAAGCGCATCACGCCGCCCTCGAGCTGACCCGAAAGGCCGCCGTCGCCGTCGAGTACTGGCCGACGATGGACCCGACCGGCCTCGAAGGCAGCCGCGAGCAGGTGCTGGCGGCGTATCGCGGCGTCCGCGATGCGCTGAGGGCGCGGATCGAGAAACGCTTCGGTGTCTAGCAGGGAGGATCCAGGTGCTGCCGCGGTGAGTTCTCGCGCGAGACGCAACAAAGTCCCCTCTCCCAGAGGGAGAGGGTTAGGGTGAGGGGTTTACAGGTCTATCCGGATAGGGCGCTCGTGAAGACGCTCATCCGGTGAGGTGGAGCCCCCGCACCCCAAACCACTACCCCCCGGGGGTGGGGGCAAAGTCGGCGCCCCTAGGACCACTCTGTGAGCGACTAGCGGCGCGGCTCGTAGGTCGAGATCACGGTGCCGGTCGGCGTTGGCACCGAACTCACCAGCTTCATCTTCCGGAACGGCTCGCCGCCGGTGAAGAGCTTCTTGCCCTTGCCGGCGATGACCGGGATCGTCACCAGCTGCAGCTCGTCGAGGAAGTCGAGCTCGATCAGCGAGCGGACCAGCGAGGGACTGCCGCCGACGCCGATATTCTTGCCGGGCATGCGCTTGAGCTTGGGGATCTCGTTGGCGAGGCTGCCTTTGAGGAGGATCGAGTTCTTCCACTCGGTCTTGGCGAGCTTGCTCGAGACGATGTATTTCGGCTTCTCGTTGATGTGGTTGGCGAAGTCGAGGTCGGTGGTGGCGTTGGGCCAGTAGGTCACCCATTCCTCGTAGGTGGTGCGGCCCATGAGGAGGGCGTCCTGGGCGCTCATCGCCGCGGCCAGCGCCTGGCCCATGACTTCGTCGAATTCGAACTGCCAGAGGTTCGGCGACTCGGTCACGCCATCGAGCGAAATGAACAGGCCGGCGGTGATCTTGCGCATGGTGGGTCTCCCTTCGGTTGGCGGGGAACCGCCGTTCTGCGGCTCCTTCGACGACACGACGAACGCCCGGAACGGGAATCGACAATTCGCAGCGTGGATTTTTCGCGGATGCGCCGACCGGCCCGGCTCAGGCCGAGGGCGGGCGTGGCTCGTCGCGCGGGTCGGGGCCGTAGCGATTCGCGCCCTTGGTGCCGGGGCGAAGGCCGAGTTCGATGAGCGACCAGACGAGGAGAGCAAGCCCGAGGATGCTGTCGAGCACCGCGAGGGTCGGAAAGGGCGGGGCGGCGAAGCCGTTCAGCGCGGAGACGAAGTGCCGGGCCCAGAGGACCCCGGCGAGGAAGACGAAGAACGGCGGCAGGATCGTGTAGCCGGGCGCGAACCAGCCGGGCTCGCCGCGGTCATGGAGACGCATGGTCGCCACGATCGTGAGGAAGCCGAGGTTAGGAAGGACCACCGCTAGCGCCAGCGGAACCGCGAGCGGACCGGAAAGGTAGAGGATGTAGAGCGCCGCCGCGACGGCGAGGAGCCAGACCGTGTAGGCCTGCCAGAAGGTGCGCCGGCGGGCGCGCCCCGCGAGGAGGCGCTGGACTGGGGCGGGTCCCTTCGCCGGGCGCTCGGTCATCAGCGCCACGGTGTCGCTACGCGGGGAAGGGCGGCGAGCGGAGGGGCGCGCCGCAAACGAGGCTGCGCCGAGTCGGCGAGGCGGTCGGTCGGGAGAGGCTGCGGATCGGTGACGCTGAGGTCCATCGCCGTCACAGGTAGCGCGACGGCGGGGGCGGGTCGAGGCGTCGGCGCGCGGAGACGCCCCGCGTTCCGTACGGTTGCCGCTATCCGAGGCGGACGCCGACCGGGTCGAGACCGAACTCGTTCTCGCCTTCCGTGCCCTCTAGGAAGCCGATCTCGACAAAACCCCACAGCCAGAGGCCGAAGCCGGCCAGCCCGAGCACGATGGCGACGGGTCCGTCCAGCTCGGTGCGCCGGAGGAAGACGCCGAGGATTGCGGGGATCAGAACCATCGGCACGACCATCCACGCGGTCTTTTCGCGGTCGCGGATGCGCTTCAGGAGGAGGGCGAGAATGCCCCACAGCGAGGCGAGGATCGGCAGGAGAAGGATCCAGCTGACGAGACCTCCCGAATGGACCTGCTCATACGCGACGAACATCCCGAAAAGCGAGGTGGCCAGCCAGATGCCCCAATGGATGGCGATGCCGAGCCAGAATTTCGTGCGGTTGATGCGGCCGCTCGGGCTGTAGAGCCAGTTCGCCCAACTCATCGTCCGCACGGCAGCGGCGGCGACGCTCGCCGGAGCGCTCGTCGACATCTCTTCCCCCTGGGTTGCACCCGCGGGTCGCCACCCTATGGGACAAGACGGGAACATCAAGTGCGGTGGGGCGAGGGGCGCGACCCTGTTAGCGGGAAATTCTTCAGCCGCGAAGGAGCTCGTTGATCGAGGTCTTGGAGCGGGTGCGGTCGTCGACGCGCTTGATGATGACGGCGCAGTAGAGGCCGGGGCCCGGCTCGCCGTTGGCGAGTGGCTTGCCGGGCTGGGTGCCGGAAACGACCACCGAATAGGGCGGCACCCTGCCCATGTGGACCTCGCCGCTGACGCGGTCGATGATCTTGGTCGAGGCGCCGATATAGACGCCCATCGAGAGCACCGAGCCCTCGCCGACGACCACACCCTCGGCGACCTCGGCGCGCGCGCCGATGAAGCAATTGTCCTCGATCACGACCGGGCCGGCTTGGAGCGGCTCGAGCACGCCGCCGATGCCGGCGCCGCCCGAGATGTGGCAGTTCTTGCCGATCTGGGCGCAGGAGCCGACCGTCGACCAGGTGTCGATCATGGTGCCCTCGTCGACGCGGGCGCCGAGATTGACAAAGGACGGCAGGAGCACCACGCCCGGCGCGATGTGGGCGGAGCGGCGGACGATGGCGCCCGGCGCGGCGCGGAAGCCGGCGCGCTCGAAGTCCTTGGCGCCCCACTTGGCGAACTTGGAGGGGATCTTGTCCCACCAGTGGCCGCCGTCGGGGCCGCCATCCATCAGCTGGTTCGGGGTGAGGCGGAAATAGAGGAGGATCGCCTTCTTCAGCCACTGGTTGACGCGCCAGTCGCCGCCGACCTTCTCGGCCACGCGGACGGCGCCGCGGTCGAGAAGGTTGAGCGCTTCCTCGACGGCGTCTCTTACCGCGCCCTTGGTCGAGGGGTTCACCGAGTCGCGGTTCTCGAAGGCGGCGTCGATGGTCTTCTCAAGCCCGGCAAGGGCGGCGGCGTCGGTCATGGTTTCCTCGGGAATTCGGTCGGCGGGAGGTTTAGGGGATGGCGCGAAAACGCGCAATCGAGCGAGCGCGCGGCTCTTATGCGCGCTCGGGGAGGGCAACCCGGACACGGAGGGCGGCGTCGGGGGAGCCGATCGCTACGAACAGGCGGGGAAGGGCGATGCTTTCGAGGACCACTGTGGCCTCAGCTTCAGTGGGCATGCGCGGGGCGTCGGCGAGGGGGACGAGGTCGACGACGAGGCGGATCGCGATGGGCGAGACGTAGGGGCGGCGGATGATGCCGAGACCGCGGACCTCGAGGAGGCCGGCGATGGTTTCGGGGGAGCTCGCGTAGAGCGTGCCGTCCTTCGCGGTGAGGACGACGCGGTCGTCGGCGACGAGCCGCGCGCGCGGCTCGCCCGTCGCCATCAACGCCAGTGCCAGGCTGGATTTGCCGCTGCCGGAAGGGCCGCGGATGAGGATGCCGGAATCGCGTATCGCCACCGCCGTCGCGTGGATCGTCGCCGGTGCGGTGCCGGTCATCCTGCTGCGGGGAGGCGGACCACGAAGCGGGCGCCGCACACATCGGGCGGGTCGCCGGCCTCCGCGCCGATCTTGGGGCGAATGCGGTTCTCGGCGAAGATCTCGCCGCGATGGGCCTCGACGATCTGCTTGGAGATCGAAAGGCCGAGGCCGGAATTCTGGCCGAAGGATTCCTGATCCGGGCGGTCGGTGTAGAAGCGCTCGAAGATGCGCTCCATCTGGTCGGGGCGAATGCCCGGGCCGTCGTCCTCGACGCTGAGCTCCACCGTCTCGCCGAGCCGGCGGAGGATCACCCGCACCGTGCCGTCCTTGCGGCAGAAGGAGCGGGCGTTGTCGAGGAGGTTGCCGAGCACCTGGCCGATGCGGCTGTCGTGGGCGACGACCATGTAGGCGGCCTTGTCCGCCGGGGCGATCACGAGCTCGAGCTTGGGCTCGTCGGGCTTCCGTGTCTCGCGGGCGATGCCGACGACAGTGCGCGCGAGCTGCGCGAGGTCCATCGGGAGAGCGTCCTGACGGGCGAGCTCGGCGTCGAGGCGCGAAGCGTCGGAGATGTCGGTGATCAGCCGGTTCAGGCGGCGCACGTCGTGCTGGATGATCGCGGTGAGGCGGGCCTTCGATTCCTCGGTCTTGGCGAGCGGCAGGGTCTCGACGGCGCTGCGCAGCGAGGTCAGCGGGTTCTTCAGTTCGTGGCTGACGTCGGCGGCGAAACTCTCGATCGCTTCGATGCGGTTGTAGAGGGCCGCGGTCATGTCGCGGAAGGCCTGGCCGAGATGGCCGATCTCGTCGCGCCGGCCGGAGAAGTCGGGGACCTGCTGGCGCGAGCGGACGCCCTTACGGACATTGTCGGCGGCGTCGGCGAGGCGGCGGAGCGGGACGGCGATCGTGCCGGCGAGGAGGATCGAAAGAAGGATCGTGACGCCGGCGGCGACGAGGGCGACGCGGAAGATGCCGAAGCGCTCGGCCTGGACGATGGCGTCGATGTCGCCGCCCTCGGTGGAGAGGAGGAGGACGCCGAGGACTCTTCGCGTGCGCTGGACGGGCACCGCGACCGAGACCATCAGCTCGCCCGCCTCGGTGACGCGGACGATGTTCTGGGCGCCCGACGCCATCGCCGCGGCGACCTCGGGATAGTCACGGCCGTCGGCGTCACGGGCGAGGTCCTCATAGACCGGCATGTCGCCGCGGAGGATGAGGCTCACCCACTGCGTGAAGCGGTCGACGAGTGAGGGGTCGCCGAGCGGGGGGAGGTCGCGGACATAGATGCGGCCGCCGAGGCTGAGCTCGCGCGAGTCGACGAGGAGGACGCCCTCGGTGTCGTAGATGCGGGCGCGGGTGCCGGTCGGCGAGACGAGGCGGCGGAGGAGCGGGGCGACGCGCTCGGGGTTGATCGGGAAGTCGAGGCCTTCGACGGCCTGGTTGAAGGGCCAGGCGAACTCTCCGCCATATTGCTCGAGGAGTTCCTCGGGATCGATGGTGATGACGTTGGTCTCGACGGTGGCCGAGCCGGCGATCGCGGCGGCGATGATCTCGCCCTGCGTGGTCAGGCTCTGGACCTTGGCGTCGATGAGGCCTTGCTGGAACTGGTTGAGGAAAAGGATGCCGCCGACCAGCACGACGAGCCCGGCGAGATTGAGGATGACGATGCGGCGCGAGAGGCTCGAAAAGGCGTGCGCCGGAACCATGCCGAGGACGCGCGCAAACGCGCCGCGAATCGAGCCGCGGCGGCGCGCTCCAGCTTCCTCAGCCGCCTTCTCGCGCGGCTGGGTGTCGATGCGGATCGCCATTCTGCTTCGGGTCTACGCTTCCTTGAAGCGGTAGCCAACTCCGTACAGGGTTTCGATCATATCGAACTCGACGTCGACGACCTTGAACTTCTTGCGCAGGCGCTTGATGTGGCTGTCGATCGTGCGATCGTCGACATAGACCTGATCGTCGTAGGCCGCGTCCATGAGGGCGTTGCGGCTCTTCACCACGCCGGGGCGCTGGGCGAGGGCGTAGAGGATCAGGAACTCGGTGACCGTGAGCGTGACGGGCTTGGCGTTCCAGTTGCAGGTGTGGCGCTCGGGATCCATCGAGAGGGCGCCGCGGTCGAGGACCTTGGTGGTGTCGTTGGGCTTGGCGGCCGCTTCGACGCGCGGGGCGGAGCGGCGAAGGACGGCCCGCACCCGCTCGACGAGGAGGCGTTGGGAGAAGGGCTTCTTGATGAAATCGTCGGCGCCCATCTTGAGGCCGAACAATTCGTCGATTTCCTCATCCTTCGAGGTCAGGAAGATCACCGGCATGTCCGACTTCTGCCGGATGCGACGCAGC
>CAYOET010000127.1:0-6407 GCA_964402985.1 uncultured Bauldia sp. | reverse complement strand
GGCGACAGGGCCGAGATCGGCCTCAAGCCGGGCCGCGACGGCGCCGGACGCGTGCTGCCCGACCGCATCACCGGACGCATCCCGGCAGACGAGATGCGCTGGGCGGGCCGGCCCTCGTCGGTGCTGAGCGTCGGCGACGTCATCTATGTCGAGCCGCTATCCGCCTCGCTCTCGACCTATCGCCTCCGCCAGGTGCCGGCGATCAACGGGGCAATGGTCGCGATGGAGCCCGAGACCGGGCGTGTGCGCGCCATGGTCGGCGGCTTCAGCTTCGCGGAGAGCCAATTCAACCGCGTCACCCAGGCGCTTCGCCAGCCGGGCTCCTCGTTCAAGCCCTTCGTCTACGCGGCCGCGATCGACAGCGGCTACACGCCGAGTTCCATCATCATCGACGCGCCGATCGAGATCAATCAGGGCCCCGGCCTGCCGCCCTGGCGCCCGGAGAACTACAGCCAGCAATTCTACGGTCCGCTGACGCTGCGCAGCGGCATCGAGCTGTCGCGCAACGTCATGACCGTACGCCTCGCGCAGGATCTCGGCATGGCCACCGTCGTCGAGTACGCCGAGCGCTTCGGCATCTACGACACCCTCGCCCCGCACCTCTCCATGGCGCTCGGCTCCGGCGAGACCACGCTGATGCGCATGGCCGCCGGCTACTCGGTCTTCGCCAATGGCGGGCACCGCGTCACCCCGGTCCTCATCGATCACATCCAGGACCGCCACGGCACGGTGATCTACCAGTCCGACCAGCGCATTTGCGAAGGCTGCGTGGCCGACTTTTGGACCGGCGGAGCACCCGAGCCGCGCCTCATCGACAACAGCCCGCAGATCCTCGACCCGATGACCGCCTTCCAGATCACCTCGATGCTCGAGGGCGTCGTCCAGCGCGGCACCGCCACGGTGGTGCGCCAGGTCGGCCGGCCGCTCGCCGGCAAGACCGGCACGACCAACGACTTCCACGACGCCTGGTTCGTCGGCTTCTCGCCCGACCTCGTGGTCGGCGTCTATCTCGGCTACGACGACCCGCGCTCGCTCGGCGTCGGCAACACCGGCGGCGCCATGGCCGCGCCGATCTTCACCGAATTCATGAAGGTCGCGCTCGCCGACCAGCCGGTTCGCGCCTTCCGCGTCCCCGAGGGCATGATCCTCCGCTACATCGACCGGCAGAGCGGCCAGCCCGCGAGCGGCCCGGGCGCCGGCGTCATCCTCGAGGCCTACAAGCCCGCGCCGCCTCCGGAGGTCCGGGTGGCGACGCACGATGTCGGCGGTAACGTGGTCCTCGCGACGGCGACCGCCTTCGTCAACATGCGCAGCAACCCCAGCCGCGAGGGCCAGGTGATCGGCGTGGTGCCGGAAGGCGCCAGCGTCGAGATCAGGAGCTGCAGCAACTGGTGCGAGGTCGTCTTCGACGGCCGCCAGGGCTACGTCGCCAGCAACTACCTCCGCCAGAACTGACGAGGCCGCCCGAGAGGACGACCCCAGCCGCAGGGCCTGCCCTATTTGACGAGGCGGGGCCGCGACGCCGCCGCCGGCCGACCGATCCGCGGCGGAGCGACCGCCCTGAACCGGTCGCCGAGAATGCCGTGCTTCTTGACGAGCTTCTGCAGCGAGCCGCGATCGGTTCCGGCCATGCGCGCGGCGAGCGAGATATTGCCGCCCGTCCGCGTCATCAGCTGGCTCAGATAGGCGCGCTCGAACTCGGCCATAGCCAACGCCTTCGCGGCATAAAAGGTCTGGCGGAGGTCGATGCCCGACTCGTCCGGGCACGGCTCGGGCGGTTCCGCGGCCTCGCCCGAGTGGCCGACATGGATGGTCTCGCGGTCGCTGAGCAGGAACTCGCGCAGCATCAAATTGCGGAGCTCGCGCACATTGCCCGGCCAGTCGTGACGGAGCATCCAGGCGATCGTGTCGGCGCCGAGCGTCTTCGGCGGACGCCGGTGGTGCTCGGCATGCGTGTCGAGAAAATGCTCGGCGAGCAGGACCGCATCGTGGCCGCGCTTCCGCAGCGGCGGCATGTTCACCATCAGGATGTTGAGCCGGAAGAGAAGATCGCGGCGGAACTTCCCTTCGCGGACCATTTCCTCGAGGTCGACATTGCTCGACGCCAGCACGCGCACAGTGCTCTTGTGGATCGCGCGGCCGCCGACGGTGCGGTAGTGCCGATCCTCGAGGAAGCGAAGGAGGACCACCTGCGCGCGCGGGGTCATCACTTCCACCTCGTCGAAGAACAGCGTCCCTCCTTCGGCCTGGGCAACGAGCCCCTTGCTCGCCTGGCGCGCGTCGGTGAACGCGCCGCGCTCATGGCCGAACAGCTCGCTCTCGAGGAGATTGTCGGGCAACGCTCCGCAATTGACCGGGATGAAGGGCGCATCGGGGCGGCCGCCGAGGCAGTGCAGCGCATTCGCCGCCAGCTCCTTGCCCGTCCCGGTCTCGCCTTGGATGAGCACCGTCGCATCGACCGGCGCCAGCCGCTCGATAATCCGCAGGGCCTCGAAGAAGGCCGCCGATTGACCGATCAGCCCAAGGTCGGCGAACACCTCCGCAGGGGTCCGCCTTGCCCTCGGCACGGCCTCGCGCAGCGGACGCGTCCGCCTGACGTCCGGTATGTCCAACATCGTCGGCGGTCTAGCGGACGAGTGTGAAGAGAAAGCGACCGGGTTCAGGCCCTCGTCTGCTTGCAAGGTGTGTCTTCGGGCCGCGGGAACCGGGTGGAACATCCGTCATGAACACGTGTGGCCTCTGTGTTTGCCGGGTTCGTGCTTGCGGGAATTGCCTCTCACCTAAGCACGCCCAAAATGCGGCTGCGCGCCCCCGAAAGCAGCCCGCCCAATTTGGGGGATTGTTGGCACAACTTATTGATTAAAAACGCGGATTGAGGGAGCTTGGGCTCGGCAGAACGTGCCCATGCGCACATAGGTCCGCCTCCGTTCGAGCAGAGGAAAAGAGCGGGAACTCCGCCCTGCCGCCCCAATAAAGCTGCAAGGTGATGGGCTCGCCCTGCCCTCCGATTCCAAGGAGCTGCGAACGAGGCTGGAGGGCGGCTTTGCCCGAGGCGATGGGTGCCATGCGCGCCGTGCGCTTCGACGCGGCGGGGGGTCGGAAACCCGCTATCCCCGGTTGCCGCCGAACCCGGTGCGCAGCCTCGGGGCGCCCCGTCTCCGACTTCAATTCAAATTGCCGGCGTGCGGGTAAGCGTGCGTACGGAAAGGGCCTTCTATGGTCAATTATGCTCGCGCGCGCCCGGTCGGCCCTTCAGAGCCTCGAGGACCACATGACCCTCCGCCAGCAGGTGGCGGTGGGGACAGGCATCCTGTGCGTCAGCATCGTTCTGGTGCTCGCCTCGCTGGCGGCTGGGATTGGCCGCTCCCAGGTCCGCGAGCGGGTCCTGCTCGAGCTCGCCGGCCTCACCGAGACCGTCCTCGAACGGCTCGAGGCCAATGCCGCCTCGCGCGTCCGCGAGACCGTGCTCCTCGCCGACCTCCTTGCCTCGCCGGAGATCGCTGGCGACGAAGATCGCGCCGCCGCCATCGTCGAGATCGTCGGCAACCAGATGCGCCACGCCGTCTGGCTCGGCTTCGTCGACGATGACGGCTGGGTCACAGCCGCCACCGGCGGCCTCCTCGTCGGGCAGAATCTCAGCGACCGGCCCTGGTTCGACGCGGAAGTCGACGCCGGCCGGGTCGGCCAGATGCATCACGACCCGCTGTTCGGCGGCCTCGCGCCAGCCGACCCGGAGAACCCCTGGTTCATCAACATCGAAGCGCCCGCGATCACCACCGGCGGGCGGCGCATCGGCACGGTCGTCTCGCTCATCTCCTGGACCTGGGCCGAGGAGAATCGCCGCGCCGTTATCGCCGCCCTCGACCCCGCCAGCACCACCGACATCATGATCCTCTCCCGCACCGGCGAGGTCGTGCTCGGTCCGCGGCGCGGCGAGTGGCCGCTCCTCGGCGGGAGCGGCGAGCTGATGGCGGTTGCCTCGGCCGACCGCGACGATACGCTCGGTCGCCTCGGCCTTACGGTTGCGGCGAGCCGCTCGTCGGCGGTCGCCTTCCGCGAGGCCGGCGGCCTCGTCGCGACGATCATCTCCATGGGCCTCATTCTCGCCGCGATCGGCGTCGCGATAGGCGCCCTCATCGCCCAGCGCGTCAGCCGCCCCCTCCTGGACATCACCGGCGAGGCCGACCGGCTCGGCCGCGACCCCAACCTCGCCATGCGCCGGGTGCGCGGTTCGACCGACATCATCCGCCTCTCCCAGTCGCTCCGCGACATGGTGCGCCGCATCGTGTTCGCCGAGCGGAAGTCGATCGAGGCCGAGGAGCGGGCGAGCTTCGAGGCCCAGCGCTTCAGCCGCGACATCGAGGATTTGCGCCGCCTCGCCGACACCGATCCGCTGAGCGGCCTCCCCAACCGTCGCAGCTTCATGCAATACGCCGCCGACATGCTGAAGCACTACAAGCATGACGGCCGCAGCTTCGCTCTGGTGATGATCGACATCGACCGCTTCAAGGGCGTCAACGACACCTACGGCCACCACGCCGGCGACGCCGTCATCTCGGCGGTGGGCGGCACTCTCGCCGGCGAGATCCGACCGACCGACAAGGTGGCGCGCTTCGGCGGCGAGGAATTCCTCGTCCTCCTCCGCGGCACGGGCCACCAGGACGCCCTCAATACCGCCGAGCGCCTCCGCGCTCGCATCGAGAAGATGACGATCCCCACCGAGGCGCACAGCCTGAAGGTGACGATCAGCCTCGGCGTCTCGGTCTCCCTGGCCACCGACGGCGACGTCCACGAGATCATCGGCCGCGCCGACAAGGCGCTCTACCAGGCCAAGAACTCGGGTCGCAACCGGGTGATCGGCATCTTCGTCGACGAAACCGCGGAGGAGATCGCCCGCGCCGCGGCCGCGCTCCCCGTCGCCCTTCGCCCCCCGGTCGACGACGATGGCCAGAAGAGCCGCCCGGCCGCCGCCGCTGCCTCGGCCGAACTCCGCCGCGCCTCCTAGACCGCGCCCACCGGCGCCGCCTCGCCCCTCGCCGCTCCGTCCGCGAGCGCCTGGCGGAAATGGCCGATCGTATCGTCGAGCCCGGCCTCGAGCCCGACCCTCGGCTCCCAGCCGAGCACGCTCCGCGCCAGCGAAATGTCGGGCTGGCGCTGGCGCGGATCGTCCTCGGGTAGCGGGCGCGTCACGATCTCGGACCGGCTGCCGGTCTTGGCGATCACCCGCTCGGCGAGAGCGCGGATGGTCAGCGTTTCCGGGTTGCCGAGATTGATCGGTCCGGTCACTTCGGCGGGCGTCTCCATCAGCCGGATGAGGGCCGTGACGAGGTCGGAGACGTGGCAGAACGAGCGTGTCTGCCGACCGCTGCCGAAGATCGTGATCGGCTCGCCGCGCAGCGCCTGGACGATGAAGTTGGAGACCACGCGCCCATCATCGGGCAGCATGCGCGGACCATAGGTGTTGAAGATCCGCGCGACCTTGATCTGCAGCCGGTGCTGCCGCCAGTAGTCGAAGAACAGCGTCTCGGCGCAGCGCTTGCCCTCGTCGTAACAGGAGCGCGCGCCGATCGGGTTGACGTGTCCCCAGTAGCTCTCGATCTGCGGATGAACCTCCGGGTCGCCATAGACCTCGCTGGTCGAGGCCTGGAGGATTCTCGCCCGCAACCGCTTGGCGAGGCCGAGCATGTTGATCGCTCCGTGGACGCTGGTCTTGGTCGTCTGCACCGGGTCGCGCTGATAGTGGATCGGGCTCGCCGGGCAAGCGAGGTTGTAGATCTGGTCGACCTCCACGTAGAGCGGGAAGGTAACGTCGTGGCGCATCAGCACGAAAAGCGGGTGCGCCAGCAGGTGGGCGACGTTCTGCCTGGTGCCGGTGTAGAAATTGTCGACGCACAGCACCTCGGAGCCGCGTGCCAGCAACGCCTCGCAAAGATGCGAGCCGATGAAGCCGGCCCCGCCGGTCACCAGGATCCGGGCGCGCGACGAAATCATCGACCGGCCCCGAAATCTGTAGGCCTAGAAGGGGATCTCGTCGTCGATCTCGTCGGCAATCCGCCCGGTCCCGGCGCCCGCCCGCGCGGGCTGCCGGGCCGGCGCTTCGATCGGGCTGCCTCGGCCGAAGCCGGAGCCACCCTCTTCGACAAAGTCTCCACCGCTCTGCCCGCCGCCGCCACGAGAGTCGAGAAGGGTGAGTTCGCCGCGGAAGCGCTGCAGGACGACTTCGGTCGAATAGCGGTCGGCGCCGGACTGGTCCTGCCACTTCCGGGTCTGCAACTGGCCCTCGAGGTAAATCTTCGAGCCCTTCTTCAGATATTGTTCGGCAATCCGGCAAAGGCCTTCGTTGAAGATGACCACGCGGTGCCATTCGGTCCGCTCTTTCCGCTCCCCGCTCGCCTTGTCGCGCCAGC
>CAYOET010000126.1:0-4766 GCA_964402985.1 uncultured Bauldia sp. | reverse complement strand
GGCGAAGGTCTTCCCGCTCGACTAGAGCGAGGCGAGAGTCATCGCAACGTTGAGGCCGTTGGTCGATGCGTAGCTCGCTGCGAGATACGATCCGACCGTGAAGCGGTCGGCTTCGGTAGAGGCCGGGAGCTTGATCCAGGTCGAGCTGTCGACGAGGACCATTCCGGTGCCGTGGTTGATGTAGGTGATCCGGCCCTGGGCGCTCGCCAGCTGGACGGCTTGCGAGGTGACCGAGGCCGCGAAGTTCAGGCCCGCGACCGACGTGAACTCCACCGCGGCGCGATTGCCGATGCGAAGGGTCGAGGTATCCATTCCGGCCGGAATCTGCATGGTGACGTTGTCCATGACGATCCGGTCCTCACCGATAAAGGTGACGCGGCCGGTCGCCTTCTGCTCGACGATCGGGGCGTAGGCCGCGATCTGAGCTCCGGCGCCATTGCTCGGATAGGCGACGTTGACATACTGACCAACGCCGAAATCCGACAGGTCGGCCGAGGCAGCGAGCTGCACCGGCACGTTATTCACAATGACTGTATGCGAGGCAGAATCGACGTAGGTGATGCGCCCGGCTGTCGTGTCGGCCTGTGCAACCGTCACTGCGGCAAGAAAGGGAAGAACCGCCCGAGCGATCATCTTGATCATGTCTAACTCCTCTACGCTTACGCCTCCGCCGCAGATGCATCGACGGCGGGTCCGGCGGACGGCCGGACGAGGGCGATAATCGATCGTCAACGTTAATGGAGCGTATCCGCGGTGCTCCTCCTGCCTCTCCTTTGGGCAGGCTGAACCCGGGCCGCGGAGCTTCGCGCAGTAACAAATCCCTGCTTTTCCAAGCTCTTGTCGCCTCACCAGCTTTGCGTTCTACTGTCGGGGAAAGATCGGGCGCCGGTTCTTGCGGCGTCGTGGGATGGAAGGACGGGGCGTGGGGCCAGTCCTCGAAGTCGTCGACCTGCACAAGCGCTTCGGCGAGAACGAAGTGCTGAAGGGCGTCGATTTCTCGACGCCACCCGGACAGGTGATCTCCCTCATCGGCTCGTCGGGCTCGGGCAAATCGACCCTTCTGCGCTGCATCAACATGCTCGAGATTCCCGAGCAGGGCTTCGTACGGATCGCCGGCGAGGAGATCGCGATGGAGCATCTGCGCGGCGTGCGCCGGCCCGCCGACCAGCGCCAGCTGCATCGCATCCGCGCCGAGCTCGGCATGGTCTTCCAGTCGTTCAATCTGTGGTCCCACATGACGATCCTCCGCAACGTCATGGAGGCGCCCATCCACGTGCAGAAGCGGCCGCGCGAGGAGGTTCGCGCGCAGGCGCTCGCGCTTCTCGGCAAGGTCGGCATCGCCAACAAGGCCGACTCCTATCCGGCGGAGCTGTCCGGCGGCCAGCAGCAGCGGGCGGCGATCGCCCGAGCGCTATGCATCAATCCCAAGGTGATGCTCTTCGACGAGCCGACCTCGGCGCTCGACCCCGAGCTCGAGGGCGAGGTGCTGCGCGTGATCGAGCTTCTCGCCGACGAGGGCCGCACCATGCTCCTCGTCACCCACAACATGAAGTTCGCGCGGCGCGTGTCGGACCGCGTCATCTTCCTCCACCAGGGGGTGATCGAAGAGGACGGCCCGGTCGATGAAGTCTTCGACCGCCCGCGCTCGCCGCGGCTGCAGCAATTCCTCGCCGCGAGCACCCATTGAACGGCGAGGAAACCTTCGGGCTGGGCGATGAATGCTCCGGGAACGACCCTTGCATCGCCAGCGGCGACCGGCCGGCGCTACCGACCCGGCCACGACTTCAATGCGGCAGACCCAAGGAGTGACGCATGAGACAGATCCTGATCGCCGCCGCGGCCCTTGCCGCGCTCGCCAGCACCGCCAACGCGCAGACGGTGCGCATCGCCACCGAGGGCGCCTACGCGCCCTATAATTTCATCGACGACGCCGGGAAACCGGCGGGGTTTGAGATCGACCTCGGCAACGAGATCTGCAAGCGGGCCAACCTCACCTGCGAGTTCGTGATCACGGCCTGGGACTCGATGATCCCCAACCTCCTTGCCGGCAACTACGATGTCATCATGGCTGGCATGTCGATCACCGAGGAGCGGCTGCAGTCGATCGACTTCTCCGCCGAATACTATCCCTCCGGTCCGTCCAACTACGCGACCCGCGCCGGGCAGACCATCGCCTTCCCGGCGAGCGGTCAGCGCATCGGCACGCAGACCGGCACGATTCAGGGCAATTTCGCGACCGAGACCCTCGGCGCCACCAATACCGTGACCCTCTACGAAACCTACGATCAGGCGGTGGCCGATCTCGCCGCCGGCAATCTCGACCTCGTCCTCGCCGAGGAAGGCTACATCAAGCCGATCGTCGACGGCTCGGGCGGCGCGCTGGTGATGACCGGGCCCGACGAGATCATCGGCGGCGGCACGGCCGCCGGCATCCGCAAGGAGGACGACACGCTGCAAGCGACGTTCGACCGCGTGATCGGCGAGATGAAGGCCGACGGCACGCTGAACGAGCTGATCGTCAAATGGTTCGAGGACCCGCTGACCTTCTGATGCGCGATCCGGCAAGCCAGGGCTGATCGTCGATGCCGGACTGGATGATTCATCCGTTCGGCATCGATCCGGTCTTCTGGTTCGCCTATCTCACCAACGGCAAGCATCTCGCCTGGTACGCCAGCGTCTTCTACAATTTCGCCGCGGCGGTCCTCGGCGGGCTTTTCGCGGTCCTTTTCGGCCTCGCCGGGGCGGCGCTGCGGCGCTCGCGCTTCCTGCCCGTCCGGCTCCTCGCGGCGGGCTACGCGAACATCGTCCGCGGCGTCCCGGATGTCCTCTTCTTCCTGTTCTTCCCGCTCGCCTTCGAGCAGTTCCTCGAATGGATCCTCGCCAGCCAGGTGTGCACGGCGGAGAGCATCGCGGCGAGCTCGAGCCGCTGGCCGCCGTGCCGCGAGGCCAACGTCCTGTTCTCGACCAACGGCTACCTCCTCCTCGCCAGCGTCTCGCTCGGCATCGTCTATGGCGCGTTCGCGTCGAGCGCGATCCACGGCGCCTTCGACCGGGTGCCGAAGGGGCAGCTCGAAGCGGCGCGCGCCTTCGGGATGAGCGAGGCCGCGGTGCTGTGGCGCATCCATGTCCGGCAGATGTGGATCTACGCCCTCCCCGGCCTCTCCAACGCCTGGATGCTGCTGATCAAGTCGACCTCGCTCCTCTCGCTCCTGCAGATCACCGACGTCGTCTACTGGGCCGAGCGGCTCGGGGCGCCGAACTTCCTGCCGCGCGTCGGCTTCGTCCACAGCGACTGGCGCTGGGCCTACTATCTCGCGCTCCTCGTCTTCTATCTCGGCCTCACCTTCGTGTCGGAGCGCGTCTTCCGCGAGCTCCGCCGGCGCGCCGGCCACGGCCTCATCGCGGTGGAGGACTGATGGGCGGCCTCCTCGCCGACATCCACGCGCTGGCGATTCCCTCGCTGGTCAACGTCTATTTCGCGGCCGCCGCGATACCGCTCGGGTTCGTCTTCGCCATCGCAGTGGCTCTCGCGCGAGCCAGTGGCGGAAGGTGGACGAAACGCGTCGCGGCCGGCTTCACGTACGCGCTGCGCGGCTCGCCGCTCTTCATCCAGCTCTTCATGGTCTACTCGCTGATGCTGTCGCTGAACCTTTCGGTATGGCGGCCGCTCGGCGTCGACTGGTTCGTGCTGCACCCGCTCTTCCTCGGGCCGCTCGTCCTCACCCTCAACACCACCGCCTACACCGCCGAGATCTTCTACGGGGCGATGAGGGCGGTGCCGAAGGGCGAGATCGACGCCGCGAAGGCGTACGGGATGAGCGCGGGGCAGCGGCTCCGCTCGGTGATCTGGCCGAACATGATCCGCACCGCCTGGCCGGCCTATACCAACGAGGTCGTCTTCCTCTTCCAGGCGACCGCGCTCATCTATTTCACCCTGCCCGTAGTCGAGAGTCAGCGCGACCTCATGAGCAAGGCGGGCGACCTCTTCCAGCGCGACTTCAACGCCGCGCTCCACTACTCGGTCGCCGCGCTCTACTTCGTCGCCATCTCGCTCGTCGTGTTCTGGCTCATGGGCCTCGTCTACCGTCGCCTGATGCGCCACACCCTGCCGCCCGAGACCCTCCGCTTCCGCCTTCAACTGTGGCGCTGAACAAGCGCGGGCTCGGCCATTCATCAGGGGTTCATCGCCCGAGCCCTATCCGCTCGTGCCCATCGAACAGCCGCCAGCTGCCCGCTTGCCCGAAACAGGTGTAAGCTTGGGCCAAGGCACAGCGGGGGAAAGCTGACGGCGCCTTCTCATCAAGGAGAGCAGACATGCGCAGAGCTTTGGGTGCTTTCTGTTTGTTTTTGAGTTTGTTGGGCTTCGTGCCCCAATCGCAGGCCGCCGGCGGGCTCGAGAGCCTCGGCGGCGTCATTCTCGAACAGCCTGAGTGTACGACCTGGTCGGCCAACCGCATCGACTGCTTCGCCCGCGGCACCGATCAGGCGATGTGGCATCGATGGTGGAACGGCTCCGCATGGGGCGGCTGGGAAAGCCTCGGCGGCGTAATCCGCGACCAACCGAGCTGCACCTCCTGGTCGGCCAACCGCATCGACTGCTTCGCGCGCGGCACCGACAACGCCATGTGGCATCGCTGGTGGAACGGCTCGGCGTGGGGCGGCTGGGAAAGCCTCGGCGGCGTCATCCTCGAGCAGCCCGAGTGCACGACCTGGTCGGCCAACCGCATCGACTGCTTCGCACGCGGCACCGATCAGGCCCTCTGGCA
>CAYOET010000125.1:0-9619 GCA_964402985.1 uncultured Bauldia sp. | reverse complement strand
GTCGACGTCGTCGCTGCGGCCTTCGCGATCCCCAACACCGCGCCGCGCGCGCCCGACGCGCAGGTTGTCGCCCAGCTCTCGGGCAGCGCCGGCGGGCTCGCCGAGATCGCGAACGCCGAGCCGCTCCGCGCGCTCGGCCGGCGCGGCATGGACCCGCTGACCTTCAGCGGCACCGGGCAGGCCAATGTGTCGGCCAAGTTCCCGCTCCGCGCCGACGTGACCGAAGCCGAGGTCGACTGGCGGGTGACGGGCAATGTCACGAATTTCTCCTCGACCGAGCGGCTCGAGGGCCACACCGTCTCCGAGGCAAATGGCGCGCTGACGATCACGCCGCAAACCTTCGAGATCAGGGGGAGGGCGCGGCTCGACGGTCTGATGACCGACCTCAACATGACGCAGCCGCTCGGCTCCGACGTCGCGGTGGCCGAGGGCGTCTCGCAGCTCCGCTTCGTGGTCGGCGAGGAGACGCGGGACCTCCTCGCCAACGGTCTCCAGGACATTCTCGCCGGCACGATCGCGGCGAGCATCACCGAACTCGAGGCCGGGCGCGTGGGCCAGCATTTCGACCTCGACCTCACCGAGGCGCGGCTGATGCTGGGGCCGCTCGGCTGGTCGAAGGGGGTGGGCGTCCCGGCGCGGATGAATTTCGATCTCGTCACCATCGCGAACGGCTTCCGGGTCGAGAATTTGAACCTCGCCGGCAACGGGTTCGGGATGATCGGCACGGCCGAGCTCGACGCGGGCTATGGCCTGCGCAGCGCCAACATGACGCGCGTCGCGCTGCGCAGCAGCGACGATTTCGCGCTCCAGCTCGCCAAGCGCGGCAACGGCTACCGCATCACGGCGAGCGGGCGAAGTTTCGACGCTCGCGGCGTCCTTGCCGAGCTCCGCGCGACGGCGGCGACGGGGCCGAGCTCGGCCGGGCTCGACATCGCGGTGAGCGGGACGATCGGGCGGCTCGTCGGCTTCCAGGGCGAATCGCTGACCGACGCTTCGGTGACGCTCGATTTCACCGGCGGGATCCTCCGCGAGTTCCGCGTCGGCGGAAGCTCCGAAGGGGCGCCGCTCAGCCTCATCTATCTCGACAACGCCGTGACCGCATCGCTCGATTTGTCGGCCGGCGACGGGGGGCGCGCCTTCCGCTTCGTCGACCTGTACTCGAACCTTGCCGGCGGCCAGCTGCAGGTCAACGCGCGCCGCACCACGGCGGACGGACCGCTGGCCGGCAGCTACGACCTTGCGAATTTCCGCGTGGTCAACGAGGCGGGAATGCAGACCCTCTTCGAGAATTCGGGCATCAGCCCGACGGCCGAGGTGAACGGCAACAACGTGCCGTTCGACCGCATGGTGGTGAACTTCGCCAAATATAGTTCGGTCGTCACGATGGGCGAGGGACTGATCCGGGGCGAGCTGATCGGGGCGGTGTTCGACGGCAGCATCGATTTCAACGGCGGGCGGCTGGCGCTGTCGGGGACCTATATCCCGTCCTACCGGCTCAACAATTTCTTCGGGCAGATCCCGATCCTCGGCATTTTCCTCGGCGGCGGGGCGCGGGAGGGGCTGCTCGGCGTGACGTTCAAGATCGAGGGGACGATGGACGCGCCGCTGCTCACCGTGAACGCGCTGTCGGCGATCGCGCCAGGCATCTACCGGAAGCTCATCGAGTTCAACTAAGCGCCAGAGGCGCTAGCTCGGCTTGACGAGGATGTGGCGTTTGCGGCCGAGGGAGAGCTTGGCGGCACCGTCCGACGTGAGGTCGCGGGACGACACGGTCGCTTTCTCGTCGGTCACGGCTTCATCGTTGACGCGGAGGCCGCCGCCCTTGATCTGGCGGCGGGCCTCGCTTGTCGAGGCGACAAGGCCGGCGCGGACGAAGAGGGCGAGGACGCCGATGCCGGAATCGAGTTCGGCCTTCGGTACGTCGAGGGTCGGCAAGGCACCGCCGCTCGTGCCTTCCTCGAAGGTCTTGCGCGCGGTTTCCGCGGCCTCGTCGGCGGCGGCGCGGCCGTGGAGGAGGGCGGTGGCCTCGGTCGCGAGGCGCTTCTTGGCCTCGTTGATCTCGGCGCCGCCGAGGGCGGCCAGGCGATCGATCTCGGCGAGCGGCAGCTCGGTGAAGAGCTTGAAGAAGCGCGGGACGTCGCGGTCCTCGGTGTTGCGCCAGAACTGCCAGTATTCGTAGGGCGAGAGGCGGTCGGCCGAGAGCCATACCGCTCCGGCCGCGGTCTTGCCCATCTTGGCGCCCGAGGAGGTGGTGATGAGCGGCGAGGTGAGCCCGAACAGCTCCGCCCCGGCGAGCCGGCGGCCGAGGTCGATGCCGGGGAGGATGTTGCCCCACTGGTCGGAGCCGCCGATCTGCAGCCGGCAGCCGTGGCGGCGGAACAGCTCCACGAAGTCGTAGGCCTGGAGGATCATGTAGTTGAATTCGAGGAACGAGAGATGCTGCTCGCGCTCGAGCCGCAGCTTCACGGAATCGCGCTGGATCATCTCGTTCACCGAGACGTGGCGGCCGACCTCGCGGAGGAAGGGGATGTAGGAGAGCGCCATCAGCCAGTCGGCGTTGTCGACCATCAGTGCGTCGCTGCGCCCCTCGCCGAAGCGGAGGAACCGGTCGAACACGCTCCTTATGCCGAGCTTGTTGGCGGCGATTTCCTCGACCGTGAGGAGTTTCCGGCTCTCGTCCTTGCCCGACGGGTCGCCGACCTGGGTGGTGCCGCCGCCGAGAAGGGCGATCGGCTTCTGCCCGGTCTTCTGCAGCCAGCGCAGCATCATGATCTGCAGGAGGCTGCCGACATGGAGGCTCGGCGCGGTGCAGTCGAAGCCGATATAGGCGGTGAGCGGCCCGGCCAGGAAGGCCTGGTCCAGCCCCTCGGGGTCGGAGACCTGGTGGATGAAGCCGCGCTCGGAGAGCACCTTCATCGTCTCGGATCGGAAAGTCGCCATCGTCTTGCCCGGAATTCGCTACGGGGGCGCTCTTTAACAGCCCGGCGCGTGAAATTCATCGTCTGGATACTGATGAATCTAAATTCAGGCTTGCGGATGAGCGGTTCCCTATCCCAATTTAGGCAAAGGGGCTTCCCGTTTCGTATCGAATAGGCGCGAGCTGACCCGGTGGACCGTTCGTTCGCCGGTTGACGCAGTTTCTGTTTCAGGGCGAACGGCGAGGGCGAAAGGAGTACGCCCGCATGATAGAGACGATGGACCTCGCGATCCTGGTCGGGTCGGTGCTGGTGATCGTCTCGATCTTCACCAGCCTCATCTCCTTCCGGCTGGGCGCCCCGCTCCTCCTCGTCCTCCTTCTTCTCGGTCTCGTGGCCGGCGAGGACGGCATCCTCGGCATCGTGTTCGATGACGGCCGGGCGGCCTATTTCATCGGCTCGATCGCGCTCGCCATCATTCTCTTCGACAGCGGCTTCGCCACGCGCCTCAACGCCGTGCGATCGGCCATCCTGCCTGCGGTCGTTTTGGCTACGCTGGGGACGCTGATCACGGCGACCATCGCCGCGATCTTCGTGCACCTGTTCCTGCCCTTCGACTGGCCGCAGAGCTTCCTCCTCGGCGCCATTGTCAGCTCGACCGACGCCGCAGCGGTGTTCTTCCTCCTCCATGTCGGCGGGGTGACGCTGCGCGAAAGGGTGCGCGGCACGCTGGAGCTGGAATCGGGGACCAACGACCCGATCGCCATCTTCCTCACCATCGCGATCATCGAGTTCATCCTCGCGGGCGGGATGGAACAGAATCCGGCGCTTGTCTTCTTCACCGAGTTCGCCCTCGAGATCGGCCTCGGCACGATATTCGGCCTCGCCGGCGGCTGGGCGATGGTCAAGATGATCAACCGCACCGAACTGGAGGCGGGGCTCTATCCGATCCTCCTCCTCGCCTCGGCCCTCGCCCTCTTCGGGCTGACCACGATGCTGCATGGCAGCGGCTTCCTCGCGGTCTACATAGCCGGGCTCTATTCCGGCAACGCCAAGATGCGCGGCACGGTCGCACTTCGCCGCTTCAACAACGGCATGACCTGGCTTGCCCAGATCGCGATGTTCCTGACGCTGGGATTGCTGGCGACGCCGAGCGAGTTTCTTTCCGTTGCGCTGCCCGCCAGCGCGCTCGGCTTCATGCTGATCCTCGTCGCGCGGCCGATCGCGGTCTGGCTGTGTCTCGCGCCCTTCGATTTCAGCCGGCAGGAGATCGCGTTCATAGCCTGGGTGGGCCTCCGCGGTGCGGTGTCGATCCTCCTCGCGATCCTGCCGGTGATCGAAGGGGTGGAGGGCGGGCGGACGATGTTCAACGTCGCCTTCATCGTGGTGGTGATCTCGCTCCTCATCCAGGGCTGGTCGATCAACCCGATGGCGCGGCGCCTTCGCCTGATCGTGCCGCAGCGCGCCGGGCCGGTGGACCGCATGGAGCTCGAACTGCCGGGCCGCGGCGATCATGAGATCGTCGCCTACCGCGTGCATCCGGAGAGCGCGGTCGCCAAGGGCGAACGCATCCCGCGCTGGGCGCGACCCTCGCTGATCGTGCGCGACGGCCGCTCGCTCCGTCCGCACACCGCGGGGCGGCCGAAGCCGGGGGACCAGATCTACATCGTCACCGCGACCGACTTCGTGTCGCTCCTCGACCGGCTGTTCGCGGCGCCGGTCGCGGACGCCGATCCTGCGCTTTACGGCGAGTTCGCGCTCGATCCGGACGTGCGGCTCGGCGACGTCGGGGACGTCTACGGGTTCGCCGTCGCCGAGGCCGACCGGGCGGTGACGCTCCGCGACTTCATGCGCCGCGAACTGGCCGGCGACATCGAGCAGGCGGACCGGGTCTCGCTCGGCGAGGTGGCGCTGATCGTGCGGCTTGTCGACGAGGAACACCGCATCGAGGAGATCGGGCTCGCGGTGCTGCCGGCGCGGGTGGAGGCGCCGAACATTCCGGTCTTCCAGAGCCCGGGCGAGATCGCGGCAGCTGCCAAAGGCCTCTTCGGTCGGCTGCGTGGCCGTCGATCGATTCCGGCAAGCGCGATCGGGCCCTCGGTTCCGGTCGACAGCGGTCCACATTCCGATCCGGGAGTGGGTGAGGAGCACGACCTCGCCACGGTCGCCTCGGAGGCGACCGTCGTTGAGGATCGCGAAGAGCCGTCAGGTCCGACCGTAGCGCCGCAAGCCCCTGAAAAAGCGGCTACCTGATCGAATGCCAATCCCAACCGGGTACCCCGGCACGCCCTTAACCGAGCGTGCCGTCGGTGAATGGCTGGGCTAGGCGGCTCGCTGCGCCGCCAGCCGGCGGTCGACGTACGCGGCACAGGAGTCGATCAGCTTCTCGACGTCGCCTTCGAAGAAGTGGTTGGCGCCGGGAATGATCGTGTGGTCGATCTTGATTCCCTTCTGGGTCTTCAGCTTGTCGACCAGCGCCTGGACGTCCTTGGGCGGCACGACCTTGTCCTGATCGCCCTGGATGATGAGGCCCGACGACGGGCAGGGCGCGAGGAAGGTGAAGTCGTGGAGGTTGGCCGGCGGGGCGATCGAAATGAAGCCCTCGACCTCGGGACGGCGCATCAGCAGCTGCATGCCGATCCAGGCGCCGAACGAGAAGCCGGCGACCCAGCAGCCGCGGGCATCGGGATGGATGGTCTGCACCCAGTCGAGCGCCGCGGCGGCGTCGGAGAGCTCGCCGGCGCCGTGGTCGAAGGCGCCCTGGCTGCGGCCGACGCCGCGGAAATTGAAGCGGAGGACCGAGAAGTTCCGCTTCGTGAACATGTAGAAGAGTTGGTAGACGATCTGGTTGTTCATCGTCCCGCCGAACTGGGGGTGGGGATGAAGCACGATGGCGATCGGCGCGTTGCGGTCGCCCTTCGCGGGCTGGTAACGGCCCTCGAGTCGGCCGGCAGGCCCCGTGAAAATGACTTCAGGCATTCTTGAAACCGACCTTTGGTCCGCGGACGGTCCGGGCGCTTGCCGCGATCGGAAACCGGAACTGTCCGGGACATTGAGCTCTGCCGGGACCTCGAAAGGGGGAGGCTGGCGAGCGGCTTCATATCATAGGCGCGGGGGGCGGTTTCAAGCTTCACGTGCGGTCATCGCGATCCGCCATGTCCCGGGGGTTGCGCCGGGGCTTGCGAAGCTGCTTAGAACACTTCGAAACTGTTGACGCGGCGAGCCGCCGCCTTCATGACCTGACTAGAAAACTCTATTTTTCTGGTACCGTTCTTATCGGCCCCTCAAAACGGCGCAAAATTGGCTCGTTCGCGCGCATATCTCGACTACAACGCAGGCGCTCCGCTGCGCCCCCAGGCGCGCGAGGCGATGCTCGCGGCGCTGTCGCAGGCCGGCAACGCGTCGTCGGTTCATGCCGAGGGCAGGGCGGCCCGCGGGCGGATCGAGGACGCGCGCTCCGCGGTGGCCGACCTCGTCGGCGCCGAGGCAAAGAACGTGACTTTCGTAAGCGGCGGCACCGAGGCCAACGTTACGGCGCTGTCGCCGCGACTCGCTGTCGAGGGAAGGCCGGTCGAACTCGAGGGTCTCCTCGTCGGTGCGACGGAGCATTTGTCGGTGCTGGCCGGCGGCCGTTTCGCGGCGGAGAACCTCGCCCGCATCCCGGTGAACGGGGAGGGCGTGGTCGATCTCGGCACGCTCAAGGAGCTCGTCGAGTCGTTCGGTGGGCGGCCGCTCCTCGTGTCGGTGATGCTCGCCAATAACGAGACGGGGGCCATTCAGCCGGTTGCCGAGATTGCGCGACTGGCCCATGCAGCCGGCGCTTATGTCCATTGCGACGCGATCCAGGCGGCAGGGCGCATCCCCGTCGACATCGCGGAGCTCGGCGTCGATTTCCTCAGCCTCTCGGCCCACAAGCTCGGCGGCCCGCAGGGCGTCGGCGCGCTCGTTCGGGCCCGCGAGGGCGTGACCGTACCCCCGCTCCTCAGTGGCGGCGGGCAGGAGCGGAATGCCCGCGCCGGGACCGAGAGTGTCGCTGCGATCGCGGGTTTCGGCGCTGCTGCTGCTGCGGCGTCGGCGGCGGACATCGATGGCGCCGAGCGCTGGGTCGGTTGGCGCCGGCGGATCGAGGCGATCGTTGCCCGGAGCCGCGGCGGCACCCATATCCTGTCGTCCGGCGTCGAGCGGCTGCCGCAGACCGTTTGCGTCGCCCTCGAGGGCGTGGCGGCAGAAACGCTGCTCATCGCGCTCGACCTCAACGGCGTCGCGGTCTCCGCCGGCTCGGCCTGCAGTTCGGGCAAGGTGTCGCCCTCCCACGTGCTGGCGGCCATGGGTAAGCATGATCTCCAGCGCTCGGCGGTCCGCATCAGCTTCGGCTGGGGGACGAGCGAGGCTGACATCGATCAATTCGAACAAGCATGGCGGGCGGCGACGGTCGGGCTCGCCGCAAACAGAGTTGGCGCCGCCGCGTAGGCGGGCATTTTGCATTGAACCGGTGGCCGCTAGGCCGCCTGGAACGGAGTAGGGAATGCCAGCAGTTCGCGAAACGGTCGATACGGTCCGCGGGATCGACGTCGACCAGTATAAATACGGGTTCGTCACCGACATCTCCTCGGACAAGGCGCCGAAGGGGCTTTCCGAGGACACCGTCCGCTTCATCTCCGAGAAGAAGGGCGAGCCGGCGTGGATGCTGGAATGGCGCCTCGATGCCTATCGCCGCTGGCTGACCCAGCACGAGCCGAATTGGGCGCGCGTCAGCTTCCCGAAGATCGACTTTCAGGACATCTACTATTACTCGGCGCCGTCGAAGACGCCGGGCCCGAAGAGCCTGGCCGACGTCGACCCGGAGCTGCTGCGTACCTACGAGAAGCTCGGCATCCCGCTTCGCGAGCGCGAGATCCTGGCCGGCGTGCAGGGCTCGCGCGTCGCGGTCGACGCGGTGTTCGACTCGGTCTCGGTGGTCACCACCTTCAAGGACGAGCTGAAGAAGGCCGGCGTCCTCTTCATGTCGATGTCCGAGGCGATCCGCGAACATCCGGAGCTGGTGAAGAAGTATCTCGGCTCGGTCGTCCCGGTGACCGACAATTTCTACGCCACGCTCAACTCGGCGGTGTTCTCCGACGGCTCGTTCGTCTACGTGCCCGAGGGGGTGCGCTGCCCGATGGAGCTGTCGACCTATTTCCGCATCAACGAGGCCAAGACCGGGCAGTTCGAGCGCACGCTGATCATCGCCGACAAGGGCGCTTATGTGAGCTACCTCGAAGGCTGCACGGCGCCGATGCGCGACGAGAACCAGCTCCACGCAGCGGTGGTGGAGCTCGTTGCGCTGGAGGATGCCGAGATCAAGTACTCGACCGTCCAGAACTGGTATCCGGGCGACAAGAACGGCAAGGGCGGGGTCTACAATTTCGTCACCAAGCGCGGCCTCTGTGCCGGCGCGCGGTCGAAGATCTCGTGGACCCAGGTCGAGACCGGCTCGGCGATCACCTGGAAGTATCCGAGCTGCATCCTTCGCGGCGACGATTCGGTAGGCGAATTCTATTCGATCGCCGTCTCGAACGGGTATCAGCAGGTCGACTCAGGCACGAAGATGCGGCACCTCGGCAAGAACACGAAGAGCCGGATCATCTCCAAGGGCATCGCCGCCGGGCACTCGAACAACACCTATCGCGGCCTCGTCACGGCAAACCGCCGGGCATCCGGTGCGCGCAACTACACCAACTGCGACTCGCTGCTGATCGGCGACCTCTGCGGCGCGCACACCATCCCTTACATCGAGTCCTACAATCGGAGCGCGGTGTTCGAGCACGAGGCGACCACCTCGAAGATTGCTGACGATCAGCTCTTCTACTGCAAGAGCCGCGGCCTCTCGGACGAGGAGGCGGTGGCCCTGATCGTCAACGGCTTCGTCCGCGACGTCCTCCAGCAGCTGCCGATGGAGTTCGCGGTCGAGGCGCAGAAGCTGATCAGCGTCAGCCTCGAAGGGAGCGTTGGATGAGCGAAGACGGCGCCTGGTTCGCCCGCCGCTACCCGGTCGGCAACCCGAGCAACAAGCTAGTCCCGATCAGTCGCGAGGGCTGGATGGTCGCATGGGGCTTCGCCGGCGCGATGGTGCTGGGCGGGCTGGTTTGGACCGCCCTGAGCCTCCTCGGCTCGTTCGTGCTTGGGGTTATAGTCTTCGTCGTCATCTCGATCGCGGCCGGCGCCTCCTTTATCGCCATTGCGGTGAAGAGGTCCGACCCCACCAAGACCGTCGACGACTACAAGCGGATCGCAGCCGGGAGCGTCGGATGAGTGGAAACGAAGTCTGGTTCGCGCGGCGGTTTCCGGTCGGCAGCCCGCGCAACGCGCTGGCGCCGATCAGCCGCGAGGGCTGGATCGTCAGCTGGGCGTTCGTCGGCGCGATGGTGCTCGGCGCGGCGGTCTTCATCTACCTCACCTATCGCGAGCAGTTCGTGACGGGGCTGATCCTGTTCATCGTTATCGCGCTCGTGGCGGGCATCGGGTTCGTGGTGATCGCGGTGAACCGGTCGGACCTCACCAAGACCATCGACGACTACAAACAGCTCAAGAGCGGGAACGGCACATAGGAGTCTAACCCTCCGCTCGAGGGAGGGTCGAAGGTGCGAGGGCTCGGCCCTAGCAGCTTCGGGGAGGGGGCGCTACCGAGGCCCCCCGCCCGAAACCGGCTGAAGCGCCGGTTTCGA
>CAYOET010000124.1:0-7148 GCA_964402985.1 uncultured Bauldia sp. | reverse complement strand
CGGCGGGTTCCCCCCGCGGCGTCACTATGAAAGGACTAAGGTTAACTGGAACTTACCAATCGACTCCAATAGCGCCGCCGCTTGCGGACACAGTCTCTTGCCCGTCGCGGCTTGGCAAGCCCGAATCTGAAGCCGAATCAGGCGCTTTCGTGGCCATCCTGCCACAATTGGAGAGGAGCGAGCATTTTCGGCCGGGCTAGGTCTGCCGGCGGCCGAAAGTCCTGGTTTCGCGCGAGTTGCGAGAAGGCGGGTCCGACGAAGTGTCGCGCGCCCGGAGGAAGGTCGGCCGGGGCTTGGGCAGCGGCTGCAGAACGACCTTGAGCGGATCGATCTCGCGCTCCGACCCCTCGGCCGACGGCGAGGCCGGGCCGAAGCCGTCCTTGACGAGAAGAAGGAGGAGGGCGACGCCGGCGCCAGCGGCGAAAATCTGGATCGGGGTAAGCGCTCGGAAAGTGAGCGGCGGTTGGGTCAGGCCGGGCAGGGTCGGTTCGGCCATGTACTCCGGCAGGAGCAGGCTGCCGAGACCGCCGGTGACTTCGGGAAGGGAGCCGGTATCGATGCCGCCGCCGAGGCCGACGAGGCCGATCAAAGCGGCGACGCCAACCCAGCCGAGGATGACCTGACCGACGATCCCGTGACGCTGCCACAGACTGCCGCCTTCCGCGTCCGGTTCTCGGGCAAGGCCGAGGAAAAGGATCACCGCGAGGCCGAGGACGAGGAACACCGGGATGTCCATCTCCCAGGTCATCCATTGGGCCGGGGGGCCGGCGATGAGCAGGAGGACCCGGGCGTCGGCGACGATAAGGGCCGGCAGAACGAAGGCGGCGATCGGGTGAATGCCGAGCGTCTGCATGCGCTTGCGGGTCGGCCCCACACTCGAAACGACGAAGCCGAGGGCGGCGAGCGGCGCCGCCAGTTGGAGGATGCTGAACTCGGCGATCGTGCCGAAGCTGGAGAGGTCACCCGTGGCGAATATGCCGAGGCCGCCATAGAAAGCCGCCGGAACCAGGATCGCCCCCGCCAGGCGAATGCCGATCGCGATGAGAAACTTCCAGCCGCTCATGCCCAAGCCCCCGTTTGGGGCAAGCATTTAGCACTACGCTGGCTGACGGGAGGTTAAGGCGCGGCCGCTTCAGGCCGGCGTGAAAAGGCAAAACGGCGGCTTGGATGGCCGCCGTCCTCCTCGGAACCGTCGATTGGCCGCGGCTAGATCGCCGGGGTGTCGAGGCCGAGGGCCTGCTCGATCTTGGCGGTGTGGCCGTAGATGTCGTTGCGGAACACCAGCTCGCCCGACTCGTCGACGAAGGCGGTGAAGTAGGTGACGTAGACCGGGATCGGGGCGGTGAGGTTGTTCCACGACTCGCGACCGCCGACCTGGCCGCGGAGGCCCTCGAAGCTCATGCCCGGCTCGTGGTCGAGGAGGGCGGCGGCGAAGTCCCACGGGTTCTGTACGCGCATGCAGCCATGGCTGTAGGAGCGCACCGGGTTGGCGAAGAGGTTCTTCGACGGGGTGTCGTGGAGGTAGACCGAATACTGGTTCGGGAACAGGAACTTGACCTCGCCGAGCGCATTGCCGGCGCCGGGGCGCTGGCGGATGCTGATCTGGCTCGCGCTGACCGAGGACCAGTCGGTGCCGCCGGGGTCGAGCGCAGCGCCGCCGCGGCCGAACACCTGGTAGTTGTTGCGGCTGATATAGCCCGGGTCGCGGCGGATGATCGGCAGCAGCTCGTTGCCGGTGATCGACTGGGGGACGTTCCAGTACGGATTGACGACGATGTGCTCGATCTGGTCGGCGAAAACCGGGGTCTGGTTGTCAAACGTGCCGACGACGACGCGGGTCTGATGGAAGATCTCGCCGTTCTTGCGGACCTCGAGCGAGAAGTTCGGAATGTTGACGTGGACGTAGAAGTCGCCGAGCTCGCGCGGCAGCCAGCGCAGCTGCTCGAGATTGGCGATGATCTCGTTGACGCGGCTGACCGGCTCTTCGCCGTTCAGCGCGGCGTAGGTGTTGGGGCCGACCACGCCATCGGGATGGAGGCCGTTCTCCTCCTGGAAGGAGCGGACTGCGGCGAGGAGCGCGCTATCGTAGATTTCGGGCGACCCCTCGCTCGCGATATCGAGGCGCTGGCGAAGCGCGAGGATGCGCTCGTCGGCCATGCCGGGACGGAGGAGCTTGCCGTCCGGGACCTGGATGCCGAGCTCCGCGGCCGGGCGCGAACGCTCGATCGCGAGCTCTTGGCGGAGGGCGACGAAGGCCGGGTTGGTCGGGTTGAAGGCGGCGAGCGCGTCGGCCGGGCGGGCAGCCTCGGCGACGTCGGCGAGGATCTGCTGCGGGTTCGGGGCGACCGGGCGGTAGCCGATATTGGCGCTGATCGAGCCGGGGTCGAGACGGCCGACGGCGGCGTCATGGGCGTAGGCGAGGATCGCCTGGCTGAGGGTGATTTCGGCGTCGGCGATCGCCTCGGGGGAAGCCGGCGCGGTGCGGCCGAGATAGATGTCGGGAACGAGATAGGCGGCGGGGTCGAGGCCGTCGAAATCGGCGCGGCCGACGCGGAAGACGAGCGCCTGAGCGGCAGCGCCGAGCCGCCCTTCGGCGGTCCATTCCGGCTGGTAGCCGCGGGTCTCGTAGAAGAGGGCGATCGCGCGCTCCTCGGCGCCGATCTGCGGGCCGGCGAGCATCGCCTCGACGCGAGCCTTGATCGCCTCGGATTCCGGGGTGACCGCAAAGGCGCCCGCCGGCGCGAGGCCGTCGATCAGCAGCGAGAGATCGCTGCGGTACTCATAGGCTGCTGCCGAAGTCGATTGGAGACCCGCCAGCATCAACCCAACTAGCACGAACTTCGAACGCGTCATCACAAGCCCCGTCGTCGGCCCCTTACTCTAACGCTGACCCCCGCCCCAGATGTTGCGACTCTCGGCGCAAATCAATCCGGGTGGAGCGGTTTGGGTCACAGTGTTGTCATTCTGCCGCAATGACATCGGCGTCGAGGCCGAGATCCTTCAGTTTGCGGTAAAGCGTGGAACGGCCGATGCCCAGCCGGCGTGCAACCAGGCTCATCCGGCCGTGATATTTTTCAAGCGCAAGCCGGATCATTTCGGCCTCGATGTCGGCAAGCGGGCGCACGTCGCCGCTGGCATTCACCGCGGCTATCATATCCTCGGGGGTCTCGTCGCCCTCCCCAGTTGAGGAGGCTGCCGGGTCGAAGAGGAACGGCTCGCCGGCCATCATCGGCACCGCGGGAGGGAGGGCGGCCGGGGCGAACGAGCGGTGGCCGGACTCGGCGAGCACCGCGATCTGCGGGAAGTCGGCGCGGGTCAGGAACGGCCCGTCGGCGAGGACCACGGCGCGGAACACTGCGTTCTCGAGCTGGCGGATGTTGCCTGGCCAGTCGAACGTCGTGAGGAGCGCGAGGGCGGCCGGGTCGATGCCGCGGATCGTCTTGTGCTCCTCGGCGGCGAAGCGCGCGGTGAAATGGCGGACGAGCTCGGGGACGTCGTCGAGGCGCTCGCGGAGCGGCGGCACCCGGATCGGGAAGACGTTGAGGCGGTAGTAGAGGTCCTCGCGGAAGCGGCCGGCGGCGACGAGGTCGGCAAGGTTGCGGTTGGTCGCCGAGATGAGGCGGAAGTCGACGCGGATCGGGCGCTTGGCGCCGACCGGGTCGATCTCGCCGTCCTGGAGGGCGCGCAGGAGCTTGACCTGGACGTCGAGCGGGAGCTCGCCGACCTCGTCGAGGAAGAGCGTGCCGCCATGGGCCTCGCGGAACTTGCCGGTGTGCTTGTCGCTGGCGCCGGTGAAGGCGCCCTTCTCGTGGCCGAAAAGGATGCTCTCGACGAGATTGTCGGGGATGGCGCCGCAATTGACGGTGACGAATGGGCGGCTGCGGCGGTCGCCGGTGCCCTGGATGGCGCGGGCGATGAGCTCCTTGCCGACGCCCGATTCGCCCTCGATGAGGAGCGGGATCTGCGAGCCGGCGGCGCGTTCGCCGAGCTGGATGACGCGCTCCATCGCCGGGCTGCGGGTGATGATGTCGCGGAAGGTGAGGGTGCCGGAAGCGCTCCGCTTGATGCGGGCGAGTTCGCCTTCGAGGGCGCCGAGCTTGAGGGCGTTCTCGATCGAGACCTGGAGGCGCTCGGGCGAAATCGGCTTGACGACGAAGTCGACCGCGCCGGCGCGCATGGCGTTGACGACGGTGTCGATGCCACCGTGGGCGGTCTGCACGATCACCGGGATGAGGCGGCCGGATTCGCGGAGTTTGGCGAGCACCGTCATGCCGTCCATCTCGGGCATGACGAGGTCGAGGATCACCAGCGAGAAGCGGTCGCCCTCAGGGGCATTGCGCGCTACGAGCGCGGCGGCGCCGCCGGTCACGGTGACGGCTTCGTAGCCGAAGCGGCGGGCAGTGGCTTCGACGAGACGGCGCTGGATCGGGTCGTCGTCGACGATGAGGATCGTGGTGGCGAGCATTTTGCCGGATTTCGATTCCATCAGCGGCGGCCTGGAACCGCCTGCATCGAAACCTCAGGAGCGGTCGCAACGCGGTTTCGTGTGCAAGAATGATCCAGTCACGGGGTTAACCGCCTGTTACCCCTGAGGTGTCCAGAGCGGGACACTTGGTCGATTCTGCCGCAATCAGTCCGGCTGTTGCAGGACTGCATCGCGGAGGTTGCGTGTCGCGGCGGCTGCCGCCACATTGCGTGCGACGCCTTCCCTCATCGCGAGACACAACATGACGCTGACGCCCGGCACAAAGCCCGCTTTCGCCCCGGCCACCGCGGCCGCCAAGAAGGGCCACAACGAGTACGGCGACCTGCCGGAATGGAACCTTGCCGACCTCTATCCGGCGATGGACTCGCCGCAGGTCAAGAGGGACCTCGAGAAGGCGGCCAAGGACGCCAAGGCGTTCGAGGAGAAGTACAAGGGCATCCTCGAAGGGCTGGCGCGCGGCGGCGGCGACAAGCTCGCCGAGGCGATCCGCGCCTATGAGGCGCTGGACGAGTTGATGGGGCGGCTCGGCTCCTATGCGGGTCTTATCCACGCCGCGGACACGACCGACCCGGAACGCTCGAAATTCTACGGCGACGTGCAGGAGAAGCTGACAGCCGCCGGCCTCCACCTCGTCTTCTTCACCCTGGAGCTCAACCGGATCGACGACGCGCTGCTCGATCAGGCGCTCGAGGCCGTCGCGCTCGGCCACTACAGGCCGTGGATCGCCGATGTGCGGAAGGAAAAGCCGTACCAGCTCGAGGATCGCGTCGAGCAGCTCTTCGTGGAGAAGGGGGTCACCACCTATTCGGCGTGGAACCGGCTCTTCGACGAGACCTCCGCCTCGCTCCGCTTCACGGTCGATGGCGAGACGCTCGGCATGGAGCAGACCCTCGCGCTGATGCAGCACCCGGAGAGCGCCACGCGGAAGGCGGCGTCCGAGGCGCTCGCCGCGACGTTCAAGGAGAACCTCCGGCTCTTCACGCTGATCACCAACACGCTCGCCAAGGACAAGGAGATTTCCGACCGCTGGCGCGGGTTCAAGGACGTGGCCGAGTCACGCCACCTTGCGAACCGCGTCGAGCCGGAAGTGGTCGAGGCGCTGGTCGCGGCGGTCCAGGAAGCGCATCCCAACCTTTCGCACCGCTACTACAGACTGAAGGCGAAGTGGTTCGGGAAGGATGCCCTCGACCATTGGGACCGCAACGCGCCGCTGCCCAAGGTGCCGACGCCGACGATCCCGTGGAGCGAGGCGCGCGACACCGTGCTGACCGCCTACAAGCGGTTCTCGCCGGAGATGTCGGCGATCGCCAAGGACTTCTTCGACAAGCGCTGGATCGACGCGCCGGTCCGTCCGGGCAAGGCGCCGGGCGCCTTCGCGCATCCGACCGTGCCAAGTGCGCACCCGTATGTGCTGATCAACTACCAGGGCAAGACGCGGGACGTGATGACGCTCGCCCACGAGCTCGGGCATGGCGTCCATCAGGTGCTCGCCGGGCCGCAGGGTCAGCTGATGTCGCAGACGCCGCTGACGCTCGCCGAGACGGCGAGCGTGTTCGGCGAGATGCTGACTTTCCGCGCGCTCCTCGACGGGGTGAAGGACGTGGCCGCGCGGCGCGCGATGATCGCCGGCAAGGTCGAGGACATGCTCAACACCGTGGTCCGGCAGATCGCGTTCTATTCGTTCGAGCGGAAGGTCCACACCGAGCGCCGCCAGGGCGAGCTGACCGCCGAGCGGCTCAACGAGATCTGGCTCAGCGTGCAGCATGACAGCCTCGGGCCGGCGATCCGTCTCGGGCCGGGCTACGAGGTGTTCTGGACCTACATCCCGCACTTCCTGCACGCGCCGTTCTACGTCTACGCCTACGCGTTCGGGGACTGCCTGGTGAACTCGCTCTACGCGGTCTACCAGGCGGCGGAGAGCGGCTTCCAGGAGAAATACTTCAACCTCCTCAAGGCCGGCGGGACCAAGCACCACAAGGAGCTGCTCGCCCCCTTTGGCCTCGATGCCACCGACCCGGCCTTCTGGCAGAAGGGCCTCACGCTGATCTCCGACCTCATCGGGGAGCTCGAGGCGATGGAAGGGAAGTAGAACCCGGTTCGCGAGCCGGGAGCGGAGGGTGAGCAGATGATGGGCGTGCGCCTTTTGGCGATATCGGCCGCCGCTGCACTCGTTGCGGCGAGCCAGCCGTCGTTCGCGGCGGAGGCCCGCGTCGAGGCCGAGCTCCGCGGTGCCAACGTCGTGCCGCCGGTCGAGACCGCCGGCGTCGGATCGGTCGAGGCCATCCTCAACACCGAGACGGGCGAGATCATCTGGTTCATCGACTATCGCGGGCTGTCCGGACCGGTTATCGCCATCCGCCTGCACGGCCCGGCGGCCGAGGGCGAGAACGCCGAAGCCCTCCTGACGCCGACCGGCGCAGTGGCGCGGCCGATCCTCGGCGGCACTTCGGTCAGCGACGCCCTGGCCGAGCACTTCATGGCCGGCCTCCTCTACCTTGTCCTCACCACGGCGGCGCATCCCGAAGGCGAGTTGCGGGCGCAACTCGTCGTCGTGGAGATGGACGAAGGCGCGGGCGGGGAGGATTAGCTCGCTAGGGCCCATGCGGGTGACCCGTCAAACCGGAGGGCCGGGGCGCGAGGCGAAGCGAATTTCAGCGGTGGG
>CAYOET010000123.1:0-19472 GCA_964402985.1 uncultured Bauldia sp. | reverse complement strand
CCATCCAGACCGCCGTCCTCATCGAGACGCTGAAGGCGCTCGGCGCCGACGTCCGCTGGGCTTCGTGCAACATCTTCTCGACCCAGGACCACGCCGCCTCGGCGATCGCCAAGGCCGGCATCCCGGTCTTCGCCGTCAAGGGCGAGAGCCTCGAGGACTACTGGGACTACACCCATCGCATCTTCGAATTCGGCGATGGTGAGCCGGCTAACCTCATCCTCGACGACGGCGGCGACGCCACCCTCCTCATCCATTTCGGCGTCAAGGCCGAGGCCGGCGACACCGCCTTCCTCGACGGCGCAACCAACGAGGAGGAGGAGGTCCTCTTCGCCTCCATCAAGCGCCGCCTAAAGGAGACGCCCGGCTGGTACACCCGCGTCGCCAAGGCCCTTCGCGGCGTGACCGAGGAGACCACCACCGGCGTCCGCCGCCTCTATGAAATGCAGGAGAAGGGGACGCTCCTTTTCCCGGCGATCAACGTCAACAACTCGGTCACCAAGTCCAAATTCGACAACCTTTATGGCTGCCGCGAGAGCCTCGTCGACGGCATTCGCCGCGGCACCGACGTGATGATGGCCGGCAAGGTCGCGATGGTCGCCGGCTTCGGCGACGTCGGCAAGGGCTCGGCCCAGTCGCTGCGCAACGCCGGCTGCCGCGTCCTCGTCTCGGAGATCGATCCGATCTGCGCCCTGCAGGCCGCGATGGAAGGCTACGAGGTCACCACGATGGAGGACGCCGCGCCCCGCGCCGACATCTTCGTCACCGCCACCGGCAACGTCGACGTCATCACCATCGAGCACATGCGGGCGATGAAGGACCGCGCCATCGTCTGCAACATCGGTCACTTCGACAGCGAGATCAAGGTCGGCGCGCTCAAGAACCTCCGCTGGCACAACGTCAAGCCGCAGGTCGACGAGATCGAGTTCGCCGACGGCAAGCGCATCATTCTTCTCTCCGAAGGGCGCCTCGTGAATCTCGGCAACGCGATGGGCCACCCGAGCTTCGTGATGTCGGCGTCCTTCACCAACCAGGTGCTGGCGCAGATCGACCTGTGGACCCGCCCCGGCCATCACGAGAAGCGCGTCTACGTGCTCCCCAAGCACCTCGACGAGAAGGTCGCCGCGCTCCACCTCGCCAAGGTCGGCGCCAGGCTGACGGAGCTCACCCCCAAGCAGGCCGCCTACACCGGCCTCGCCCAGACCGGCCCCTTCAAGCCCGACTACTACCGCTACTAGGCGACACCACGACAAGATCGCTTGCGCGGCTCCACCTTGACCGCGCCGGCGGCCTCCCCACATCGAGGAAATGCACGGCTGCTGCCGTGCCGGGAAGCTCGTTGCTCGGGAGAAACTGATGGTTTTCGGAGCTCAGACACCCCGCGCGGCAAGCCCGCTCGCGAAGTCGCTCGCAGCACTGTGGCTCGCCCTCGCAGCCCATCCCGCCCGGGCCGACGAACCGCTCCCTCCCATCAAGCCGATCTGGTCGATTCCGATCGCGCCCTCGGCGCCCGCTCCAGGAGCCCATATCGGCTTCGAGGGAGTGGCGGCGTCGTTTCGACCCAGCGGCGGCTATGTGATGCTCGGCGTGGACATGAACACGCGCGAGGACCGCTACGACTACCGCGTCATGATCAGCCGCGACACGGAAGCGGTTGGCGAATGGATCCCGGTCGATGTCTCGGGCCGGCTCAGCAAGGTTGTCGTGACAGAAGGCGGTGAGATCTATCTGGCCGGCTATTCTCGCGAAGCTTTCTTCATGTGGGATAGTATCGAGTTCGGCGACACCGATGTCTTGGTGATCAAGCTTGATCCCGACGGGAGAGTTCTCTGGCGCCAAAGCTTCAACCCGGGTCTCGGCAGAGGGGAACTTCAGGGTGTCGCTGTCCTCCCCTCGGGGGGCATCGCCCTCTCCGCGCGCAGTTTGCGTTCCCGCCAGACGCTCCTCGCCACGGTCAGTGCCGATGGCGAATGGCTGTGGCAGCGGGACTTCGGGCGCACCAGCGCCGGAAGCAGTGTGTCGGTATTTCCCGATGGAAGGATTCTCCTCGCGACCAACGGCCGTGCCCCCGAGGGAGCGGATTCACTCTACCCGCCCGCGGTGGCAGCGATCTTCGGAGCCGGCGGTGACCTCATCAGCGAATCCTTTGTGATGGGTCGGGCGGCGTCCGATGGCTATGGCAATCTGAGTATCACCGCCCTGGCGGAGGAAACCGAGGCGTATTTCTTTGTCGACATGACCAACGGGGCGTTCCCGCTTCGGGCGACGAGCATGGAAGCGGGCTTGGTGCCCGGATGGCGATCCGCGCCACTGAGGGAAGAGCCCGCTTTCACCAATGGGCAGTGCCAGCCGAACCTCGACGCAACCGCCAAATGGCTCATGGCGGCTTGCTCCGACCTCGATCTCCCGACCGTCAGCATCATCGACCGGTCGTCCGGCGAACACCGGACTTTCGTCGTGCAGCGGCCGGAGTGCCAGCGCTTCAATGAGAGGTCTCTTCTCGTCGCACCGGCCGGCGATGAAGCCGTCTTCCTTCTCTCCGTGCCTTATCTGCCGCCGGGCGACGGAAGCGCTACCTGCGGCTGGCTCGCCCGCGTCGAGATCGACTAGGCACGGCCGGCTCCGCCCCTGTTGCCAAAAAGCGGCAGTCGCTCGCGAATGCCCGTGGCGCGCGCAACGCCGGGTTCATGCGGATTCGCCACCTCACTACAGTAGGGTGATTCGCGTTCTGCCCGAGGCCGGGCCGGCGCGTTCCAAGTGGGCGGGCGGATAAACGGCGGATGACGGCCCGTTGCGTGCTTCGGCAACGCAGCAACAAGGATTCTGAACGGCCCCGCGGGACTTCGGTTCTGTGGGCTGGCGCGGCCGCGTCTCTTCCTCTTCTCCCGGCCCAAGCCGCGGCCCAGGGCCCGCTCGACGCGATCGCCGGGACCCTGGTCTCGCTCAGCGCCGGCGACATCGCCACCTTCTCCCTCCTCATCGGCGCTGTCATCTTCGCGGTGGTGACCGCGCTCGCGCTCCTCCGCCTCCGCGACCGCACCGAGGCCGAGTCGGGCCAGCTCCGCGAGACCACCGCCGCCCTCGGACTCGAGCTCGAACGCGCCGAGGCGCTTCTCTCGATGGCCGGCGACCGCATCCTCGTCTGGGAGGGCTCGGGCAAGCCGCCGCTGATCACCGGCCAGCTCCCGCCGGTGCCTGGCATCCCCGAGGACCGCGCCGGCTTCCTCGCCTTCGGCACCTGGCTCTCGCCCCAGTCGGCCGCCCAGCTCGACCGCGCCGTGGCGATGCTCCGCTCGCGCGGCGAGACCTTTACTCTCGCCCTCACCACCCAGACCAGCCACGGCGTCGATGTCCTCGGCCGTACCGGGGGAGGACGGGCGCTCGTCCGCTTCCGCAGCCTCACCAGCGACCGCCTGGCGCTGGCGACGCTCGAGGCCGACCACCGCGTGGTGATGGGCCAGCTCGACGCCCTCCAGCGCGTCCTCCAGGCCGCGCCGGTACCGGCCTGGCTCCGCGACGGCACCGGCCGCCTCGCCTGGGTCAACCGCGCCTATGCCGAGCAGATCGGCACGGTGACGCCGACCGACGTCATCCGCGACGGCGCCGAGCTCTTCGACTCGCGCACCCGCGAGGCGATCGAGGCGGCGCACCAGAAGCGCGAGGATTTCCGCCGCCGCCTCAGCACCGTGGTCGGCAATGTCCGCCGCCTCTTCGACGTCACCGACGTCGTCGCCGGCAGCTGGAGCGGGGGCCTTGCCGTCGACCGCACCGCGCTCGACGAAGCCGAGCAGGCGGTTCGCCGCCTGGTCGAGTTCCACGCCCGCACCCTCGACCAGCTCGCCGCCGGCGTTGCCATCTTCGGCCAGGACCAGCGCCTCCGTTCCTACAACGCCGCCTATCGCGCGCTCTTCGGCCTCGAGGCCTCCTTCCTCGACTCCTCGCCCGACGAGGCGACCATCCTCGACCGCCTGCGCGCCACCCGCCGCCTCCCCGAGCAGGCCGACTTCCGCAACTGGAAGGCCAATCTCCTCTCCGCCTATCGCGCCACCGAGGCGAGGGAGCAGATGTGGCACCTCCCCGACGGCCAGACGCTTCGCGTCATCGCCAACCCGCACCCCCAGGGCGGCGTCATCTGGATTTACGAGAACGTCTCCGAGCGCCTCGATCTCGAGACCCGCTACAACGCCCTCATCCGTGTCCAGGGCGAGACCCTCGACAATCTCTCCGATGCCGTCGCGGTGTTCGGTTCGGACGGCCGCCTCCGCCTCCACAACCCCCCGCTCGCCACGATCTGGGGTCTCGACCCCGCCGCGCTCGCCGACCGCCCGCACGTCGCCAAGGTCTTCGCCCTTGCGCGGCCCAAGCACGACGACGCAGCGATCTGGAATCAATTGATGGGCGCCATCGCCGGCCTCGACGAGACCCGAGCCAGCGTCTCCGGCCGCATGGAACGGAAGGACGGCCGCGTCATCGACTACGCCACCGTTCCGCTCCCCGACGGCCAGACCATGGTGACCTTCGTCGACGTCACCGACAGCGTGAAGGTCGAACGCGCGCTGACCGAACGGAACGAGGCGCTCGAAGCCGCCGACGGGCTCAAGAACGCCTTCATCCAGCACGTCTCCTACGAGCTCCGCTCTCCGCTCACCAACATCATCGGCTTCGCCCAGCTCCTCGCCGAGGAACAGGTCGGCCTCCTCAACGACAAGCAGCGCGAGTACGCCGGCTACGTCCTCTCCTCGAGCGACGCGCTCCTCGCCATCGTCAACGACATCCTCGACCTCGCCACGCTCGACGCCGGCATCATGACCCTCGACCTTGGCGAAGTGGACGCGGCTTCCGCCGTTCGCGCCACCGTGCACGGCGTGCAGGATCGCGTCGAAAAGGCCGGCCTCAGCCTCGACGTGCGCATCCCCGACGGCATCGGCACCTTCGTCGCCGACGAGCGCCGCATCCGCCAGATCCTCTTCAACCTCCTCTCCAACGCCATCGCCTTCTCCCCGCCCGGCGGCCGCATCGAGGTCACCGTCGAACGCCGCGCCGAGGAGATCGTCTTCGCCGTCGCGGACACCGGCGGCGGCATGCCCGAGGCGTACGTGCCGGAAGCCTTCGAGCGCTTCGAGAGCCGCCCCTCCGGCCCCTCGCGCGGCGGCGCCGGCCTCGGCCTCCCGATCGTCAAGAGCTTCGTCGAGCTGCACGGCGGCACCGTGAGCATCGACACCCGCCCCGGCGAGGGCACCCGCGTCACCGTGAGGCTCCCCCTCCGCCCCTCCACCATCGCCGTGGCGGCGGAGTAGGGCCTTGCTCCCACACCTCTTACCTCTCCCCGGCGGGGGGAGGTCGGCATCCCGGCTCGCCGCAGGCGAGGCGGGATCCGGGTGACGGGGCTCCACCTCTCCGGATGGGGCTCTGATCTCGGCGCTCCATCCAGCGAGCGCCGCACCCCTCACCCCAGCCCCTCTCCCCTCCGGGGAGAGGGGCTGGCTGGCGGAACTGACCCGGCGAAGCAACTCCCTACCTTCCTCATCCTGAGGTGCTGCCGCGGGCAGCCTCCAATGACGCACCTCTTGCCTCCGCTGCCGGGTGAGGGGTTAAGGTCCCGCTCAATGTCCGCCCCGATAACCTTCGACCTCCCCGACGAGTCGGCCACCATCCGCCTCGGCGCGGCGCTCGCCCCGCTGCTCGCCAAGGGTGACGCGCTCCTCCTCAGCGGCGACCTCGGCGCGGGCAAAACCAGCCTCGCCCGAGCCATCCTCCGCGCCCGCGCCGACGACCCGAGACTCGAGGTCCCGAGCCCCACCTTCACGCTTGTCCAGGCTTACGACTTCCCCGGCCTCACCATCTCCCATGTCGACCTCTACCGGCTCGCCGACCCGAGCGAGCTGATCGAGATCGGCTTCGACGACGCCCTCGCCACCGGTGCCGTCATCGTCGAATGGCCCGAACGCGCCGCTGCCCGAATGCCGAGCGATGCCCTCGTTATCCGCCTCGCGCTCCATGGCGCGGGCCGCCGCGCCGAGCTCGTCGCCCCGCCCTCCTGGCGCGACCGCCTCGCCGATCTCCCCCGGGAAACACACTCCTGACCCACAAGGGTTGTGTCGCCCGCGCGCTCTGCTAGACCAAAGAACTAATCAAGAACGAGCCCGGCGCGATTCTGCGAAAATGGCCACCGGCCAGAAACGTCCAACCGTCTTCTCCATTCCCGCCGGCGCGCCGTTCCTCGCAACGCTCGCCGATGCGCTGCTCGACGGGCGCCTCGGTGCGATTCCCGGCCTCGGCACCGACCCTTTGGCCCTCGCCGACGTCACCGTCCTCCTGCCGACGCGAAGGGCGGTGCGCGCCTTCGCCGACCTCCTCCTCGCCCGCGCCCCGGCGGGCGCGCTGGTCCTCCCCACCATTCGCCCGATCGGCGACGTCGACGAGGAGGAGCATCTCCTCATCGAGAGCGCCGAGACCGCCGCCGACCGGCTGCTCCTCCCGGGCGCGGTGTCGCGCGTCCAGCGCCTCCTCGTCCTCTCGCGCCTCATCGGCGCGTGGAGCCGGGCGATCCGCGCCGACCTCTTCGACTCCGCTCACGACCCGCGCCTCCCCGAGACCGCCGCCGGCGCCGTCCGCCTCGCCGGCGACCTCGCGCGCCTCATCGACGACATGGAAGTCGCCGGCATCCCGTGGACCGAGCTGCGAACTCTCATCCCCGACGACTACCCGGAGTTCCGCCAGCTCACCCTCGATTTCCTCAAGATCGCGGGCGAGGCCTGGCCCGCCTATCTCGACGAGGAGTCGCTCGTTAACCCGGCCGGAAGGAGGGACCGCCTCCTCCGCGCCGAAGCCGCGCGGCTCGTGGCACATCCGCCCCGCGCGCCGATCATCGCTGCGGGCTCGACCGGCTCGATTCCCGCCACCGCGCATCTCCTCGCCACCATCGCCCGTCTCCCGACCGGGGCAGTGATCCTCCCCGGCCTCGACCGCGACCTCGACGAACCGTCGTGGTCCGCCATCGGCGGCCGGCCCGCCGGAGGGCCGACATCCGGGACGCCGCCGACCGGCCGGTCGGAGGAGGGGAGGGCGACCCCGAGCCACCCCCAATACGGCCTCAAGCAGCTGCTCGGCGAGATCGGCGTCACCCGCGAGTCGGTTGCCGAGCTCGCCCCACCCGGCGCCTTCGCCGCGCGCGGAAAACTCCTCTCCGAGATGATGCGCCCCGCCGAGACGACCGAGCTCTGGTCGACCCGCGCACTCCCCGATCCCGCTCCCGCGCTCGACGGCCTCGCTGTCCTCGTCGCCCGCAACGACCGCGAGGAGGCCCTCGCCATCGCCTTCGCACTCCGCCAGGCGATCGAGGACCCGGGCGTCACCGCCGCCCTCGTCACCCCCGACCGCGACCTCGCCCGCCGCGTCTCCGCCGAGCTGGCGCGCTGGGACATCCTCGCCGACGACTCCGCCGGCGCGAGCCTCGCGGAAACCCCGCCCGGCATCTTCGCTCGCCTCTTCGCCGAGGCGGTCGCGGCACCCGGCGACCCGACGACCCTCCTCGCGCTCCTCAAACACCCGATGTCCGCCTTCGGCATGGATCGCGCCGCGTGCCGCGCCGCCGCCCGCGCCCTCGAGCTCGCCCTCATGCGCGGCAAGGCCCTCCCGGTCGATCTTGCCACGCTGCCCGACGCCATCGCCGCGACCCGCACCGGCGAGATCCGCCGCCGCGACGGGGCCTCGCGCCTCGCCGCGAACGACTGGGACGCCGCCGCCCGCCTCGCCGCCCGCCTCGCCGCGATCCTCGCGCCGCTCCAGGCGGCGGAAAACCCCGGCGCGCGCCCCCCCGACCTCGCCACGCTGATGAGCCTCCTTCTCCCCGCCATCCGCGCCGCCGCTTCCGACGACACCGGCTCCGAGGCGTTCCTGTGGCAGGGCGCGGCCGGCGAGTCGCTTGCCCGCCTCCTCGGCGAACTCGCCGAACGCGGCGCGGAGCTCGACATCGCCCGCGCCGATCTCCCGTCCTTCCTCACCGCGGTGATGGCTGGCGCACGCGTCTCCCGCCCGCCGGTCCCCGGCGCGCGCATAAACATCTGGGGCGTCCTCGAGGCGCGCCTCCAGTCCGCCGACCTCGTCATCCTCGCCGGCCTCGACGAGGGCGTATGGCCCGCCGAGACGCGCACCGATCCGTGGCTGTCGCGGACGATGCGCGAACAGCTCGGCCTCGAAGCGCCCGAGCGCCGCATCGGCCTCGCCGCCCACGATTTCGCCGAAGCGCTCGCCGGCCCGCGCGTCCTCGTCACTCGCGCCGAGCGCCGGGCCGGCACGCCGACCATCGCCTCGCGCTGGCTGCAGCGCCTCTTCGCCGTGGTCGGCACGGACGCCGCAAAGGAGCTCACGGAGCGCGGCGCCCGCTATCTCGCCTGGGCCCGCCACGCCGACGCCGCGAGGCTCGTGCAATCCGCGCCGCGCCCCGCGCCGCGCCCGCCCCTCGCGCTCCGTCCGCGCGGCCTTTCGATCACCGAGGTCGAGGTTCTCATCCGCGACCCCTACGAGATCTACGCCAAGCACGTCCTCGGCCTCTACGCGCTCTCCGAGCTCGGCGCCCCGCCCGACGCCGCGATGCGCGGCATCATACTCCACGGCATCCTCGGCGACTTCGTGCGGAAGCCGCTCGCCGACGGTGCCACGCCCGAGCAGCACCTCACGGCCCTCGCGCGCACCTGGTTCGCACCGCTCGCCGCCTCCAGCCCCGACACCCATGCCCTGTGGTGGCTGCGCTGGGAGGAGGTGGCGCGCTGGTTCCTCGACTGGGAGACCGGCCGCGCCGCCGACATCGCCTCGCGCCACGCCGAGATCTCCGGCAGTTTCGATTTCGAGGTCCCGAGCGGCCCCTTCACGCTGCGCGGCCGCGCCGACCGCATCGACCTCCGCAACGACGGCGGCGTCGAGATCTTCGACTTCAAGTCCGGCGCGACGCCGAGCGTCTCGCAGGTCGCGACCTTCTCCCCGCAGCTCCCGCTCGAGGCCGCGATGGTCGCCGCCGGCGCCTTCGGCGAGGAATTCCGCGGCAAGCGGATCGCCGAGCTCGCCTTCATTGGCCTCGCCGGCATCGCTCGCGACGAGTGGTTCAAGCCCGCCAGCAAGGACGTGCCGCCGGGCGAGCTCGGCGCGAGCGCCCTCGCCAAGCTGCGCGCCCTCGTCACCGCCTACGACCGCCCCGAGCAGCCCTATCTCTCGCAGGCCCACCCGATGTTCGAGCGCCGCTGGGCCGGCGACTACGACCACCTCGCGCGCATCGGCGAGTGGCGCCACGCCATGGGTGAGGGCGAATGACCGCCTTCGTCCTCGACGGGGTCACCCAGTCGGTGCGCCGAACCGCGTCGGACCCGCGCGGCTCCGCCTGGGTGAGCGCCAACGCCGGATCGGGCAAGACCACCGTCCTCACCGAGCGGGTCGTGCGCCTCCTTCTCGCCGGCGCACATCCCGGCCGCATCCTCTGCCTCACCTTCACCAAGGCCGCCGCCGCCGAGATGGCCTCGCGGGTCTTCGCCCGCCTGTCGGAATGGGTGCGCCTCGACGACGCCGCGCTCGCGGCATCGCTGACCGAGCTGGAAGGCCACCCCCCGCGACCTGAGCATCTGACGCTGGCGCGCCGCCTCTTCGCCCGCGCGCTGGAGACCCCCGGCGGCCTCAAGATCCAGACCATCCACGCGTTCTGCGAGCGGCTCCTCCATCAGTTCCCGCTCGAAGCGGGCGTGCCGGCGCATTTCGAGGTCCTCGCCGAGCTCGACGCCGACCGCCTCATCCGCGAGGCGCGCCGCGCCGCTCTCATCCGCGCCGCCCACTCTCCAGATGGGACGCTCGGCCTCGCGCTCCGCACGCTCGTCGCCCTGACCAAGGACGTGAACACCTTCGATGCGCTGAGCGAGCTGATCGAGAAACGCGACGCCTTCCTCGCCTGGCTCGCCGATGCCGGCTCGCTCGACGCGGCCCTCGCCGGGCTCCGCCGCGGCCTCGGCCTCCGCGCCACCGACGACCGCCACACCGTCCGTGCCCGCATCGTCGGCGAAGCGGCGCTCTCCCAGGGCGACCTCCTCGACCTCCGCCAGCGCCTCGGCCCGGCCACGCAGGCCAACGCCGCCTCGCGCCTCGAGAAACTGTTTGCCGCCGAGACCGAGGACCAGCGCGTCGCCGCCTATTCCGAGCTCTTTCTCACCAAGGACGGCAAGCCCCGCGCCCCCAATCGCAACGACATTCCCGCCTACGCGCCGCATGCCGCCGGGGAGGCGCAACGCATCGTCGCCCTCAACGATCTCGCCCGCGCCGCCGAATGCTTCGAGGGCAGCGCCGCGCTGATCACCCTCGCCCACGCCGTCATCGACGCCTACGAGCGCGACAAGCGCGCGCGCGGAAGGCTCGACTTCGACGACCTCGTCATCCGCACCGCCGCTCTTCTCCACCGTCGCGGCGGCGCGCGTTGGGTCCAGTACAAGCTCGATCAGGGCCTCGACCACGTTCTGGTCGACGAGGCGCAGGACACTTCGCCCCGCCAGTGGCAGGTCATCGAGGGCCTGGTCGACGATTTCTTCTCGGGCCGCGCCGCGCGCGACAACCCGCGCACTCTCTTCGCGGTGGGCGACGAGAAGCAGTCGATCTTCTCCTTCCAGGGCGCCGTCCCCGCCTGGTTCGGCCGCATGCAGCGGGTCTTCGGCGAACGCGTCCGCGACGCCGAACGCCCCTTCGCCGACGTCGAGCTGCACCTCTCCTTCCGCTCGACCGAGGACGTTCTGGCCGCGGTCGACTCGGTCTTCGCCGATCCGACCGCGCATCAGGGTCTCGCCAGCGAGGCCAAGCCGACCGATCACGTCGCCGCGCGTCACGCCGCCCCCGGCCTCGTCACCATCTGGCCGATGCTCGTCAAGAAGGATCGGAAGCCGCCCGAGGACTGGGCCGCCCCGCTCGACCAGCTCCCCGAGGACAGCCCCGAGAAGCTGCTCGCCGACCGCCTCGCCCGCACCATCCGCGGTTGGATCGACAATGGCGAACGACTGGAGGCGACGGGCGAGCCGATCACCCCGGGCGACATCCTCATCCTCATTCGCAACCGTGGCCGGCTCAGCGAAGCGATCAACCGCACGCTCAAGGAGGCCGGCGTCCCCGTCGCCGGCGTCGACCGCATCGCGCTGGTTCAGCACATCGCGGTCCTCGACCTCCTCGCCCTCGCCGAAGTGATGCTCCTCCCCGAGGACGACCTCTCGCTCGCCGCGATCCTCAAGAGCCCGCTCATCGGTCTCGATGAGGACGCGCTCCTCCGCCTCGCCAACGCCCGCCCCGGCACGTTGTGGCGCGCGCTCGAGGGGAGGGCGGCCGGCGAGCCCGCCTTCGCCGAAGCGCTCGCAAGACTCCGCGCCTGGCGCGGAGCCGCCGACTTCACCGGTCCGTTCGATTTCTACGCCCGCATCCTCGGCGCCGAGGGCGGTCGTGCCGCCTTCGCCCGCCGGCTGGGACCCGAGGCCGAGGATGTCCTCGACGAGTTCCTCGCCCAGGCGATCGCCTATGAGCGCAGCGAAACGCCCTCGCTCCAGGGCTTCGTCGCCTGGCTGCGGGCCGCGGCGACCGAGATCAAGCGCGAGCCCGCCGAGAAGCGCGACGAGGTCCGAGTGATGACCGTCCACGGCGCCAAGGGCCTCGAGGCCGAAGTGGTGTTCCTCGTCGACGGCGGCGGCAAGCCGGTCCACCAGAACCACGACCCCGCGCTCCTGCTTCTGTCAGACGACGTCACCGACCCAAAACCCTCGCCGATCGTCTGGATGCGCTCGAAGCGCTCCACGCCGCCCAGCGTCGTCGCCCGCCTCGAGACCGAGCGCCGCCGGGCCGCCGAGGAGTATCGCCGCCTCCTTTATGTCGGCCTGACCCGCGCCAAGGACCGCCTCTATGTCTGCGGGATCGAGACCCGCGACACCGACGCCACCGAGGGCTGGCACGCCCTCGTCTCCAACGCGCTCCTCGCGAGCGCCACGGCGCTCACGGGCGCGGACGGCTCTGTCGAGGCATGGGAATGGCGGAAGCCCGGCAGCCCGCGCGCGGCGAAAATCGTTCCGATCGCGCCGCCCCCCGCCGCCGCGCCCCCGGTCGAAGCGCCACGCTTCGGCCCGCTCCCCCGCGCGCCTGCGCCGAAGCGCCTCTCGCCCTCTCTAGCGCTGGCCGAGCTCTCGCCTGCCGTCGCGGCCGCGCTGGGCGAGGGAACGGGGTTCGCCGTCGAGCGCGGGCGCCTCATCCATCGACTCCTGCAAGCGCTCCCCGATATCGCGCCCGCCGCCCGCCGGCCGACCGCGCTCCGCTTCCTCGCCGCGGCGGCGCCGGGCTGGCCCGTGGCCGACCGCGCCGCAGCCGCCGCCGAGATCGCCGACATCCTCGCCGATCCGCGCCATGCCGCGCTCTTCGCGCCCGGCAGCCGCGCCGAGGTTGCGATCTCCGCCATCTTCGACGTCCCGGCCGGTCCGCTGACCGTCACCGGGCGCATCGACCGCCTCGCGGTGACCGCCGACACGGTGCATATCGTCGACTACAAGACCAACCGGCACCCTCCGCAGCGCCTCGCCGAAATCCCGGCCGAGTACGCCGCTCAGCTCGCGCTCTACCGGGCCGTTCTCGCTCGGCTCTACCCGGGGCGAACGGTCGTGGCTTCCCTCATCTGGACCGAAGGGCCGCGTGTGATGGAGGTCCCGTCAGCAATGTTAGATGAAGCGTTCCAGCGCCTCACCGCGGGCTGATCAGGCCGCGCGGGACTGCTGGTCTGCCGTGTCGCGCTCCGCCGCCTTCTGCACGATCCCGCGCAGGGCGACGATCTGCCGGTCAAGGTCGGTTTCGTCGGCGTCCAGCCAGAACGGCTGCTCGGCGACGTCGACGTAGAGCGGGGTGCCGCTCGACAGGACGCGCTCCAGCCGCCGCAATTCCGCTGTCAGCCATGGACTCTCGGTACCCACTTTTCGCCGCTTTCCTGAAAGGAGAAGCGAGCTTTTACGCAAACGAATCTCACCGAAGCGTTTACGCCGACCTATAGAACACGCAATGGACCCATGCGCCCGGCGCGTCGGATGCTCGCGCGGCGACGCAGGGGATTCCCACCGCCACGGGGTCGGTATCAGAAGGTAACCTTGACGCCGCCCGGGCCCGTACCTACCTTTCGGCTTCGAATAACCCTTTGGGATCTGAGAATCATGGCGACCGCAAAAGTCACCGATGCAACGTTCGAAAGCGCCGTCCTCGGCGCGACCGGCCCGGTTGTCGTGGATTTCTGGGCCGAGTGGTGCGGTCCGTGCCGCGTGATCGGCCCGGCCCTCGAGGAGATTTCCGCCGAGATGCAGGGCAAGGTCACCATCGCCAAGCTCAACACCGACGAAAACCCCGGCACCACGATCAAGTACGGCGTCCGTTCGATCCCGACCCTGATCATGTTCAAGGACGGCGAGCCGATCTCGATGCAGGTCGGCGCCCACCCCAAGAGCCGCCTCGCCGACTGGATCAAGCAGGCGGTCGGCTCTGACGACGCGACCAAGCGGGCGGTGTAGCCGCTCCATCGCCACGGGATCTTGGGCCGGAGCGGGCGACCGTCTCCGGCCTTTCCTTTTCCGAGCAACCGCAACTCCGCGCCGCGGGCTTGTTGGCAAGCCATGCCTTCCCGGGGCGGCGGTTGCCGCTACACTCTTCTCAACGCCAAGGAGGCCGAGATGACCAAATTCACGAGCGACGCCGAGTTCGTCGGCGAGGTGCTGAATTCTCCCGAGCCGGTGATCGTCGATTTCACGGCCGACTGGTGCCCGCCCTGCAAGGTGATCGCGCCGTTCCTCGACGAGATCGCGGTCGAGCTGAAGGGCAGGGCGAAGGTCATCAAGATCGACGTCGACGAGAATCCCTACACCACGACGCAGTATGGCGTCCGCTCGATGCCGACGCTGATGATCTTCAAGGCCGGCGAGCCGATTTCGATGCAAGTCGGCGCCGCCCCGAAAGCGCGCCTCCTCGAATGGATCAACCGCGCGATTTAGATCGCCGACCAGCCCCCTCTCACCGGAGGGGAGAGGGTTGGGGTGAGGGGGTACAGGTCCTTCAGGAGAGGGCGCAGACCCTCACCCGCATCCCGCCTCGCCTCCGGCGAGCCGGTGATGACGACCTCTCCCCACCGGGGAGAGGTGAGTGATCGTTGATCGGCAATCACAAGACTGGCGTACCCCCACCGGCACTTCGTGCCGCCTCCCCCTTTCAGGGGGAGGAAAAGGCTACAGCGGCAACAGCCCGCTCTCCTCCAGCACCAGCCCCGCGAGGTAGAGCGAGCCGCAGATCAGGATGCGGGGCGGCGCCTCGAACCGTCCGATAGAGCGGATCGCGCTGGCGACGTCGGGCGCGGTCTCGGCGCGGAGGCCCGCCGCCCGCGCCGCCTCCGCCAACTCCGCGCGCTCGCGCCCGGCATGGCCGGGGATCGGCACCGCGATCATTTCGCGCGCCAGACCCGCGAACGGCTTCAAAAACCCGATCGGGTCCTTGGTCGTCAGCATCCCCACGATCAGGATCAGCGGCCGGGGTACGCGATCCTCGATGTCGGCCATCGCCTCGGCGATCACCGACCCCGCGCCCGGATTGTGCCCGCCGTCGAGCCATAGCTCGGCCCGCGGCGGCGCCAGCGCGAGCAGCTTCCCGCTGGTGATGCGCTGCAGCCGCGCCGGCCAATCGACGCTGTGCAGCCCCGCCTCGATCTCCGCCGCGCCGGGCGCGATGCCTGCCCGCCGCAGCGTCGCGATCGCCGTCCCGGCGTTGGTGAACTGGTGCCGGCCGGCGAGCCGCGGGGCAGGGAGGTCGAGGAGCCCGTCGTCGTCCTCATACACGAGGCGCCCCCGCTCGGCTTGGGCGCGCCAGTCCTGGTTGGCGACGAACAGCGGCGCGCGCACGCGCTTCGCCGTCTCCTCGAGGACGCCCATCACCGCGTCGGTCTGCGGCGCGACGATCGCCGGCGCGCCGCGCTTGAGGATGCCGGCCTTCTCGGCGGCGATCAGCTCGATCCGCTCGCCGAGGAATTTCTCGTGGTCCATCGAGATCGAGGTGATGACGGTGGCAAGCGGCCGCGCCACGACGTTGGTCGCGTCGAGCCTTCCGCCCAGCCCGACTTCGATCAGCGCGAAGTCGGCCTTGTGGTCGGCGAAGAGGCGGAACGCGGCGGCGGTGGTGATCTCGAACTGGGTGATCGGCGCCCCGTCATTGATCCGCTCGACGTCGAGGAGCGCCGCCGAAAGCTCTTCCTCACCGACCAGCTGGCCGCCGCCCGGCGCCCCGCCGGTGGGCCGGCCGATCCGCACCCGCTCGTGGAAGCGCACAAGGTGCGGCGAGGTGTAGACGTGGACGCTCTTCCCCGCCGCCTCGAGCATCGCCCGCATGAACGCGGTGGTCGAGCCCTTGCCGTTGGTGCCGGCGACGTGGATGACCGGCGGCATCCGCCGCTCGGGGTTGCCGAGCGCGGTCATCAGCCGCTCGACGCGTTCGAGCGAGAGATCGATCTCGCGCGGATGCAGCCGCTGGAGCCGATCGAGAATGGCCGTGGAACGATCCATCGATGGAGAGATAGGAACCCTGCCCGCCAATTACTCTGCCGCGATGGGCAGGCTCTCGGGCGGTGACGTTTCGGTCGCAGCCTCGGCCGGCGCCGGCAGCGGGACGACTGCGGCGGGCGCGTCCACCTTCATCAGGATCCGGCAGAGCCGCGCGATCGTCGCGCGGAGCTGGTGGCGGTGGACGACGAGGTCGACCATGCCGTGGTCGCGCAGATACTCCGCGCGCTGGAACCCGTCCGGCAGCTTCTCGCGGATCGTGTTCTCGATCACCCGCGGCCCGGTGAAGCCGATAAGCGCCCCCGGCTCGGCGATCTGGATATCGCCGAGCATGGCATAGGACGCGGTGACGCCGCCGAAGGTCGGATGGGTGAGCACCACGACATAGGGCAGCCCGGCCTCGCGCAGCTGCTGCACGGCGATCGTCGTCCGCGGCATCTGCATCAGCGAGAGGATACCCTCCTGCATGCGCGCGCCGCCCGAGGCGGTGAAGATCACGAACGGCCGGCGGAGATGGCAGGCGGTTTGCAGGCCCTTGATCACGGCCTCGCCGGCGGCCATGCCGAGCGTGCCGCCCATGAAGTCGAAATCCTGGACCGCCGCGACCATCGGCAGGCCCTCGACCGTGCCGGTGCCGACCGCGACCGAGTCCTCGAGTCCGGTCTTGGCCCGCGCGTCGCGCACCCGGTCGGTGTAGCGCCGCTCGTCGCGGAAGCGCAGCGGATCGGGCGAAACGTCGGGCAGAGCCACCGGGTCCCACGCCCCGCCGTCGAAGAAATGGCGCATCCGGTGCGCCGCGGTCATCCGCATGTGGAAGCCGGAACCGGGCACCACGAAATCGTTGGTGACGAGATCGCGGTGGAACACCATCTCGCCGGTTTCGGGGATCTTCACCCACAGATTCTCGGGCGTATCCCGCTTCTTGCGGTCGCCGAATCGAATCCCGGGCGGGACAATTTTATTGAACCAACTCAAATGGTTAGCTCCATGGACGGGTCATTGCGAGTGGCACAGCATGAACCCTCAAGCCGAATATAGAGGCTTTTCAGGCCGGATTCACGGCCCGCCGCGCCTCGCGGACCCCACGCGCCAGCTCCTGTGTCAAAGAGGTGACGGCAGAAACCGTGGTCGCCGAAGCCTTTCCGCCCGCATCGAGCGAGGCCGCGATGGCGTTGACCAGCGCCGAACCCACCACCACGCCGTCGGCGTCGAGCCCGATGGTCCGCGCCTGCTCGGCGCTCCTCACCCCGAAGCCGACCGCGACCGGCAGCTTGGTGTGGCCCTTGATCCGCTTCACCGCGTTGGCGACGCGCCCGGTATCCGGCGCGGCCGTCCCGGTGATGCCCGTGATCGACACGTAGTAGACGAAGCCGGAGGTGTTCGCGAGAACGGCGGGCAGGCGCTTGTCGTCCGTGGTCGGCGTCGCCAGGCGGATGAAATTGAGCCCCGCCTTGATCGCCGGGATGCACAGCTCGTCGTCGGCCTCGGGCGGGAGGTCGACCACGATCAGCCCGTCCACGCCCGCCGCCAGCGTGTCGGCGATGAAGCGCTCGTTGCCGTAGATGTAGATCGGGTTGTAGTAGCCCATCAGCACGATCGGCGTCGTGCTGTCGCCCTTGCGGAACTCGCGCACCATGGCGAGCGTCTTGACCATCGTCTGCCCGCCGCGCAGCGCCCGCTCCGACGACTTCTGGATCGGCGGCCCTTCGGCCATCGGGTCCGAGAACGGCATCCCCAGCTCGATGATGTCCGCGCCCGCCTTCGGCATCGCGCGGAGGATCGCGAGCGAGGTGTCGTAGTCCGGATCGCCGGCGCTGATGAAGGTGACGAGCCCCGGGCGCCCCTCCTTGCGAAGGTCCCCAAACCGCTGATCGATCCGCGTGCTCAAATGTCCATCCCCAGATGCTTGGCGACAGTGAAGACGTCCTTGTCGCCGCGGCCGCAGAGATTCATGAGGATGATCTTGTCCTTGCCCATCGTCGGCGCGAGCTTCGCCACGTACGCCAGCGCGTGCGCCGGCTCGAGCGCGGGGATGATGCCCTCGGAGCGGGTCAGCAGCTGGAAGGCGCTGAGCGCCTCTTTGTCCGTGATCGGCACATAGCTCACGCGGCCGGTCTCGTGCAGCCAGGAATGCTCCGGCCCGACGCCCGGATAGTCGAGCCCCGCCGAGATCGAGTGGCCCTCGAGGATCTGTCCGTCGCCGTCCTGCAGGAGGTAGGTGCGGTTGCCGTGGAGGACGCCCGGTCTTCCGCCCGTGAGCGAGGCCGCATGCTCGTTGCCCTCGAGCCCATGCCCGCCGGCTTCCACACCGTAGATCGCAACATCCTTGTCGTCGAGGAACGGGTGGAACAGCCCGATCGCGTTCGACCCGCCGCCGACGCACGCGACCAGCGCGTCGGGTAGCCGCCCCTCCCGCGTTAACATCTGCTCGCGCGCCTCGATCCCGATCACCGACTGGAAGTCGCGGACCATCGCCGGGTAGGGGTGGGGACCGGCCGCCGTGCCGATCAGGTAATAGGTGTCGGAGACGTTGGTGACCCAGTCGCGGAGCGCCTCGTTCATGGCGTCCTTGAGGGTGCCGTTGCCGGCCGTGACCGGGCGGAGCTCGGCGCCGAGGAGCCGCATCCGGAACACGTTCGGCTTCTGCCGCTCCACGTCGGTGGCGCCCATGTAAACCACCGCCGGCAGCCCGAAGCGTGCCGCGACCGTCGCTACCGCGACGCCATGCTGCCCCGCGCCGGTCTCGGCGATGATGCGCGTCTTGCCCATCCGCATGGCAAGGAGGATCTGCCCCAGGCAGTTGTTGATCTTGTGGCTGCCGGTGTGATTGAGCTCGTCGCGCTTGAAGTAGATCTTCGCCCCACCCAGCTGCTCGGTCAGCCGCTCCGCGAAATAGAGCGGGCTCGGCCGCCCCGTGTAGTGGGTGTTGAGGTCCTCGAGCTGCGCCCGGAAGGCGGGGTCGCGCTTGGCGTCCTCGTAGGCCTTCTCGAGGTCGAGCACGAGCGGCATCAGCGTCTCGGCGACGAAGCGCCCGCCGAAAATGCCGAAATGCCCGCGCTCGTCGGGCCCGGTGCGGAATGAGTTGGGGGTCGCCACCGTCAACGCTTGATCCTCACGATGAAACCTTGTCGGCCCGGGCTTCCGCCTCGCGCGCCGTGCGGATGAAGCCGTGGATGAGGGCGATGTCCTTTCGTCCCGGCGCGGTCTCCACCCCCGAGGAGACGTCGACCCCGATCGGCCGCCGCGTCTCGATCGCCTCGCCGACATTGCCGGCGTTGAGCCCGCCCGACAGCATGAACTCGACGTCCGCGTCGAGCGTGGCGAGAAGCTTCCAGTCGAAGGCGCGGCCGTGCCCGCCCGCGCGATCGGCGTCGCGCGGCGGCTTGGCGTCGAGGAGGATGCGGTCGGCGACCCCGCGATAGGCCTTCAGCATCGGCAGGTCCGCTTCGTTGGCGATGCCGATCGCCTTCATCGTCTTGGCGCCGGTGATGAGGCCGACCTGGCGCACCCGCTCCGGGCTCTCCTTGCCGTGCAGCTGCAGCCAGTCCGGCTCGAGCGTCTCCATGATCTCGTCGAGGCGCATGTCGTCGGCGTCGACGGTCAGCGCCACGACCTGCGCGCGCCCGCTCGCCCGCTCGGCGAGCGCCGCGGCGCGCTCCGGCTCGAGGTAGCGCGGGCTGGTCGGCTGGAACACGAAGCCGATCATGTCGGCGCCGCCGGAAAGGGCTGCGTCGACCGTTTCCTCCGTGGAGAGGCCGCAGATCTTGACGATCAAGGACATGGCCGAGGATGTGGCACGAAACCCCGCCCGAGTCACGGGAGTCTCTCGGGCTCCCAGGACGGGACGGGGAGCCGCCCACTCTACCTCTCCCCGGCGGGGAGAGAGCCTGCCCTCGGGCCCCG
>CAYOET010000122.1:0-18648 GCA_964402985.1 uncultured Bauldia sp. | reverse complement strand
TTGCGAGGAGCAGGATTCCAGCGACGGCCGCGAGTTGCAGCCGCACATTCCAACCGGTCCTGGCGCCTTCGGTCGTCATTTCACGACGGGGCCTCGCTAACCCCGATACGAGTATCTTTCACCTCTCCCCGGTGGGGAGAGAGCCTGCCCCGGACTCGATCCGGGGTCGTCATCACCGCCTCGCCGGAGGCGAGGCGGGATGCGGGTGATGGTCTGCGACCCATCCGGTGAGGTGGAGCCCCCTCACCCCGACCACCCGGGTCAAGCCCCGGGCGCTTCGCCTCACCTCGCCGCCGTTGGTTGCCCTCCTACGGCCGGGCCTTCGGGTTCTTGCCGCCGGGCGAGGACGGCGGGAGGCCGGCGGCGAGGATCTCGACGCTGCCGGGGTCGGTGTTGGCGCGGCGCTCGGGGCGGTACATGTCCTCGACCATCGCGCCGGCCTGCACGAACGAACCGGGCGAGACCGCGCGGACGGAGTAGGCGACCGTGAAGGTGGCGCCGCTGTAGTCGTAGCGGGTGAAGGCGGCCACGAACTGGTCGGTGCGGGCCTCCGAGTGGTCCGGCATGTCGGTCGACAGCCAGGGGTATTGGCTGACGTCGCCCGAGGCGGCGAGGTTGGGGTTCTCGATCTCGAAGCCGGCCGGCAGCGGGTCGACGACGAGATACTGGCCGGAGCCGATCGAGTCCGCGCTGACGGTGATCGCCACCACGAAGCGCTCGTTCTGGCGGACCGAGGAGATATCGGTCTCGTCGCCATCGACGGTGTAGACGGTGCGCGAGATCGTGAAGCCCTCGGCGAAGGCCGGCTGCGGTTCGGTCGGGATGCCGGTGACGGTAATTTGCGCATCGATCGGCCGGTTGCCGGTGTTGACCACCTGGACCGGCAGCGAAGCGAGGCGCAGCTCGTCGAAGCGCTGGAAGACGTTGCCGGTCATCGCGTTGCCGTCGACCGTCACCGTGCCGTCGGCCGCGCCGCGCGCCAGCGAGGCGGCGGCGAGGAGCGTCCACACGTCCTCCTGGGTGGAGGTCCAGCGGCGCTTGTCGCGAAGGTCGGAGACGCGGTTGGTGAGGTCGCCGAGGTCGACGCCAGGGGCCTCGAATTCGGCGGCGAGCGCGAGGACCGCGGCGGTGTCGCGGAGCGTGGTGCCGTAGTCGCGCCGCCAGACGTCGGGATCATCCGGGCGAAGGTCGGCGACGGCGGCTCTGAAGGCGGCGCCGGCGCGCGGGCGGTCGCCGTAGAGGGCTAGGGCGGCGCCGAGCTGGGCCTTGGCGAGCGGGGTCGCGAAGTTCCCCAGCCTGGCGTCGACGTAGTAGCGGAGGTCGCCGATAGCGGCACGGCCGTCACGGGCCAGCACGTAGAGGGCGTAGGCGATGGCCTCGCCGCCGTTCGAGAAGTCGGAGGCGTAGGCGACCTGGTTGGAGAGGTTGTCGAGGGCCATGGTCATGGCGAGCTCGGAGATCGAGTAGCCTTCGGCTTCGGCGCGCACCAAGAACTCGGTGACGTAGGAGTCGAGCCAGAGGTCGCCGCCGCCATAGGGACCCCAGAGGCCGAAGCTGCCGGAGGAATCCTGGTTGGCGAGGATGCGGCGGATGGCGGTTCCGATGCGCTCGTCGAGATCGGCGTCGGTGCCGAGACCGACTGCCTGCGCAACCTCGTTCAGATAGAGGAGCGGGAGCGCGCGGCTGGTCAGTTGCTCAACGCAGCCATAGGGATAGCGGTCGAGCTTGACGAGGAGATTGGGGACGTCGAGGCGCCCCAGACCGCCGAGTGCGAGAGTCGCTTCGCCGGTCCCCGGGATGAAGCCGGCGAGGTTGTTCATGTCGATGGTGAGCGTGCCGTCCGGGGCGAGCGCGATGAGCTCGCGGCGGTAGGTCGGCTGGCCGGCGGGGCGGATGCCGAGGAGGATGTCCTTGGTGTAGGCCTCGCCGCCCGGGGTGGTGAGCGTCACGCGGATCGGGAAGTCGCCGATCGTGGTGCCGGCGATGGCGAGCTCGAGGTTGGTGCGGCCGAGCTCGGCGAGAGTGATGGTCTGCTCGGCGGCGCCGTTCTCAAGAAGGATGCCCGAGCCGACCTCGACGCCGAGGCGGTAGTCGCCGGCAACGCCGGCGACGTTGTTGATCTCGACGAGGAGGCGCGAGCGGTCGCCGACGTGGAGGAAGCGCGGCACGCTGGCGGTGACCACAACGGGGTCGCGGACGATGACGTCCTTGACCGCGTGGCCAACGCCGTCGGCCGACCAGGCCATCGCCATGACCCGCGCCGTGCCGTTGAAGTCAGGCATGGCGAAGGTGACGGTGGCGGTGCCGTCGTCGCCGACGCGGACGATGCCGGAGTGGAAGGCGACGAGGACCGAGGTCGGCGGCGGCGAGCCGAAGCGCGCGGCGGCGCTGTCGCCGCCGGAGCGGATCACGCCGGGGACGCCCTGCATGCGGTCGATCAGTTGCCCGTAGAGGTCGCGGATCTCCATGCCGAGGCGGCGCTGGGAGAAGTAGTACTCGTCCGGCGCCGGCGGCTGGTAGTTGGTGAGGTTGAGGATGCCGAGGTCCACGGCCGCAACCGTGACATAGGCTTCGGTTCCGGGCGCGAGGTTGGCGATCGAGACCGGGATCTCCATCGGGCCTCGCGGACGGATCTCGCCCTCCACGCCGAGCGCGACCTCGAGGACGCGGTCGCCGGGATCGACGGTCGCCCAGGCGAGGCCGAGGGCGCGAGCGGGCATGCGCTCTTCCTCGACGTTCATCGGGCGATAGAGGGCGGCGGTGATGTAGGCGCCGGGGCCCCATTCATCGGTGACGGTGAGTTCGACGGAGGTGCCCTCGGCGGGGACCTCGACGGCCTTCATCTCGATGAGGCGGTCGTCGATGACCATGATGAGGGCGGTGCCGGCGAAGCGCGGCTCGAGACGGACCTGCACGGTCTCGCCGACGGCATAGGCCGGCTTGTCGAGGGCGATCGAGAGCGTGTCGGGGGTGTCGGAGCCGACATCAGCGACGTACCAGCCGGCGTAGAACTCGAAGCTCGACGAGGCGGCGTCCTCGCCGGTCGAGGTAACCTCGAGGCGGTAGCGGCCCCAGTCGACGCGGCCGGAGACGACCGCCGGATCGCCGGCGGCGATGTCGACCGAGCCGTCGGCGACACGGGCGGTGGTGGTGACCGGCTCCCAGCGCCAGGCGCCGTTGGCGCGGTACCACTGGTAGGTGGTCTGGATGCGCGAGAGCGTCCACTCGACCCCGTCGAGCGCGATGCGCTGGCCGTCGGGGCCGATGGCGATGAGGTCGAAGGCGGCCTCGCTGCCTTCCGGCGCGTCGTAGGAGCCGAACTGCGGGCGGATGCCGATGCGGTTGCCGTCGGCAAGCAGCGGACGGCTGAGGCGCCGTTCGACGAAGCGCCCCGTAGTGTCGACGAGGCGGATGATCGCCTCGGCGTTGAGGAGCCGCGTCGTCGGCTGGAGCTCGGGGATATAGAGGTCGATGAGGGCCTGGCCGTTCTCGTCGGTCTGGGCAATGACCCCGAGCGACTCGCGGTAGGTCTCGATCGGGTCGTCCTCGCGGCCGAAGGTGAAGCCGGGATAGTCGGACGAGACGCTGGTCGGACGAAGGACGATGTCGCCTTCGATCATCAGGCCGGGGGCGGTGGCGCCGTAGAGATAGCGCGCGTCGACCGAGATCTGCGGCGGCGGGTCGATGGCGAAGGGCTCGTCGGAGGCGGTGACCTCGAAGGCGAGCCGCTCGGGCTCGAAATCCTCGACGAGTATCGACTCGCTGGCGAGGGCGGCGCCCTTCGGGTCGGCGTAGACGCTGACCGTCCACGAGCCGCGCATGGCGTCGGCGATGAACTCGTAGGCGAAGAAATAGCCACCGAGGCCGCCGTCGTCGATCACCGAGCGGGCCTGCTCGTGGCCGTCGGGGCGCTCGATGACGAAGGTGAGCGGGACGCCGGTGACGGCGGCCGCCCGCTGGTCGCGGAGGAGCGCGGTGATGAAGGCGGTCTCGCCGGGGCGGTAGACGCCGCGTTCCGTCGTGAGGAAGACGTCGAGCGGGCCAGGCGACGGGCGGCCCTCGACGCCGCGGTCGGTGAGGTCGAACGGCGCCTTGCGGACGTCGAGGAAGGCGTAGTCGCCCGCCTCAGTCTCGACGGTGACGAGTTGCGGGGCCCTGCCCCCGGTGCCGCGGCCGAGGCCGGGCGCGAAGACCGCGTGGCCGTTCTCGTCGGTCACGGCTTCGCCGAGGATCTCGTTGTTGACGGCGACGAGGTGGACGGTGGCGCCGGCCACCGGCTCGGTGGTGGCGAGCGAGCGGACGAGGGCGTGGAGGCCATCGGTGCCGCTGAGGGTGGTGACGCCGAGGTCGGAGACCACGAACCACTGGGTGGAGATCGGCTCCCAGTAGTCGGACTGGTCGCTCCTCACCTTGGCGGTGATGACGTAGACGCCCGGCTCGATCTGCGGCAGCACTTCGGCGACCGGGATCGCGGTGACGACGGTCTCGTTGAGGGCCGGTTCGATGTCGACCTCGCCCGTCCAGACCTCCGAGCCGAGGGTGTTGGCGATCTCCTCGGCCTGGTAGCCGTCGAGCTGCTGCATGAAGATGCCGTCGCGGACGGCGGCGGCGATGCTGCGGTCGCCGATGCGATAGATCATCGCCTCGGCGGTGTCGGTGTTGATCGAGTTGAGCGGGATGGCGGCGCCCGGCCCGCCCGGCAGGACATAGGCGCTGCCGGCAAAGCCAACCCAGGGCGAGCGGTCGCGGACATAGACGTCGACCTCCGCGGTGCGGAGGAGCTGCTCGCCGTCGACGCTGGGCAGGCCCGAGCGGATGCGGATGTGGTAGCGGCTGCCATGCTGGACGCCGGTCAGGCAGATCTGGCGGTCTTCGATTTCGGTCGCGACCTGCGGGGCGTTGTCGACCGTGATGAAGTCGGACAGCGTCGCATTGTTCACCGGGAGGGGATCGGAGAAGACGATGCAGATGCGCGGCGAGGCGGCGTCGGCGTCGACCTCGTTCGAGACGATGCGGAAGCCGTGCTCGGCGACGACCTGGTCGAGGTGGCCCTGGAGCGCGGCGTTGTCGATGAGCTCGATCGAGGCGCGGTAGGCGGCGATGGTCGGGCGCCACACCGCGCGGAGCTCGAGCGAGCGGCCGATCGATTCGAGCGCCGCGGCGCGCTGCGCACGGGTCTCCGAGCGGAGATAGGCGTTGATCGTGGCGCCGGTCGCGCGCCAATTGAGGTCGTAGCTGTTGGCGTTGGGCGTGACGGCGAGCTGGCGCGCGGCGGCGGCGTATTTCAGCCACAGCGCGGGGTCCTCGTCGGCCAGCACAAGGGCCTGGCCGTAGGCGGTGACGGCGCCGCTCGGGTTGGCGTCGGCGAGGCGGCGGTCGCCGAGGGCGACGAGCGCGACATAGGTGCCGTCACCCGGCGGATAGGTGCGGGCGAGGTCGTTGAGGATGCGGTCGGCCTCGTATTTGTAGTCGCCGGGGACGAACTCGATCTCGATGGCGCGGGCGGCTTCGATGTCGGTGATCGGGACGGTGGTGACGACGCGGCCGGAGGTGGCGCGGGCGAAGTCAACCGGGGAGCCGAAGTCCGACTTCAGAAAGCACCAGCGGGCCTGCTCGTTGAAGGTGAAGGCCTTGCACATGCGCTCGCCGAGGCAGGCCGCCTGGCAGGCGCGAAGGTCGGTGTTGCGGATGGTCTGGATATCGTTGCCCGGAAGGTCTCGCCCGGGCAGCGGGATGATCCGCGGATCGGCCGCCTGCGCCGCCGACATGCTCAGGAACAAGAGAAAGGCGAAAAGGGCCTTAGAGGCCAGAGCCAATCCCCGCATCGTACACCCCCGCGTAGCCCGGAATAATCTCCGTGGCGCTTGTCTGGCAGTCTAGGGCGGCCCCTTTAGGGCGTAAAGCTGACCGGGGGATGACGGCGCGCAGGCGTCAGCGTGGCGGTGAAGGAAGGGTGTGGACGAAGCGCCAAGACGTGAGGAGGGCGCATGCCGGAGGCGTGGCACTGACAGGGAGCTGCGCACCGCTTCACCAGCTCCATCGACTCAGTGTCACAGGCCCAAGGCGATTTCGGAACCTTGGGCGGTCCGACCAATAGAGGCCAAGCATTGTCGCTGGTGATGAAGGGGCCCGGGCGGTCCTCCGCCGTATGACGCCTGAGAACTGGAACGCGCCCCACGGAAGTTCGGGCCGGGCGCTGCGCCGGCCGCTCCCCGCCGGTCAATTCTGACTCATCCGCAGGCGGATTTGGCCTTTTTGCCTATCCTGTAGGCAGATTCGGTTAGTTGGTTATTAGCGATTGAGGCCCTGCCCATTCGTTAGGCAACCTGCGACTCATCCCGTCGCTTTCCCGCCGGAATCCCCGCGCGGGCGGCTGGCACGGGGTTTGCGCCTGTTCACGCAGGCGTCCTCCCGATGACGTCCGATCCAACAGGGGAAGTGTATGTTCTCAATCCAAAGGAAGCTGCTCGGCTTGACCGCCGCCGGCGCCATCATGGCTGCCGGCCTCGGTACGGCCGAAGCACAGGAAACGATCAAGGTCGGCATCCTCCACTCGCTGTCGGGCACGATGGCGATCTCGGAGACCACGCTGAAAGACGTGATGCTGATGCTCATCGAGGAGCAGAACGCCAAGGGCGGTCTCCTCGGCCGTCAGCTCGAGGCGGTGGTGGTCGATCCGGCCTCCGACTGGCCGCTGTTCGCCGAAAAGGCCCGCGAGCTGATCAGCGTCAGCGGCGTGGACGTGGTCTTCGGCTGCTGGACCTCGGTCTCCCGCAAGTCCGTGCTGCCGGTCTTCGAGGAACTGAATTCGATCCTCTTCGACCCCGTGCAGTACGAAGGCGAAGAGAGCCAGCGCAACGTCTTCTATACCGGCGCCGCGCCGAACCAGCAGGCGATCCCGGCCGTCGACTATCTGATGGCCGACGGCATCGAGCGCTGGGTCCTCGCCGGCACCGACTACGTCTATCCGCGCACCACCAACAAGATCCTCGAGGCCTACCTCCTCGACCACGGCGTCGCGCCGGCGGACATCATGATCAACTACACGCCGTTCGGGCACTCCGACTGGCAGACGATCGTCTCCGAGATCGTAGCCTTCGGTTCGACCGGCAAGCCGACTGCGGTGGTCTCGACCATCAACGGCGACGCCAACGTGCCGTTCTACAAGGAACTCGGCAACGCCGGCGTCGACGCCTCCGAGATCCCGGTCATCGCCTTCTCGGTCGGCGAAGAAGAGCTCGCCGGTCTCGACACCGCGCCGCTGGTCGGCCCCCTTGCCGCCTGGAACTACTTCCAGTCGGTCGACACGCCGGAGAACGCCGCTTTCATCGAGACGTGGCAGGACTTCATCGGCAACCCCGAGCGCGTCACCAACGACCCGATGGAAGCCCACTATATCGGCTTCAACATGTGGGTTCAGGCGGTCGAGAAGGCCGGCACCACCGATCCCGACGCCGTCATCGACGCCCTCATCGGCGTGTCGGTGCCGAACCTCACCGGCGGGTTCTCCACGATGATGCCGAACCACCACATCACCAAGCCCGTCCTCATCGGCGAAATCCAGGACGACGGCCAGTTCGAAGTGGTGTGGGAGACTTCGGGCCTCGTCGTCGGCGACGAATGGTCCGACTTTCTTCCCGAGTCGGCTCCGCTGATCGCCGACTGGCGCGCTCCGATGTCGTGCGGAAACTTCAATACCGCAACGATGACGTGCGGCGGCGCGACGACACCGTAAGTCTGATACTCGAGAAGGGAGGCGGCGGGCTCCGCCGCCTCCTTGTCGTCTCTGGGGGCCAAAGTTAAGTCTCATGCGTTTACTTTTGTCGGCGTTCTTCGCGCTGCTCGTTTCGGTCTTCGCCGGTCTCGCGCCGGCAGCGGCACAGACCGACCTTCGCAGCCTCGTCAATTCACTCGGCACAGGCGGGTTCACGGAGATCGAGGCGGCGCTCCGCGCGATCACCGCCGCCGGCGACTCGAGCGCCGTCGCGGCGGTCACCGCGCTCGGCGAGGGCGACCTCTACGTCCGCAACAGCGACCGGCTGGTGGTGATCGCCCGCGAGCTGCCGGGCAACCGCTTCGCGCTCACCGACGCGATCACCGGCGAGCAGATCGCCGAGGTCGCCGAGGCCGAGATCGAGCGCATCCGTGTCAACAACCGAGTGCGGCGCGCGGTGCGCGATACGATCGGCGCCCTCACGCTGATGAGCGAAGACCCCGCGACGCGGCTCGCCGCGGCGCAGGCCGTACTCCGTACCGGCGACGCCGACCAGCTCCCGCTCCTCGACGCGGCAATCGCGCAGGAGACCAACCCGACCGTGCTGACCGCGATGAATGCGGCGCGCGCGGTCGCCATCATCCGTTCGGATCGGCCGGACGAGGAAAAGGTCGAGGCGATCGGGCTCATCACGGCGCTCGGCGGCCGCGATGCTTCCGCGATCCTCGGGCCGATCGCGACGATCGAGGGCCCGGTCGGCGAAGCGGCCAGCGCGGCGCTCGCCGGGATCGAGAACACGCAGCGTCTGTGGGCCGCCGGGCAGAACGTCTGGTACGGGCTCTCGCTCGGCTCGGTGCTGCTCCTCGCCGCGATCGGCCTTGCCATCACGTTCGGGGTGATGGGCGTCATCAACATGGCGCATGGCGAGATGGTGATGATCGGCGCCTACACGACCTTCGTCGTGCAGGAGACGATCCGCGTCCACGCGCCGTTTCTGTTCGACTGGTCGCTCGCCATCGCCATCCCCCTCGCCTTCCTGGTCGCGGGCGCGATCGGCGTCGCGATCGAGCGCGGCATCATCCGCTTCCTCTACGGGCGGCCGCTCGAGACGCTGCTCGCCACCTGGGGCCTCTCGCTGATCCTGCAGCAGGCGGTGCGGACCTATTTCGGGCCGACCAACAAGCAAGTCGGCAATCCGTCGTGGATGTCGGGCTCGTTCGAGATCGGCGGGCTCACTATCGCCTATGGCCGGATGTGGATCATCGTCTTCGCGCTAGCGGTCTTCGCCGGCCTGATGGTGCTGATGCGGGCGACCTCGTTTGGCCTCCGCATGCGGGCGGTGACGCAGAACCGCAAGATGGCGAGCGCGATGGGCATCCGCACGCCGTGGATCGACGCCATGACCTTCGGGCTGGGCTCGGGGATCGCCGGCATGGCCGGCGTGGCGCTGTCGCAGATCGACAATGTCAGCCCCAATCTCGGCCAGAGCTACATCATCGACAGCTTCATGGTGGTGGTGTTCGGCGGCGTCGGCAATCTCTGGGGCACGCTGGTAGGCGCCTTCACGCTCGGCATCGCCAACAAGTTCCTCGAGCCCTATGCCGGGGCCGTGCTCGGCAAGATCCTGGTACTGGTGCTGATCATCCTCTTCATCCAGCGCCGGCCGCGCGGCCTCTTCGCCCTCAAGGGACGGGCGGTCGAGGCATGAGCGGCACCATCGTCGGCCGCGTCATCGGGCTCGGCCTCCTCGTCCTTCTCCTCATCGGCGCGGTGGCGCTGGTGATCTACGGCACGGTGCCGGAGGCCGCCGGCGTCGTGGTCGACGGCGCGGACATGCAGATGATCGCCGTGTGGGCGCTGGTGCTGCTGGTCTCGCTGGCCGTGCAGAGCAACGCCAAGACGAGCGTCGGCCAGATCGTCTCCGGCTTCTTCATCTCGCTGGTGGTTTTTGCCGGGGCGATGATCCTCGCCAACCGGGTGATCCCCGCCGGCCAGCCGCTCCATCTCGACTTCGTCGACGTCGAGCTCGCGGTCTCCTATGTGAGCCTCGCGGTGCTCGGGCTTGCCGTGCTGGGCGGCCTCGTCGCGCTGGGGGCGCTCCTCTACAACGCGCGGATCAAGTGGACGGGGTATCTCGTGGTGGCGATCCTTCTCGCCATCGCCATCGCGGTGCCGGTGCTCAACCTCTACACCGCGCCAACCCATCCGCTGCATGTGCCCAACTACGCGGTCGGCCTCTTCGGCAAGTACCTGACCTATGCGCTGCTGGCGCTGTCGGTCGGGCTGATCTGGGGCTATTGCGGCATCCTTTCGCTCGGCCACGGCGCGTTCTTCGCGCTCGGCGGCTACGCGATCGGCATGTATCTGATGCGGGCGATCGGCAACCGCGGGGTCTACGCCAACCCGGACCTCCCCGACTTCATGGTGTTCCTGAACTGGAAGGAGCTGCCGTTCTTCTGGCACTTCTTCGACGGCTTCCCCTACGCCGTCCTGATGGTGATGCTGGTGCCGAGCGTGCTCGCCTTCGTGTTCGGCTGGTTCGCGTTCCGCAGCCGCGTCACCGGCGTCTATCTCTCGATCATCACCCAGGCGCTGACCTACGCGCTCCTGCTTGCCTTCTTCCGCAATGATTTCGGCTTCGGCGGCAATAACGGCCTCACCGATTTCAAGGATCTCCTCGGCTACAACATCCAGGCGCCGACGACGCGCGCGGCCCTCTTCGCCGCCTCCGCTACCGCGCTCGCGATCTTCTATCTGATGTGCCGGGCGATGGTGTCCTCGAAGTTCGGCAAGGTGCTGATCGCGATAAGAGATGCCGAGAGCCGGACGCGGTTCCTCGGCTACCGGGTGGAACGCTACAAGCTCGCCGTGTTCGCGATCTCGGCGGCGATGGCCGGCGTCGCGGGCGCTCTCTACGTGCCGCAGGTCGGGATCATCAATCCGGGCGAGTTCGCGCCGGAGAACTCGATCGAGGCGGTGATCTGGGTCGCGGTCGGCGGGCGCGGCACGCTGGTCGGGCCGATCATCGGCGCGACGCTCGTCAACTACGCCAAGACGGTCTTCACCACCGGTGCCCTGGCTCCCTACTGGCCGTTCGTGCTCGGCGGGCTGTTCGTCGTGGTGACGCTGTTCCTGCCCAAGGGGATCGTCGGCACGATCCAGATGGTCTGGCACCGGATGCGCGAAGGGCGGGCGGCTTCGGCCAACACGCGCGAGAAGCCGAAGGGCGACGAGAACGGCTCGACCGTCCCGCCGACCAACGCCAACCCTCAGCTGGCGGAGTAGAGCGATGGACGACAAGCTCAGCCAGACCGTCCTCTATCTCGACGGCGTCAACGTCTCGTTCGACGGGTTTCGCGCGCTCAACAATCTGAGCCTCGTCATCGAGCCGGGCGAGATGCGAGCGATCATCGGGCCGAACGGCGCCGGCAAGACGACGATGATGGACGTCATCACCGGCAAGACCAAACCGGACAGCGGCGCGGTGTTCTTCGACGGTTCGGTCGATCTCACCCGCCTCGACGAAGCCTCGATCGCTTCGCTCGGCATCGGCCGGAAATTCCAGAAGCCGACCGTGTTCGAGAGCCATACGGTGCGCGACAATCTGGTGCTGGCGCTCGCCGGCGGACGCGAGCCGACCGCCTCGATCTTCGGCCGCGAGAGCGCGGGGCAGAGCGAGCGGATCGCCGAGCTCCTGCGCATCATCCGCCTCACCGACAAGGCGGGATGGCCGGCGTCGAAGCTCAGCCACGGGCAGAAGCAGTGGCTGGAGATCGGCATGCTGCTGGCGCAGGAGCCGAAGCTCCTCCTGGTCGACGAGCCGGCCGCCGGGATGACCGATTCCGAAACCGCCGAGACCGCAATCCTCCTCAAGGAGATCGACAAGACCAAGACGGTGATCGTGGTCGAGCACGACATGACCTTCGTGCGCGACCTCGGCGTGAAGGTCACCGTGCTGCACGAGGGCTCGGTGCTGTCGGAGGGGACGCTCGACCACGTGTCGGCCGACCCCAAGGTGATCGAGGTCTATCTGGGGCGTTGAGGCAGCATGCTTGAAGCAAGGAATGTCGACCTCCATTACGGCGCCGCGCAGGCGCTGTGGAAGGTTTCGCTCAACGCCGCGCCGGGCAAGATCACCTGCGTCCTCGGCCGCAACGGCGTCGGCAAGACGAGCTTCCTCCGCGCGATCATGGGCCTGCAGCCGATCTCCGGCGGGGAGATCGTCTGGGAAGGCAAGGCGTTCGGCCGCATGGCGCCGCATGACCGCGCCGCGCGCGGCATCGCCTACGTGCCGCAGGGCCGCGAAATCTTCCCGCTCCTTTCGGTGCGCGAGAATCTCGAGACCGGCTACGCGCCGGTGCCGCGCAAGGAGCGCTCGATCCCGAGCTACATCTTCGACCTCTTCCCGGTGCTCGCCGACATGATGCGGCGGCGCGGCGGCGACCTCTCCGGCGGCCAGCAGCAGCAGCTGTCGATCGCGCGGGCGCTGGTGACGCGGCCCCGCCTCCTCATCCTCGACGAGCCGACCGAGGGCATCCAGCCGTCGATCATCAAGGACATCAGCCGGGCGCTGGTGTGGCTGCGCCAGCAGGGCAACATCGCGCTGGTCCTGGTCGAGCAGTATTTCGACTTCGCTCACGAGCTCGCCGACACGATCGCCGTGATGGACCGCGGGGAGATCGTGATGGCGGGGACACGCGACGAGCTCGACCCGGCGCAGGTCAGGCGGCATCTGACGGTGTAGGCGTCTTCGGCGACCGCCCGAGTCTTGCCGGGAGGCCTCGAACCCCGGCACAATCTTCCCGATCAGTTTCGGCTTGTCGGGAGGATGATCGTGAGAGACGCCGGGACGACCGCGAAGCCTACTGCCACCGCCAAGAAACCTAGCCGCTCGACCAAGAAGGCGGCGACCGGGTTCTCCGACTTCGAACGCTCCGCGATGAAGGAGCGGGCGGCGGAGCTGAAGGCGGAGGCGCGCCGCGGGAAAGGGGCCGACAAGGACGCCCAGGCGGAGCGCGACCTCCTCGCGGCCATCGCGGGAATGGGGAAGTCGGATCGCGTCACGGCGGAGCGCCTTCACGCGATCATCAAATCCGCGGCGCCCAAGCTCTCGTCGCGGACCTGGTACGGGATGCCGGCGTATGCGCTGAACGACAAGGTCGTGTGCTTCTTCCAGCCGGCGGATAAGTTCAAGGCACGCTACGCGACGCTGGGCTTCAGCGACGAGGCGAAACTCGACGACGGCGCCTTGTGGCCGACCGCCTTCGCGGTGAGGGAGCTGACGGCGGCTACCGAGGCCAAGATCGCGGCGCTGGTGAAGAAGGCGGTAGGCTGAGATCGGGCCCCGATCCGCCCCAAGCCCTTAAGCGGGAATGTTTTTCTCGGGTGGGCGGGGAGATTGGAACTCCCGTCGTCGTCTCTTTACCTTTGAATCCCTAAGTTCCCAAAGCGCATAGTGCCGGAAAGCGTGAGCTCCCGGCGCCTTTTTCTATGGAAATGCCCGATGTCCGAGACCGCCCGCAAACTCAGCGTGTTCCCGGCCTTCCACAAGGTGGACGGCGCGCGGGTGGTCGTCGTCGGCGGGGGCGAGGAAGCCGGCGCCAAGGTGCGCCTCCTCGCCGAAACCTCGGCGTCGATCCAGCTCTTCAGCACGACCCTCGACAAGGAGACGGGCGCCGACCTCGTCGCCGCCAACGGGGTGTGGGTCCCGCGGCTGCCGGAGGAAGGCGATTTCGCGGGCGCGGCGCTGGCGTTCATCGCGACAGAGGACGAGGCGACCGACCGGGCGATCGCGGCGCTCGCGCGCGCGGCCGGCGTGCCCGTCAACGTCGTCGACCGGCCCGAGCTGTGCGATTTCTTCACAGGCGCGCTGGTCAACCGCGCGCCGCTCGCGGTGGCCGTCACCACCGAAGGCAAGGCGCCGGTGCTCGCGCGGCATGTGCGGGCGCGGATCGAGGCGCTGCTCGCGCCGGCGTTCGGGGATCTCGCCGGGCTGGCCGAGAAGCTGCGCGGCGCGGTCGGCAGCGGCATCGGATCGAGCGTCGCGCGGCGGCGGTTCTGGGCGCGATTCTTCAGCGGCTCGGTCGCCGAAAAGGTCTTTGCCGGCAAGCTCGACGAGGCGGAGGCCGAGGCGCGTCGCGACCTCTCGGCCCCTGCCCTGACCCAGGGCCATGTCTCGCTGGTCGGCGCCGGGCCGGGCGCCGAGGACCTCCTGACGCTGCGCGCGCAGCGCCTCCTCCAGGAGGCCGACGTCGTCATCTACGACGCGCTGGTGCCGGAGACGGTCGTGGCGATGGGCCGGCGCGACGCGCGGCGCATCTATGTCGGCAAGACCAAGGGCTCGCACCGCGCCACGCAGGAGGAGATCAACGCGCTCCTCGTCAGCGAGGCGCAGGCGGGCCACCTTGTGGTGCGGCTCAAGTCGGGCGATCCGCTGATCTTCGGGCGGGCCGGCGAAGAGATCGCGGCGCTCCGCGCGGCCGGCGTCTCGTTCGATCTCGTGCCGGGCATCACGGCGGCGTTCGCGGCGGCGGCCAGCACGGAAATCCCACTCACGCTCCGGGGGGTCGCCTCCGCGCTGGTGTTCGCGACCGGGCATGACGAGCACTCCGAGACGCTGCCTGGGTGGGCGGGGATCGCGCTCTCGGGCGCAACGGTTGCGGTTTACATGGGCCACTCCGTAGCCGGGAAGGTGGCCACCCAGCTGATCGCGGCGGGGCTCAGCGCCTCGACGCCGGTGGCGCTGATCGAGAACGCCTCGCGGGCCGACCAACGCGCCTATGCCGGGCGGCTCGACGAGCTTCCCAAGCTCGCGGCGCGTCCCGAAATCGAAGGGCCGGTGCTCATCGTCATCGGCGAGGTGGTGGCGCACAGCGCACTCGCCCTCCAGCCGGCGGCGCTCTCAACTCTCGTGGCGGCGTAGGCGCGACATGGCTGCGGCAACACCCAAGATGATCACCGCCAACGAGCTCCGCGACGGTTACGTCGTGTTTCTCGGGCCGAACGGCGTGTGGGTGCGGACGGTCGAAGGGGGGCAGCTCTTCGCCGAGGGGCCGGAGCTCGACCAGGCCAAGGTCTACGCGCAGGCGCAGCACGATGCGCGGATCGTGGTCGAGCCCTATGTAATCGACATCGTCGTGAGGGACGGCGCGCCGGTGCCGGAGAAGCTCAAGGAGCGCATCCGCGCCAAGGGGCCGACCGTCGACTATGGCAAGGACGAAGTGGCGCGCCTCAATCGCGCCTCCTAAAGGACCTGACAGATGTACCGGTATGACGAGTTCGACCACGAGTTCATCGGCCACCGCGTCGCGCAGTTCCGCGACCAGGTCGCGCGACGGCTGTCGGGCGAGATCACCGAGGACCAGTTCAAGCCGCTGCGGCTGCAAAACGGCGTTTACCTCCAGCTCCACGCCTACATGCTGCGGATCGCGATCCCCTACGGGACGCTGAGCCCAGCGCAGCTCCGCATGCTCGCGCATATCGCGCGGAAGTACGATCGCGGCTACGGCCACTTCACGACGCGGCAGAACCTCCAGTTCAACTGGCCGGCGCTCAAGGACATCCCCGACCTCCTCGCCGACCTCGCGACGGTCGAGATGCATGGCATCCAGACCTCGGGCAACTGCATCCGCAACGTGACGGCCGATCATTTCGCAGGCGCCGCGGCGGACGAGATCATCGATCCGCGGCCCTATGCGGAGATCCTGCGGCAGTGGTCCTCGCTGCATCCCGAATTCCTGTTCCTGCCGCGGAAGTTCAAGATCGCCGTGACGGGCGCCGACCGCGACCGCGCGGCGGTGCAGGTCCACGACATCGGCCTGCAGGTGAAGCGGAACGAGAAGGGCGAGATCGGGTTCGCGGTGTTCGTGGGCGGCGGGCTCGGGCGGACGCCGATGATCGCGCACCGCATCCGCGACTTCCTGCCCGAGGAGGATCTCCTCTCCTACATGGAGTCGATTCTGCGAGTCTATAACCTCTACGGACGCCGGGACAACAAGTACAAGGCGCGCATCAAGATCCTCGTCCACGAGGCCGGCGCGGCCGAGATTACCCGACAGGTCGAGGAAGACTTCGCGCGCATCAAGGACTCGGCGCTGAAGCTGCCCGAGGAAGAGATCCGCCGCATCCAGGCGTATTTCGCCCTCCCCGATCTGCCGGCGCGCGAGCCGAAGAGCGCGAAGCTCGAAGCGGCGCGGGCGACCGACCGGGCGCTCGACCAATGGGTCAAGCAAAACAGCGTCGAGCACAAGGTGCCGGGCTATGTCGCCGTCACCTTGTCGCTGAAGCCGATCGGCGGCACGCCGGGCGACGCCACGCACGAGCAGATGGACCTCATGGCCGACCTCGCCGAGCGCTACAGCGCGTCCGAGGCGCGGGTCAGCCACGAGCAGAACATCGTGTACCCGCATGTCGCCAAGGACGACCTCCCGGAGCTGTTCGCAACGCTGCAGAAGAACGGGCTCGCCACCGCCAACGCCGGTCTCATCACCGACATCATCTCCTGCCCCGGCCTCGATTATTGCTCGCTCGCCAATGCGCGCTCGATCCCGGTCGCGCAGCGCATCTCCGAGCGCTTCGGCGCGCCCGAGCGGCAGCGCGAGATCGGCGATCTCAAGATCAAGATCTCGGGGTGCATCAACGCCTGCGGCCACCATCACGTGGGTCACATCGGCATCCTCGGCGTCGACCGGAAGGGCGAGGAGTTCTACCAGATCACGCTCGGCGGCTCGGGCGACGAGAACACCTCGATCGGCGAGATCATCGGCAAGGGCTTCTCCTCCGAAGAGGTCGTCGACGCGATCGAGACGCTGGTCGACAAATACCTCGCGGTCCGCGAGCGCCCAGACGAGACCTTCCTCGCCGCCTATCGACGGCTCGGGCAGGAGCCGTTCAAAGAGGCGCTCTATGGCAACGCTTGACATGGTCGCGCCCGCTTTCGACGCCGACACGGTCGCGATCGCGCCGGAAAGCCCGACGCGCGCCGAGGCCGCCGCGCTCAACGCCCGCTATCGCGGCCGGAAGGCGACGGAGATCATCGACGCCGCAGTGAACGAGCTGTTCCTGGGCCGGATCGCGATGGTCTCCAGCTTCGGGTCGGAGTCGGCGGTGCTTCTGCACCTTCTCTCCAAGGTCGACCGCAACGTGCCGGTGGTGTTCATCAACACCGGGCGGCTCTTTGCCGAGACGATCGAATACCGGACGCGGCTCGCCGAGCAGCTCGGTCTCACCAATGTGCGCGACGTCGGGCCGGAGCCGTCGCGGGTCGCCGAGCTCGACCCGATCAAGGCGCTGTGGATGACCGATCCGGATCTCTGCTGCCACATCCGCAAGACCGAGCCGCTGGCGCGCGCGCTCGAGGGTTTCGACGCGTGGTTCACCGGGCGGAAGCGCTTCCAGAGCGCGGTGCGGGCGCGGCTCGATTTCTTCGAGCCCGACGGGCACCGCATCAAGGTCAATCCGCTGGCGGAATGGAGCCCGGCGGACCTCCTCGAATATGCCTCGATCCACGACCTCCCGGCGCATCCGCTGACCGCTAAGGGGTTCCCCTCGATCGGCTGCGTGCCGTGCACCACCAAGGTGATGCCGGGCGAGGATGCCCGCGCCGGACGGTGGCGCGGGCTTAGCAAGACCGAGTGTGGTATCCACGCCGATCTCGAAGCCAACGGCAGCGGAATCTGATGGCCCTGTGGAAGGATGGTTCGTTCGTCGACGACGCGTTCACGACCGTCGCCGACGACGCGGAGCTCGACCCGAGCGCGGCGGTGATCGTCACGCTCGCGCGGTGGCGGGCGCAGCGCGCCATCCTCTTCCAGCGGCCGGGCAAGCTCGGGCTCCTCATGGAGCTCGGCAAGCCGTTCGACGACATCCACGCCGACATCAAGCGCTTCGACGTGATCGCCGTGCCGTTCTCGAAATTCTCGGACGGGCGGGCGTTCTCGATCGGGCGGCTCCTGCGCGACCAGCACGGCTTCAAGGGCGAACTCCGCGCCGTCGGGCCGTACACGATCGACCAGGCGCCCTATCTCCGCCGCGTCGGCTTCGACGCGCTCGAGCCGACCGAACCGCTGACCATCGAGTCGCTCAAGAAGGGCATCTGGCCCGAGGTGCCGGAATACTACCAGCCGGTCACGCCGACGATGGAAGTGCCGGCCGGGACGCGGCCGTGGGCGAGGCGCCGCGCGCCGGGGCACGAGGGGGCTTAGGGCCCCTGATCTGGAGATCTTTCTTGACGATGACGCCCCCGATTCGCCCGAGACCTCGGCGGCTGAACTTCTGGTTCGTGCTCGGTGGCGTGGCGCTCCTGATCGTCATCGGCGTCGTGGTCATTGGCGTGAAGTTGGACACGCAGCGCCAGGAAGTCTGCCGACAGGAGATCGCCGAGTTCGCACCAGCCTACTTGATTATCCTTGGGCGGAGAGAAGGCGACGGTGACATGGTGCTCCGCGAACGCTCACATTGCGAACTCCTCCAAGACCTCCAGGAGGTGATGAGGTCCTTGGAATCCCCAGGTCCAACTACCGAGCGTAGCGTTCCTTGAGGAGGTGGTAGAGCGCGCGGATCGTCTGGGCCTCGCCGCCTTCGGGGGAGCCGGGGCGGGAGCTCGGGTTCCAGGCGAAGAGGTCGATGTGCAGCCAGCGGAGACCTTCGCCGACGAATTTCTCGAGGAACAAAGCGGCGGTGATCGAGCCGGCGAAGCTGCCGGTGCCGGCGTTGTTGATGTTGGCGACCTTGCTATCCATCATCGACAGATAGGGCGACCAGAGCGGCAGGCGCCACGAGGGGTCGGCGGTCGCGGCGCCGGCGGCGGCGAGGTCGGCAGCGAGGGCGTCGTCTCTGGTGAAGATCGCCGGCAGCTCCGGGCCGAGCGCGACCCGGGCGGCGCCGGTCAGGGTGGCGAAGTCGATCATCAGCGCCGGCTTGTCGGCATCGCCCAA
>CAYOET010000121.1:0-2544 GCA_964402985.1 uncultured Bauldia sp. | reverse complement strand
GGGCAGAGAATGGCGGCCAGCAGCCAGCGGCGGAGCACTAGTCCGGCTGGACCCCTTTCGCGCTCCTCGCGGTTCTTCACGAAACCCGTGAGCGAGGTTGCCGAAAAGTTGATCGGCAGCCTTCTCACGTTCGACGGTGTGGGCGGCCGGATCGTCGAGACCGAGGCCTATCACCATGAGGATCCTGCCTCGCACAGCTTCAAGGGTCCGCGGCCGCTGAACGCCACGATGTTCGGCCCGGTCGGCCACGTTTACGTCTACCGCTCCTACGGCGTGCACTGGTGCCTGAACTTCGTCGCCGGCGAGGACGAGGGGGGCGCGGTTCTCATTCGCGCGCTCGAACCGCTGTCAGGGATCCCGCTGATGGAGGAGCGCCGCGGTCTCGCCGATTTGCGGCTCCTCTGCGCCGGCCCGGGCCGCCTCACCCAGGCGCTGGGCATCACCGGCCAACACGACGGGCTCGCGCTCGATCGCCCGCCGTTTCGGTTGTCTTTAGCCGATACCGACCATGAGGTGGTCGTCGGCACGCGGATCGGCCTCACCCGCGCGATCGACACGCCCTGGCGCTTCGGCCTTCGCGGCTCGCGCTTTCTCAGCCGACCCTTCCGCGACCGGTGAGCCCCGGCGTTAAGGCTTGTTTGGCCACGTCGCGCCGCGACCTTGGACGGGGGTCACCCTTTCCCGGTACTCGCGCGTTGACGGGGGGGAAGTGGAGGAACGCGAACGATGGCCGAGTGGATGTCGATCGACCATTGGCCGAGCTGCGTGGAGCTCGAACGGCCGGGCATCGTGTTCGAACTCCGCAACGCCGAGGGGCTGACGCTGCTCAGCCCCTGCACCGCGACGGACCCCGCCGCTCCCTTCGACTGGCGCTCGCCGCCGGCCGAATTCCGGCTTGTCGGAGAGCCGGCGCCGCAACACTCGGCGCCGATCCCGCCGCCGCAGCCGCGCTAGTCTAGAGGGGCTCACACCATCGCCCGCGCGGCGACGCGCGAACTGCGGCAGACGAGTAGCGTCCGCCGAAACAGCTGGACGAGGACTGCAAGTCCGCTGGCGCCGGGATTGGTCGTCCAAGCGCCGATCCCCTCCCCGATCTCGGCGGCAAGCTTGGGCTGCTTTCGGGAGAACGAGGCGAAACCGTCGACGATCGCCGGGTGCACCCGAGCGAATTCCTCGAGGCTCTCGGTCAAGTTGGCGAGGGCGAGGAGCGCTACGTCGGCCCTAGTCCGCAGGCTCTTGGCAAAATGCGCGACCGACGCCTGCGTGAACACGCCCGCGGCGAAGATGACGTCGTCCGATGTCGGGTCCGCGGCGGCTCGTTCGACAAGGCCGGTGACAATTCCCGCGGCCGCTTCCGCCACCAACTCCGAGTCGTCCTCCGCGGAGAGCGAAATACCGAGCGAAGCCGCCGCCGCCCTCAGCCGCCGCCGCGCGCGATCCTCGGGAAGAAGGGGCGGAATACCGATACTCTTGGGCGCGGAAACCGCACCCTTCTTACGCAACGCGACCATACCGACCTCGACCCGGCGGGGCTCGGAGGCCCCGCCCTTTTCGCCCCCCTCCATGTCTCCATTCCGTGGTTGACAAAAGGTTAAGCAGCAACCGGCCAAGCCCGCCCCGTTGCGACGGACTCGAGCACAAGGCCCAGCAATTCACCCGTGCGGGGGACTTTCCGCGCACCTTGAAGTTTTGCTAGGCTTGGCGTTGGGTGCTGCTTCGCAGGCGGGGACATCGACGCATGACTATCGTCCGGCGCTTCTTCGCGCCCCTCGCCGCGCTTCTCCTGCTGTGCCTCGCGTCCCCGGCCAGCGCCCAGACCCGCCCCCCTCTCCCCGAACGGCTCACGCCTGAAGTGCTGGCCGCGGTCTACCCGAACGCCGGACGCCTCGGTGAGGTCGACGGCACGACCAAGTCGATCGCCGTCTACTCGGGCGAGGATGTCGTCGGCTTCATCTTCTCGACCTTCGACGTCGTGCGCGCGCCCGGCTACACGTCCTATCCCTTCGACGTCATCGCCGGGGTCACCACCCGGGGCGAGATCCAGGGGGCGGTCGTCCTCGACCACCGCGAGCCGCATATCCACGACGACGCCAACCGCGAAATGCTCCTCGACCAGTATCTTGCCCGGCAGGCCGGCCAGGTCGTCGACAGCGGCATTCCCGGTCCGCGCCCCGACTATGTGGTCGCCGCCACCATCTCCGCCCGCACGATGCGCGCCGCGATCATCGACAGCGCCCGCTTCGTCCTCGATGACCGCCTCGGCCGGGAGCCGGTGACCGAGCCGACCCTCGACCGCGAGTCGTTCTGGCCGATGAGCTTCGATGAGATGGTGGCCAACGGCGCCGTTTCAGAGCTTCGCCTCACCGGCGCTGACGTCGCCGCGCTTGCCGCCGCGCAGGGCATCCCCGAGTCGGCGCTGCCCCGGCCGATCGGCGACCCCACGCAGGTCTACAGCGACGTCGCCGTCGGCCTCGGCTCGGTGCTCGCCGTCGCCCGCAACCTCCTCACTGTCCCGGCGGCGCTCAAGCAGATCAACGAACGCCC
>CAYOET010000120.1:0-5634 GCA_964402985.1 uncultured Bauldia sp. | reverse complement strand
CCACGCGGAGGTTGACCACCGAGCCGCCCGAATTGAGTTTGCGCACCTCCGGGTCCTTGCCCAGATTGCCGATGAGGATGACCTTGTTGACGCTGCCGGACATGATCCGCTCCTTGCCCTTCTTTGGCGCAACCTAGCCGCTCGGCGCCCGCCCGTCGCGCCCCGCCAGAAGCTGCCCACAGTCCCGTTCCCGAGAAAGTTATGTTCCCTGTATGTTCCTATCGCGGCCCTGACCCAAACACAAGCCGTATCCGACACGAGCGGCCGCTTGGCCGCCCAGTCCTAGCGGCGGCGGTAGAGAAGAAGCACCACCGGCGCGAGGAGGATCGTCAGCAGCACGGGCGCGAGGAGGGCCATCCCGATCTCCCCGAAAGTCACCCCTCCCCCCATCAGGCCGCGCAGCGCCGTGGTCATTGCCGAGACCGGATTGACCTCGACGAAAGCGCGCAACCAACCCGGCATGGTCGCCGGATCGACCATGATGTTGGAGGCGAAGACCAGCGGGAAGACGAAGGTGAAGCCGAAGGTCATCACCGTGGTCGGGGTGCGCACGAGAAGCCCCAGCACCATGAAGATCCACCCGAATCCGAAACCGATCGCGACGAGGAGCGCGAAAGCGCCGATCACGCCGAAGACGCCCGCCCCCGGCCGATAGCCGAGGAGGAGGCCGATGGTCAGGATGATGGTCGCGGCGATGAGGTGGCGGATGACGTCGCCGACCATCAGCCCGGCGAAAGGCGCGAGCGACCAGATCGGCAGCGAGCGGAAGCGGTCGAAGAGACCCTTCTGCAGGTCGGCGGACAGTCCCATTCCGGAATAGACCGAGTTGAACACCACCGTCTGGACGAGGATGCCGGGCAGGAAGACCTGCAGATACTCGCTCGGCGACCCGGCCAGCGCGCCGCCGAACACGAACGTGAAGAGCAGCGTGAACATGATCGGCGTCATCACCAGATCGAACAGCTGCTCGGGCACGTGCTTGAACTTGAGGACCGCGCGCCACCCGAAGGCGAGCGCGTTCGAGAACGGCGAGGCCGCCCGCGGCCGCTCCACCGCGCGGAGCGGCGCCTCGGCGATCGTGACGCTGACGTCGTTCATCTAATTGGCCTCCACCTGGCGGTCGCGGCGCGAGCCCTCGCTGGTGAGGGCGAAGAACACCTCCTCGAGGCTGGGCGATCCCATCGAGAAGTCCGCGACCGACATCCCGGCGCCGAGGAGAGCCGCGATCGCGTCCGTCGCGGCCTGCGGCGTCTTGGCCATGGCCGAGAGCTGGGCGGTGTCGGCGTTGCGCTGAACGACGCCGTCGAGGCGCGCCTGAAGGAGCGCCGCCGCCTCCTCCAGCCGGCCCGGATCGGTGAGCGCCACATGCAGGAAGCCCGAGCCGGTCGCCGCCTTGAGCTCGCGGCTGGTCCCCTCGGCGATCTTCTTGCCCTTGTCGATGACCGCGATACGTTCGGCGAGCTGGTCGGCCTCCTCGAGATATTGCGTGGTGAGGAGGATCGTCGCCCCGTGCGCGGCGAGGCTGCGGATCATCCGCCACACGCCCTGCCGCGCGCTGGGGTCGAGCCCGGTCGTCGGCTCGTCGAGGAAGAGGACGCCCGGCGTGACGACGAGCGAGGCGGCGATGTCGAGGCGGCGGCGCATGCCGCCGGAATACGCCTTCACCTGCCGGCCAGCCGCCTCGGCGAGATCGAAGCGCTCCAGGAGGTCGTCCGCCCTCGCCTTCGCCTCGCCGCCGCGAAAGCCCCACAGACGGGCGAGGAGGATGAGGTTCTCCCGCCCGGTGAGGTCGTCGTCGAGCGAGGCGAACTGGCCGGTCATGGCGATCGAGGCGCGCACGTCCTGCGGCGCGGTGCGAAGGTCGTGGCCCATCACCGTCGCCCGTCCCTCGTCCGGAGCGGTCAGCGTCGCGAGCATGCGCATGAGGGTCGTCTTGCCAGCGCCGTTCGGCCCCAGGATGGCGAAGATCATCCCGCGCGGCACCGCGAGATCGATGCCGTCAACCGCGACGGTCTTCCCGAAACGCTTGACGAGGCCGGTGGCCTCGACGGCGAGGAAGTTGCTGGCGTCCATCGTAGTCCTCGACTTGTCGCGGTTGGTTCGGACGGAGCCGGATTGCCTGACATTTCGGGCAACCCGACGCAAGCTCGCCCTTACGTGGGGCCTCGCGCCGGCCCCGCCAAGCCCACCTGCGGGCGGCTCCGTGACCCGATTCCGGTTCTCCCTGCTTCGAGCGTGCCCCGAACGGCATCCGCGTAGAAGCTGGGGTTGAGCCTTTTCCAGAGCGTCTCTTGCGCGGTCAGGGGCGCGAAGCGCTCGCGCCAGGCGCGAAGGCGCGCCGGGTCGCGCGCCTCGCGCCAGTCGTCGACGATGACGACCGGCAGCCCCTGGAACAGCGGGTCGAGGGAGGTGCTCGTGGTGATGACGATCGAGCCTAGATAGAGGAGTTCCCACGTGCGGTGGCAGTCGAGGCCGTTTCCCGGCGCGCTGAGGGCGAAGGGGTAGCGGGCATAGCGCCGCCAGATACCGGCCTGCGAGACGCGCTTTCGCAGGAAGTCGACATGCGGGCATCCCCGCAAGGCGGCTACCGCCTGGCGGCGTTCGGGCGTGTACTGCGACTTGTTGAGGGCGGTGAAGACCCGAAGCGGCTGGCGTTCGAGCGGCGCGCGGCGTCGCCTGATGCGGTCGAGCGTCGCCGCGAGTTGTCGGGGAGAATGGCCGGACCCGCGGACGGTGTGGAGGTCGAGACCGATCGGGATGGGGAACAGCTTTGGATGGGCGTACCCATCGTGGTTCTGGGTGTGCCAGGAGACGAGCCAGGGCGAGGCAAGGAGCGCGTCGACGGTGCCGGGCCGGAGGTCGCGGGGCACGGTCGCGTCACCGTCGGTGGTGACGAGGGCGAACGGCGCCCGGACGGTGGGCAGCGCCGAGGCGACGAAGCGGTCGAGGTCGCACGCCATCCCGTCGCGGGCCACGGTGCCGAGGCGGACCCAGACCACGCCCCGAGCATCGCGGTAGTTTGTGTGGAAGAAGCCCTCGTCCTGGCCGCTCTCGGTTGGCGCGAGCCAATAGCTCTCGGGCCCGGCCACGTCGCAGTGCCGCGCATAGCCCTTCGACCAAAGGAGCGTCGCAGGGTCGACGCTTGGCCGGTCGAGCCAGCGGCGGATCAGGCTGACGACCATGGGACGAATCCTCGAGTCGCGGCGGTTGCGTCGGTGCCCGTGGATACCTACCTTCGGGCTCCGTCCCAAGCCAGAACAGCGACGTCCCGCGGTTGACAGGAGCAGGCGGCGGCGTTCATCTTTCGTTCTAGTAATCCGGGCGGGCGAGTCGAGCCTTGCCGCCGTCATCATCCGCCTCCGCCAATTGTGGTCTCATGCAGAAGTCGATCTCGGTTCGCGGCGCCCGCGAGCACAATCTGAAGAACGTCGACGTCGACATCCCGCGCGACAGCCTGACGGTGATCACCGGACTGTCGGGGTCCGGGAAGTCCTCGCTCGCCTTCGACACGATCTACGCCGAAGGGCAGCGCCGCTACGTCGAGAGCCTCTCGGCCTACGCGCGGCAGTTCCTCGAGATGATGCAGAAGCCGGACGTCGACCAGATCGACGGCCTCTCGCCCGCCATTTCCATCGAACAGCGGACGACCTCCCGCAATCCGCGCTCGACCGTCGGCACGGTCACCGAGATCTACGACTACCTCCGCCTGCTCTACGCGCGCGTGGGCATCCCCTATTCCCCCGCGACGGGCCTGCCGATCGAGAGCCAAACGGTCAGCCAGATGGTCGATCGGGTGATGGCGCTGCCCGAAGGTACGCGCCTCTATCTGCTCGCCCCGATCATCCGCGGACGGAAGGGCGAGTACCGCAAGGACCTCGCCGATCTCCTCAAGCGCGGCTTCCAGCGCGTGAAGATCGACGGCACCTTCCACGAGATCGGCAGCGCGCCGCATCTCGACAAGAAGCTCAAGCACGACATCGACGTCGTGGTCGACCGCATCGTCGTCCGGCCGGATATCGCCACGCGCCTCGCGGACTCGTTCCAGACGGCCCTTGAGCTGGCCGACGGAATCGCCGTCGCGGAGTTCGCCGACGCGGCTCCCGCCAGCGCTCCAGCTCCGGCGAAGGCCAAGCGCTCGCGTGCGAGGGAGGAGTCGGCGGCCGGAGTCGGTGGCGGCGACGCTACCCCAACCGAGAAGTCGGACGAGCCGCGGCGCATCACCTTTTCGCAGAAATTCGCCTGCCCGGTCTCCGGCTTCACCATCCCCGAGATCGAGCCCCGGCTCTTCTCGTTCAACAACCCCTACGGCGCCTGCCCGGTCTGCGACGGGCTCGGCTCGGAGAAGGAGGTCGACCCCGCGCTGGTCGTCCCCGACGACACGCTGAGCCTGTCCGAAGGCGCGATCGCGGCGTGGGCGAAGACGCCGTCCTCGTTCCAGACGCAAACGCTCGACGCGCTCGCGCGCCACTACCACTTCAGCCTCACCATGCCGTGGCGCGACCTCTCCGAGACCGTCCAGGACGTCATCCTCTTCGGCAGCGGCGAGGACGGCGTCGAGTTCTCCTTCGACGACGGCCTTCGCAAATATCGCGTGACGCGGCCCTTCGAGGGCGTGGTCCGCAATCTCGAACGGCGCTGGAAGGAGACCGACTCCACCTGGATGCGCGAGGAGATCGAGCGCTACCAGTCCTCGACGCCGTGCCGCTCGTGCCTCGGCTACCGCCTCAAGCCGGAGGCGCTGGCGGTGAAGATCGCCGGCCTGCATATCGGCGAAGTCTCGGACATGTCGATCCGCCGCGGCAACGACTGGTTCGCCGAGCTGCCGCCGCACCTGACCGGCAATCAGAACGAGATCGCTTCGCGCATCCTCAAGGAGATCCGCGCCCGGCTGAAGTTCCTGGTCGATGTCGGTCTCGACTACCTCACGCTGTCCCGCCACTCCGGCACGCTGTCGGGCGGCGAGAGCCAGCGCATCCGCCTTGCCTCGCAGATCGGCTCGGGCCTCACCGGCGTCCTCTACGTGCTCGACGAGCCCTCGATCGGCCTGCACCAGCGCGACAACGCCCGGCTCCTCGAAACGCTGAAGCACCTTCGCGACCTCGGCAACACGGTGCTCGTCGTCGAGCATGACGAGGAGGCCATCATGTCGGCCGACCACGTCATCGACGTCGGCCCGGCAGCCGGCATCCACGGCGGCCACATCATTGCCGAAGGGACGCCGGCCGAGATCGTCGCCAACCGGAAATCGCTGACCGGCCGCTACCTTTCGGGCGAACTCGCCGTGCCCGTTCCCGAGGTCCGCCGCAAGCCGCGGAAGGGCCGCGCCCTCTCGGTCAAGGGCGCCACCGGCAACAACCTTCGCAATGTCAGCGCCGACATCCCGCTCGGCACGTTTACCTGCATCACCGGCGTTTCCGGCGGCGGCAAGTCGACCCTCCTCATCGACACTATCTACAAGGCCGTCGCCCGCCGCCTCAACGGAGCGCGCGAGCATCCGGCGCCGTTCGAGCGCCTCGACGGGCTCGAGCACCTCGACAAGGTCATCGACATCGACCAGTCGCCGATCGGACGCACGCCCCGCTCCAACCCCGCGACCTATGTCGGCGCCTTCACCACCATCCGCGAATGGTTCTC
>CAYOET010000119.1:0-6135 GCA_964402985.1 uncultured Bauldia sp. | reverse complement strand
GCATCTGGGGTGGACGCGCCCGGAAGAGCCACGACCCCCTCCCCCTTGTGGGGAAGGTTGGGGTGGGGCCGAGCGGCAAGCGAGGCCTGCCCGTAGTCCCCGCCCGCGCGCAATCGCCAGGGTGGATTTCGCAACCTCGCTTGCCGCGAGGCCCCCTCCCAGCCTCCCCCACAAGGGGGGAGGGGGGAAGGGTCGCGATGGCCGGCCGGGGTGCGGCTAGGGACCGTTGAAGCGGATCTTGAGCACGCCCTCGATCGAGTGGGCGGCGATGTGGTCGATGGAGACCGGGTCGCCGTCGGTATCGAGGAAGTTGGTTTCGCCGACATACTGGTAGCGGTAGCGCACGCCGAGCGAGACGGTCTGGGTAAGCATCACGTCCGCGCCGACGAAGGCCTGGGCGCCCCAGGTCCAGTCGCTGTCGTTGACGCCGTCGCCGCCGCCGATGTCGATGTTGTCGAGGTCGACGCGCACGCCGCCCACGCCCACCCCGACATAGGGCCGCCAGCGGCCCATGTCGCGGCCGACGATGATGTTGCCCATGACAGAGAGGAGGTGGGCGTCACCCGAGGCCGGGAAGGACGGGCCGCCGACGATCGTGAAGCCGTTGACGCCGACCGTGCCCCACGAGAGCTCGGCCTCGGCGGAGAGGGCGGAGTTGAAGTCGATGCCGAGCGCGCCGCCGACGCGGTAGCCGGTGTCGGTGTGGAACTCGGCGAGCGTCGCGGGCTCGAAGTTGACCAGCGTATCGGGGATGAAGAGCGCGCCGCCATGCAGCGAGAAATAGCCCCCCGCCGACGCCGGCGAGGCCGCGAAGAGTAGCCCGGCCACGGCCGGCAGAAGGAAGGACCGCATTGTCTCAGCTCCCAAGGGAAACGAACCCCGCGGGAGCTAAGCGCCAAAGGTTGAAACGAGGGGTAAACGGACTCGGGGCAGTTGCAATCAATTGGGGTGAGTTCACGAAGTGCGCCGGTGACAGCGCTCGTCTACGTCGATCACAGCGTCTTCGCGCGGGAAACGAATTGGCCGGATCTTAAGCGGCTGTCGACTTCCAGCGACTTCGATCTTGTTTTCTCGCTATGGAATCTTGTTGAGATTGGTCGAGGTACTGACCGGCGGCAAATCGTCGATCGAGCCTCATTCATTGATGAGCTCAAACCTCTTTGGATCGTCGAGCGCCGCACTTCACAGCGATCAGAGATTAGCTCCTGTGTCGACCGCTGGAGCGGAGGCCAGTCAGAGCCCATCAGGATGGTCGTACCCCACTTGTCGATGGTGCTCTCCCATCTTGACGGTGACGGCCGGTCGCTAGGGATTACCGCAAGAAGATTTCTAGAGGAAACAGACGTGAGGGCTCTGACCGAGCCGATGAATGACGCTGCGTCCGCACTTGCGACACTCCAGGGAGCCACGGCAGCGCAGCGACGATACATTGAACCCATCGCGTTCCGCACGTGGATGTACGCGCTCCTCGAGCGCGACGCGAATAACAAGCCGATTCCACGAAGACGTCGCCTCGATATTTCGCGTCTCTGCCTGGAGAGGAAGCAAGATGTTGTAAAGGTGTGCCATGCGATTGCGACCGAGGACGCGCTGTACGAACTGCGGACGAAAGATCGCAGTCGCCGTCCTCAATCCTCAGATGCTGCCGACCTCCAGCACTCAGTAATGGCCTTGGCATACTGCGACGTGTTTCTTTCGAACGATGGGTTCGTGCTGCATTGCGCTCAGCGCATTCAGGGCCGCTCAGGCGTGAAGGATACCCTCCTGGCTAGGAGCCCTAGAGATCTTGGATCCGGCAACTACAGCGCCCCACGCCCGATGTAGTCCGCCTTGCCCAGCGGGACGCCGTTGTGCCGCAAGATGTCGTAGGCGGTGGTGACGTGGAAGAAGAAGTGGGCGAGGCCGACATGCATGAGGTAGTGCAGGCCCGACATCTTCCGCATCTCGCCGGCAATGCGCACCTCGACCTCTCTTGTCTCGGCGCCGTCGAACTTTTCGCGCGGAACCGATTCGAGGAACTCGATGAGGCGGACGATGCGCGCCTTCAGCTCGTCGACCGTGGTCTCGGTGTCGGGGAAGCGCGGGTTCTCGACGCCGGTCAGGCGGTGGATCGCGCCCTTGGCCTGGTCGGTCGCGGTCTGCACCTGGCGGACCAGCGGGAACATGTCCGGATAGAGACGCGAGGAGAGGAGGACCGCGGGGTCGACCTTGTGCTCGCCCGCCCACGCGACCGCCTTGTCGAGGATGTCGGAGAGGTTGCGAAGGCTCCGGCGGTAGACGGGCACGGAGGCGTCGTAGAGCGAGACGGTCATGTCGGGTCCTGGCGGTTGTCGGGCGGGGCGGGGCCGGAGCGGCGAGGTTCAGATAAGGCAGAAAACCCCGCCACCCAATACTTGTCATCGCCGGACTCGTTCCGGCGACCCATGAACACCGGAGCGTGCCAGGTATTCGTCACCGGCGGAGTTCATGGGTTGCCGGGACAAGCCCGGCAATGACAGTCCCGTCGTACCCTGAACCTCTCCCTTGAGGGGAGGTCCAAACCGCGCAGCGGTTTGGGGTGGGGGTGAGCAACTACGGTATTCGTGGGCGGCTTGGGCGACCGAAGTAGCACCCCCACCCCAAGCCGCTCGGGCATAGCCCTCGCGCCTTCGACCTCCCCTCAAGGGGGAGGTTCAGATTGATGGGGGCAGCCCCGACCTCTTCGCGACAGACGAGCGCGAGGTGCGGAACTAATCCTTGGCGCGTTCGGCGTAGGAGCCGTCCTCGGTCATGACGATGACGCGCGAGCCGGGGCCGATATGCGGCGGGACCATCACGCGTACGCCGTTGGTCATGATCGCCGGCTTGTAGGACGAGGAGGCGGTCTGGCCCTTGGTCACCGGCTCGGTCTCGGCGACCTCGAGGGTGACGCGCTGCGGCAGCTCGATGGCGACGGCGAGGCCCTCGAACACCGAGAGCTTCACCACCATGCCCTCCTGGAGATAGACGGCGTAGTCGCTGACGATGTCCGGCGTGACGGTGATTTGCTCGTAGTTCACCGGGTTCATGAACACGTAGTTGTCGCCGTCCTTGTAGAGGTAGGAGAAGTCCAGCGACTCGACGAAGGCGCGCTCGACCTGCTCGGTGGTGCGGTAGCGTTGGCTTACCTTCACGCCGTCGGAGAGGCGGCGCATGTCGATCTGGGTGGTCGGGGTGCCCTTGCCGGGGAAGAAGCTATCCGCCGTCAGGACGAGGCAGAGCCGGCCGTCGATGTCGAGAATATTACCCTTGCGGACGTTGCTGGCGATCACGCGTGCCACGGAATTCCTCGTAAAATGTCGGAAATCGGGGCCTCGCCCCTGATGAATCGGGGCGCACAATAGCGATATCGGCGGAAAGTGCCAGACGGGGAAGAGCGGCAGCCGGGATCGCGTGTTGACCCCAGTCGGCGTGCTGGTCGTCAACTCACCCGGTGTCATTGCCGGACTTGTTCCGGCAATCCAGCGGTGGGGAGGGCGACAGCGCGGTTGGCGTTGATGCGATGATGGCTGGATCGCCGGAATGAATCCGGCGATGACAGGTTCTAGGTGACCCAAAGGGTGGAGCGGGCTTGAACGGCGGGCGGTGGTGGGATCGAGGGGTGCACGGGGCGCGGCGGGGGCGGCTCCTGATGCGGAACCGTGTCCGCGCGGCGCTGCGCGGCTGGTTCGAGGGCGAGGGGTTCGTCGAGGTGGAGGCGGCGGCGCTGCAGGTCTCGCCGGGCAACGAGACGCATCTCCACGCCTTCGCGACGGCGTTCCGGACGATCGACGGGCGGTCGGCGCCGGCCTATCTCCACACCTCGCCGGAGTTCGCGATGAAGAAGCTCCTCGCGGCGGGGGAGGAGAAGATCTTCGACTTCGCGCGGGTGTTCCGGAACCGCGAGCGGAGCGCCCTGCACGCGCCCGAATTCACGATGCTGGAATGGTATCGCGCGGGCGCGCCATACGCGGCGGTGATGGAGGATTGCGCGGCGGTCGTGCGGCTGGCGTCCGAGACGGCGGGGGCACGGCGCTTCGCGTATCGCGGCGTGGTGTGCGATCCGCTGGCCGAGCCCGAGCGGCTCGCGGTGGCCGAGGCGTTCGCGCGGCACGCGGGGGTCGATCTCCTCGCGACGGTCGCGAGCGACGGCAGCGTGCGCCGCGACTCTCTCGCCGAGGCGGCGCGGCGGGCGGGCGTGCGCGTGGCCGATGACGACAGCTGGTCGGACATCTTCAGCCGCATCCTCGGCGAGCGTGTCGAACCGAAACTCGGGGTGGGGCGGGCGACCCTCCTCCACTCCTATCCGATCAGCGAGGCGGCCCTGGCGCGGCCCGACCCGGCCGATGCGCGCCTCGCCGAACGCTTCGAGCTTTATGCGTGCGGCGTCGAGCTCGCCAACGGGTTCGGCGAGCTGACCGACGCCGAGGAGCAGCGAAAGCGCTTCCTCGCCGATATGGACGAGAAGGAGCGCATCTACGGCGAGCGTTACCCGATCGACGAGGATTTCCTCGCAGCCCTCCGCGAGATGCCGCAAGCCTCGGGCGTGGCGCTGGGGTTCGACCGGCTGGTGATGCTGGCGACCGGGGCGGCGTCGGTCGAAGAGGTGCAGTGGACGAAGATGCACGATCCGTTCTAGGCCATCGGCACGTTTCCAGCCGAAGCCGCCGCCATGCTCAAGAACCCGTTCCGTTTCAACAACTCGCTCGCGTCTTCACCTCTCCCCAGGGGGGAGAGGTCGGCGCCCTCGATTGCGGGAGCGACGGGTGAGGGGGCTCCGACCCCTCCGGACAGCGCAGTACCCCCTCACCCCCACCCTTTCCCCCTCGGGGAGAGGGGGAAGGCGGCGGCTCCGCGCTCTGGTGGGGAGCGGGCGTCATTGCGGTCGGCGCAGGATTTGGCGGATGCGGAGCTGATCGCGCCGGAGCAGGTGAAGGCGCTGGCGGCGGTGGCGGCGCGCTATGCGGTGGCGATCACGCCGGACGTGGCTTCGCTGATCGAGGCCGAGCCGAGCGGGGGGCCGATCGCGGCGCAGTACATTCCCGACACGCGCGAGTTGACCTCGACGCCGGAGGAGCTTCTCGACCCGATCGGCGACGACGCGCATTCGCCGGTCAAGGGGATCGTGCACCGCTATCCCGACCGCGTGCTCCTCAAGCCGCTGCATGTGTGCGCGGTGTACTGCCGGTTCTGCTTCCGCCGCGAAATGGTGGGGCCGGGCGGCTCAGGCGCGCTCAGCCCGGCCGAGCTCGACGCCGCGCTCGACTATGTGCGCGCGCATCCCGAAGTGTGGGAGGTGATCCTCACCGGCGGCGACCCGTTCATGCTCTCGCCGCGGCGGATGCGCGAGATCGCCGCCGCGCTGGCAGCGATCGAGCATGTGAAGGTGGTGCGGTGGCATACGCGCGTGCCGGTGGTCGATCCGGGGCGGGTGAATGACGAGCTGGTCGCGGCGCTGCGGGCGAGCGGCAAGGCGGTGTGGGTGGCGATCCACGCCAACCACGCGTCGGAGTTCACGCCCGAGGCGCGGGCGGCGATCGCGCGTCTGGTCGATGCGGGCGTGCCGCTGGTCAGCCAGAGCGTGCTCCTTCGCGGGGTCAACGACGAAGCCGACACGCTCGAGGCGCTGATGCGGACCTTCGTCGAGAACCGCGTGAAGCCCTACTACCTCCACCACCCCGACCTCGCGCCGGGCACGTCACACTTCCGGGGGACGATCGCCGAGGGGCAGGCGATCATGCGCGAGCTGCGGGGGCGGCTCTCAGGGATCGCGCAGCCGACCTACGTCCTCGACATTCCGGGCGGCCACGGCAAGGTCCCGGTGGGGCCGGGCTGGGTGGAGGAGGATGGGGAGGGACTCGTGGTGACCGACCCGAATGGGGTGCGGCACGCGTATCCGCAGGAGCGGACCGTCCCCACAACCGCTCATCCCCGCGAAGGCGGGGACCCAAGCAACGGTGCGGCGGAGCGCTGAGCTTGCGGGCCAGATCACCGAGTGTGGTGAGGGGATAGGTTCCCGCCTTCGCGGGGAAGGCGGTTTTGGGGTGGCTCGCTTCCCGCATGGGCCGAATGTCGGAATCGGTCATGGCCTTCTGCACTTACATCATGGCGAGCAAGCCGAACGGAACGCTCTATATC
>CAYOET010000118.1:0-3417 GCA_964402985.1 uncultured Bauldia sp. | reverse complement strand
GCTGCGCGCCGTCGAGGAAGGTCTGCCGCTCGCGCGGGCTGCCAATACCGGTATTTCCGCCATCATCGATCCCTACGGACGCATCGTTGCGAGTCTCGCCCTCGGCGAGGCCGGCGCGGTCGACGGTCCGCTCCCCGCGAGTCTTCCGCCGACCCTCTTCGCGCGCTTCGGGGGTGTGACCTTTTGGATGTTGTTACTGGCCGCTTTCGGCACTGCCATAGGTGAAGGATTTACCTTAAGACTGAGCAGACAAAGGCGACAATTGACTTAACTTGGCAGCAATAGCAGATAGGACACGCGATTTCGGGCCGCTGCACGCAATCTTGAGCAGCTTTTGTACGAAGAGTTCCCGTAATACGCGCTATAGCCGACACGAAGAGCGGCACACCCCACACAACCGTAGAGGTTATCGTGCTCGCGAAGGATGCAGTTCATATGGCCGAGAAGAAGAAGCCAAATCCGATCGACACGCATGTCGGGAGCCGTGTGCGCCTTCGTCGCATGATGCTTGGGATGAGTCAGGAACGCCTTGGCGAGCAGCTCGGAATTACGTTCCAGCAGATCCAGAAGTACGAGAAGGGCACCAACCGCATCGGCGCCAGCCGTCTGCAGCATATTTCTTCGGTGCTTCAGGTCCCGGTCTCGTTCTTCTTCGAGGACGCGCCCGGCCCCTCGATGCAGAAGAACGGCAGCTTCGTCGAATCGCCCAACACCGGCTACATCGCCGAGTTCCTGTCCTCGTCCGAGGGCCTGCAACTCAACCGCGCGTTCGCCCGCATCAGTGAGCCGAAGATTCGCCGCCGCGTGGTCGAACTCGTGCGCGCTCTCGCCGGTGAGCCGGAAGAGCATTAGAGCCCTGCTTCTGCGGCATTGACCAGACTCGGGTTCGCTGCCAGAAAATGACGACTGTCGGCCGGCTCCCCGGCCCGTGACGGGGGTTTCTGTGCCGCGTTCGTCCTATCACTTCACCAGCGAATCCGTTTCCGAAGGCCACCCCGACAAGATCTGCGACCAGATCTCGGACAACGTGGTCGACACCTTCCTCCGCGCCATGCCGGAGGCTCGCGTCGCGTGTGAGACGCTTGCAACCACCAATCGAGTCGTGATCGCCGGCGAAGTCCGCGGGCCCGCGTCCATTACCTCGGAAGTGATCGAGGGCGTGGTTCGCGACACGATCCGCGGCATCGGCTACGAGCAGGACGGCTTCCACTGGAAGACCGCAGAGATCGAGATCCTCCTCCACGCCCAGTCCGTCGACATCGCACGCGGCGTCGACGCCTCCGGCAACAAGGACGAGGGCGCCGGCGACCAGGGCATCATGTTCGGCTACGCCTGCCGCGAGACGCCCGAGTTGATGCCGGCACCGATCTTCTACGCCCACCGCATCCTCAAGCTCCTCAGCGAGGCGCGCCGCGACGGCAGGGCACCTCAGCTCGGCCCTGACGCCAAGAGCCAGGTCACGGTCGAATACCGCGACGGCAAGCCGGTGCGCGCCTCCTCGATCGTTCTCTCAACCCAGCATCTCGACGAGGACATGACCTCGGACGACGTCCGCGAAGTGGTCGAACCCTATATTCGCCAGGCCCTTCCGGGCGACTGGATCGATTCCGGCACCATCTGGCACGTCAACCCGACCGGGAAGTTCGTGATCGGCGGCCCGGACGGCGATTGCGGCCTCACCGGCCGAAAAATCATCGTCGACACCTATGGCGGCGCGGCCCCCCATGGCGGCGGCGCCTTCTCGGGCAAGGACCCGACCAAGGTCGACCGCTCGGCCGCGTACGCCGCCCGCTACCTCGCCAAGAACGTCGTCGCCGCCGGCATCGCCGACCGCTGCACCATCCAGATCGCCTACGCGATCGGCGTCTCCCAGCCGCTCGCGGTCTATGTCGACCTCCACGGCACCGGCTCGGTCGGCGAGGACCAGGTCGAGACCGCGATCTCGCGGGTGATGGATTTGAGCCCGCGCGGCATCCGCCAGCACCTCAAGCTCAACCGCCCGATTTACGCCCGCACCGCCGCCTACGGCCATTTCGGCCGCGCGCCGGAAAAGGACGGCGGCTTCTCGTGGGAGCGCACCGACCTCGCCGAGGCGATCCAGGCCTCGCTCTGAGTCAGGGGCCGGACGGGTCCGGACGAGTCCGCTTGAGCGAAGACCAGCCGCACCAGCGCCGTCGCGGAGCCCTCCACGGCCGCCGCAAGGGCAAGCCGCTGAGCGCCCGCCGCGAGGGGCTTCTCGAGGACATCCTCCCCAGTCTCCGGCTCGACCTGACCGAGCCGGCGCCGGACTCACTGGCCGATCTCTTCCCGACGCCCGTTGATGAAATTCGCCTCGAGATCGGCTTCGGCGGCGGTGAGCATCTCCTCGCCAATGCCGAGCGCGCGCCGCGCTGCGGCTTCATCGGCGCCGAGCCTTTCATCAACGGCATAGCCAAGGCGGTGAGCGGCCTCGTCGAGAAGGATCTCCACAACGTCCGCCTCTGGGGCGACGACGCCGCCCTCCTCCTCGACTGGCTGCCGGCCGGTTCGCTGGTCGAGGTCGATCTCCTTTACCCCGACCCGTGGCCGAAACGCCGCCACTGGAAGCGCCGCTTCGTCTCCCCCGAGAACCTCGCCCGGATCGCCCGCGTGCTGCGCCCTGGCGGCCTCTTCCGGTTCGCCTCCGACGTGCCGGGCTACGTCGCCTGGACCCTCCTCCGCCTCGCCGAGACCCCCGCCTTCACCTGGACCGCCGAACGCGCCGACGACTGGCGCAAGCCCTGGGCGGACTGGCCCGGCACCCGCTACGAACGCACCGCGCTGCGTGAAGGCCGCATCCCCACGTATCTGGAGTTCCGAAGGATAGGCTCACGTGCCGGTGCATTGACCTAGAATGGAATTTCGTCGGCCGCGCGCTGCGATGCCCTCGCTTCGATTAGACGCTGCTTCGTCCGAGGATCTTCCTCCAAGAGTGCGTCGATCTCCTTTGCGATGACCTCGGCTGTCCGATCTCGGCGCGCCAGAGCCTGATGCTTAGAAATGAAGCCCGTGGGGTCCTCGCCCATCTTCAGCGAGATTATTTTGACTCCCTTGCCCACAGCGAAGCCCACCTCCTGCTGTGTCCAGAAGCTCTGCGAGAAGCCGGGCGTATGCATGGCAACAAACGCTTCCATGCTGTGAAGGGCGCGTTCAATCTCCACCTGCCACTCTAGGGTCGGATGGATGTCTTCGTGCGCAACAAAGCCGATGATTCCATACGGCGCGAGGCAATCCCTGAGTCGGCTCGCCTTGAGCTTTTCCTTTGAGATATGGCTGATGAACGCCCGGAGGCCCTTCGAGCCAGCCCAATTCTTGGGGGGCCGGACGAGCGCTGCCGTCGAGCCCGCAACGGAAATGTCGAGCTCCGACGCGATGCGGAGAACAATATCGTCGGGCACA
>CAYOET010000117.1:0-2501 GCA_964402985.1 uncultured Bauldia sp. | reverse complement strand
CCCTCGACCGCGAGCGGGAGGAGGACCGAGACCACGCGATGGGCGAGCGGCGCGTCGTCGAAGGCGCCGGCGGCCGGCGGGTTGGCCGCGGGCGCGTCGAGGCCGTCGAAGCTGAGCTGGCCCCCGCGTGCGAGGTCCGATGGTCCGCCGGACTGCATTTGTTCTATCCACGCCAATGAGGCCGGCGGGTCAAGGGGAGGCGGGGCGTTTGTGTGGTGCCTCAATGAGAATCCTGGACTCTTGACGGCCTTGCCCGCAGCCGCACGCGCGGCTGCAAGCATGTCCCGATTGTCACCCACGCAAGGGTGTTAGAAGGAGCCGGACGCGGGCCTTGGGAGAGGCGGTCGCAATGCGCAAAGTTGCCGGTGTCGTGCTGGCCCTGTTTGGCCTTGGATTCGGCGTGGTGCTGGTCGGCCTTGTCCTGTGGGCGAACGATCAATACACCGTCGGCGTTTCGAGGACCGGGATCGCCGGACTGATCGCGCTGGTCCTGGTTGCCCTGGCGTGCGTCGCAGGCGGCTATCGCCTTCTGCGAGGTCGAAATTCAGACTGACGCGGGCGCGTCGATCAACGTAAGGGTTCGTTCAGCGCCGTGGCTCATTGATTTTGGCATGGTCACCGCCAACGTCCCGCCGCTGATCATCGTCGCGCCCGATCTCGCTGCGGCGGTGGAGCGGTGGCGGACGCATCTTCGGAGCGAGCGACGGCTGGCGGCGAAGAGTCTCGAAGCCTATGACCGCGACGTTCGGCAGTACCTCGCCTTCCTGACGGGCCATCTCGGCGGGCCGCCGGCGATCGGCGATATCAGCCGGCTGCGGGTCGCGGACCTCCGCGGCTTCCTTGCGGCGCGGCGGAACGAAGGGGCTGGCGCTCGCACCTTGGCACGCGGGCTCGCCGGCATTCGCTCGCTGCTCCGCTTCCTCGAGCGTGAGGGGCTGGTGAACGGCGCTGCAGCGCGCGCCATCCGCGCGCCGAAGCAGCCGAAGAGCCTGCCCAAGCCGCTCGAGGTGAGCGCCGCGCTGCGCGTCACCGATGCGGACGAAGGGTTTGACGAGGAGCCGTGGATCGCAGCGCGCAACGCCGCGGTGCTCGGGCTCCTCTATGGCTGCGGCCTGCGCATCTCGGAGGCGCTCGGACTCACGCGGGACGATTGGGCGACGAGCGGCCCGACGCTTCGCGTCACCGGCAAGGGCAGGAAGGTGCGCGTCGTACCGGTGCTGCCGGTCGTGCGTGCGGGGGTGGATGAGTATCTCAGGCTTTCGCCCTATCGGGGCGAGGCCGGGACGGCGCTTTTTGTTGGCGCGAAGGGCGGGCCATTGAATCCGCGCCTCATCCAGAAAGCGATGGAGCGACTCCGCTCGGCGCTAGGGCTTCCGGACACCGCCACGCCGCATGCGCTTCGGCACTCCTTCGCGACACATCTTCTCTCGGGCGGCGGCGATCTCCGCTCGATCCAGGAGCTCCTCGGGCACGCCAGTCTGTCGACCACGCAGATCTACACCGAGGTCGACAGCCAGCGGCTCCTCGCGGTTTACGACCGGAGTCATCCGCGCTCGATAAACCGCTGATGAACAACGGGTTCAGGCTGGCGTCAGCGGGGCCGTGAGAAAGTCACCCTGCCGATCGGAACTGGAGCTTCGCCGCCTGCTGCTCCAGTCCCGCAAACGGGCCGGGTTCCGCCTCCCTCCCCGACCCATCGGTTCATCTGGCCCCGCCACCCCTGGCGGGGCCATTTTGCTTCCGGGGTCGCTAGTTCGATCGGATCGTGTCGCTGTTGTCTGCCCAGATCACCAAAGCAGAGGCCAACCAGCGCGCCTCCTCGGAGGTGAGTGGCAGAGTGATGCGTCGTCCCTCAACCTTGAGGACGATCTGAAGCCGCTGCGGTCCAGTCGCACCGATCTCCATTCCGTCGAGCGAGGCCATCACATCCTTCTTCGGGAACATGCGATTCCCTCTTCCAGCTAAATGTGGATGGGTTTGAACCAGGCGGCGGAGGCGGCTTCGCGGATCGCTTCGGAGAGGGTCGGATGGCCGTGGCTGGTGCGGGCGAGGTCCTCGGCCGAGCCGCCGAACTCCATCAGCACCGCGATCTCCTGGATGAGCTCGCCGGCGGCCTGGCCGACGATGTGGGCGCCCAGCACGCGGTCGGTGGCGGCGTCGGCGAGGATCTTCACGAAGCCCTCGGAGCGGCCCATGGCGCGGGCGCGGCCGTTGGCCGAGAACGGGAATTTTCCCACGCGGTACTCAACGTCGGCGGCCTTGAGGTCCTCCTCGCCAGCCCCGACGGAGGCGATCTCGGGCATGGTGTAGACCACGCTCGGGATGACGCCGTAATTGACGTGGCCAGCCTGGCCGGCGAGCGTCTCGGCCACCGCGATGCCCTCGTCCTCGGCCTTGTGGGCGAGCATCGGGCCGGCGATCACGTCGCCGATGGCGTAGACGCCTTCCACGTTGGTGCGGAGGTGCTCGTCGGTCTTGATGCGGCCGCGCTGGTCGGTCTC
>CAYOET010000116.1:0-4229 GCA_964402985.1 uncultured Bauldia sp. | reverse complement strand
TGGGTCTATCCGGTGGTCGACGATTCGATTGAGATCGACATCGCCGAGGCCGACGTGCGCACCGATACGTTCCGTTCGTCGGGCGCGGGCGGGCAGCACGTCAACACGACCGATTCGGCGATCCGCCTCACGCACATCCCGACCGGAATCGTGGTCCAGTGCCAGAGCGACCGCTCGCAGCATCGGAACCGCGCCGAGGCGTGGAAGATGCTGCGCGCCCGTCTCTACGAGGCGGAGCTGGAAAAGCGCGAGGCAGCGGCCGGCGCTTCAGCCGCGTCCAAGACGGACATCGGCTGGGGGCACCAGATTCGCTCGTATGTGCTCCAGCCCTATCAGCTGGTGAAGGACCTTCGCACCGGGGTGGAGAGCACCAGCCCGGGCGACGTCCTCAACGGCGCGCTCGATCCGTTCATGGAAGCCGCGCTCGCGCAGCGGGTTGGTGGCGGGTACGCCGCCCCCGAGGTCAAGGATCTCGACTAGAGCCCAGGCCCGGAGTCGCGGAGATCGCTAGAGCAGCGCGATGAGGTCGGGGCCGACGCGGAGGTAGCGCAGCGGGTCGATGGCGCGGCCGTCGATGCGGATCTCGTAGTGGAGGTGCGGCCCGGTGCTGCGGCCGGTCGAGCCGGCGAGGCCGACCAGGGTGCCGGCCGATATGACGTCGCCCTCGCCGACCAGGATGCGGCTGAGATGTCCGTAACGCGTGGTGATGCCGTTGCCGTGGTCGATCTCGACCATCCGGCCGTAGCCGCCGTAGGGACCGGCAACGGTCACGGTGCCGCCGGCGGTCGAGCGGACATTGTCGCCGGTCGCGGCGCGGAAATCGGTGCCCTCGTGCATCGAGAGGCGGCCGAGGAACGGGTCGCGCCGCGTGCCGAAGCCGCTGGTGATCTCGGTGTCCGGGATCGGGCGCAGAAGTGGGAGCGAGCGGGCGAAGGAGCGCATCGCCTCGAGTTCGTCGAGGCGGTTGGTGATCGCCGCGACCCCGCCGGTGAAGGCCTCGAAGCTGCGGCTCTGGGCGATGGGCACATACGGCCCGCCGACGCCGCCCGGAACGCTGGCCTCGAGCTCGTCCTCGAGGCCGAGGCGGCCGAGGATATCGACGAGCCGGGTGGTGGTCTCGCCAAGCTGCTCGTTGACGGCGTGGACGAACGCGATCTGGCTGGTCTCAAGCTGATCGAGCGACTGCTCGACGAAGGCGATGTCGTCGCTCGCCGGAACGGGGTCGACCTTGATCTCCATCGAGTCCTGGCCGCGCAGCATCATCACGTGGTCGAGATTGCCGACCGGGACATCGGGTCCGCCGACGCCAAGGCCCTCGCCGCGCAGCGGGTTGGCGACGGGCACGGGCGTCGCCGGGGGAATGAGACCCGCCTGGCGCGCCGATGCGGTGAGGCCGGTCAGCATGTCCTGGCGGGCGTCGAGCGCGGCCTGACGGCCGACCAGGCGCTGCAGCTCGGCGTCGATCGCTTCCTGGTCGAGGAGCTGGCGGCTGGTGATGCGGTCGATCTGCGAGCGGAGCTCGGCGATGCGATCCTCGTAAGAGGCGCGGAGGTGGGCCTGCTGAGCGAGGCTGGCGCCGATGAGGTCGTCGCGGAAGAAGAGGTAGCCGGTCGCCAGCACATAGGCCGCCGAGAAGCCGAAGGCGACGACCGCGAGCCCGCCGATCAGGAAGGGACGGAGACGCGAGCGGCGAACGGTGTGCTCGCCGTGGGTTCGGGCGGCATGGAGGTGGTAAGCCTTGCGCCGCGAGATTGCTTTGGGGTCACTGAGCGCCAACGCCATATTACGCACCGGGTGAAGGTGAATGTTCCAAATCCCAGAACAGGATTAGACCTGGTTAAGGTTAACATTCCCTTCTTGGCCGCTGCGTTTGCTGGGATTTTTGCGAGGCGCGCCCGATTCAGCGCACCAGGGCGGCCGCCGCCTCGAGCACATCCTCGACGTGATTCTTGAGGCGCACCTTGCGCCAGCGGCGGGCGATCCGGCCGCGCGCGTCGATGAGGAAGGTGGTGCGTTCGGTGCCCATATAGGTCCGCCCGAAGAGGGTCTTCTCGACCCACATCCCGTAGGGCTCGATCACCTGGCGATCGGGGTCGGCGGCGAGGAGGCCGGCGAGGGCGCGCTTCTTGCGGAATTTGGCGAGGATGCCGGGCGCGTCGGGCGACAGGCCGATCACCGTCACGCCGATGCGCGTGAAGTCTGGGATGCGCTTCGAAAAGGCGATCGCCTCGTCGGTGCAGGTCGGCGAGCCGGCCTCGGAGAAGACATAGAGGACGACGGGCTTGCCGCGGAAGGATGAGAGCCGGATCGGCGCGCCGTCGTCGCCGACGAGGTCGAAGTCAGGAGCGAGACTGCCCGCGTCGAGATCCGCCATGGAAACACCGCTTCTTCACGCTGCCAGCGGGCTTGATAGCAACGAATCCGGCAATGGATATCGAGACTTGCCCGTTTTGCTGGGCTTTGATGCTAGAGTGACTCGCGAACCGGGGCCGTGAGGGGCGTGCCCCTCACGAGCCGAGTTGATGGTTCTTGTCGAAGGTCTGAGTCCGGCGCCCGCCGCCCCCAGCGAGCCGCCGCGGCCGCGCCGGAAGTCGTTCTTCCGCCGCCGCCTCGTGCAGGTGGTGCTGATCATCCTTTTGCTGGTGGTCGTCGCGCTCGGCGCGTTCGCCGCGGTGCTCGCCAGCGGTCCGATCCGCTCGCCGTTCCTTGCCCAGCAGATCGAGAGCTCGATCCGCTCAGCGCTCGGCGAGGGGTTCGACGTCGACATCGCCGGGGCAACGATCGCCACCGACCCCGAACTCGGCCTGATGCTGCTCCTCGACGGGCTCAATGTCCGTGACAGCAGCCAAACCCTCGTCGCGGAGATCCCGTCCATCCGTCTCGGGCTCAACCTACCGGGGATCATCCTGCCCTCGGGCGTGGTGAGGAGCGTCGAGGTTACCGGCGCCAAGGTCGCCTTCGTGCGCGGCGCCGGCGGGCGGGTCGAGTTCGGCGCGCTGGCCGGCAACCGGCTGCGTCTCGGCGGTTCCGCCCCGACCGGCGCCGCGGCGGCGACAGGCGGCTTCCCGGATTTCGTCGCCGCCCTGCAGATCCTCGACCGCGGGATCGAGCCCGCGGTTCACGGCGCGGAGAGTTACGGCTTCCGCTCGTTCAGCATGCTCGGCACCACGATCGAGTTCCGCGACGCCAACCTTGCGACGCTGAAGACCTTCACCGGCACCGACCTCTCGGTGGTCGTCGACCCGGACAGCGGGCTCGCCCGCGCGACCTTCTCCTCGCTCGGCTACTCGGGTCGGTGGTCGGCGACCGCCGACCGCTCGCTCGACGCGACCTCGGGGGACCGCATCTACTCGGTGAACCTCTCGCAGATCTCGCTCGGCGACTTCCTGTGGAGCGTCGCCGACCCCAGCAGCGCCTTCTCGTCGGACGCTCCGCTCTACGGGCGGGCGATGGTGCGGATCGGAAACGACGGCGCGGTGCGCGCCGCCAATCTCCGTCTCGACCTCGGCCAGGGGACGATGCGCTTCCGCTCGGCCTTCAGTCCGCTGCCGGTCGACGAGGCGACGCTCCGCCTCCGCTGGGACGTGCCCGGAGAGCGGATCGTGATCGAACCCTCGACGCTTTTCATGGGCGACACGCAGGCGGTGTTCACCGGCTCGATCCGCGCCATGGGCGAGGGGCGCTACGGGTTCACGGTCGAGTCGCGGGGCGCCGTGCTCGCGCACGGCGATGCGGTCGGCGCGCCGCCGCTGGTCACGCAGCGCATCGCCGTCACCGGCACGGCCGACCTCGTGAGCAAGCTGGTGTCGATCGACCAGGCGATGATCCTCGCCCCTTCCGGCTCGGTGGTGGCGGTGGGCAGCATCGGCTTCGACGGCGAGACGCCGTCGCTGGCGCTGGCGGCCGATTTTTCGCCCATGCCGCTCGACACGCTGAAGCAGATGTGGCCGCCGTTCCTCGCCGACGGCGCGCGGCGCTGGGTGGTGACCAACGTCACCGCCGGTCGGCTGACCTCGGGGAAGCTGATCGCGGCGATCCCCTCCGGGCTCCTGTTTACCGGGCAGCGCGTGGCGATCCCGGCCGAGGCGCTGCGTCTCGACATGGAGATGGAGGGGGTGTCGTTCCGGCCGCTCGGCGCAGTGCCGCCGATCATCGGTACCGCCGGCCATCTCGCGCTCGCCGGCTCGACCTTCGGGCTCGATCTCCAGGGCGGCTACGTGGCGGTGCCG
>CAYOET010000115.1:0-35715 GCA_964402985.1 uncultured Bauldia sp. | reverse complement strand
GTCACACTTCCGGGGGACGATCGCCGAGGGGCAGGCGATCATGCGCGAATTGCGCGGCAAGCTCTCCGGCCTCGCGCAGCCGACCTACGTCCTCGACACTCCGGGCGGCCACGGCAAAGTCCCGGTGGGTCCGGGCTGGGTGGAGGAGGATGGGGAGGGACTCGTGGTGACCGACCCGAATGGGGTGCGGCATGCGTATCCGCAGGAGCGGACCGTCCCCACAACCGCTCATCCCCGCGAAGGGGGGGACCCAAGCAACGGTGCGGCGGAGCGCTGAGCTTGCGGGCCAGATCACCGAGTGTGGTGAGGGGATAGGTTCCCGCCTTCGCGGGGAAGAGCGGTTTTGGGGTGGCTCGCTTCCCGCATGGGCCGAATGTCGGAATCGGTCATGGCCTTCTGCACTTACATCATGGCGAGCAAGCCGAACGGAACGCTCTATATCGGGAGCACCGACAACCTCGCGGGGCGCGCGTGGCAGCATCGTGAAGGCGTGATCCCGGGCTTCACCAAGAAGTGTGGTGTGAAGATGCTCGTTTGGTACGAGGTCCACGAGACCCGCGACGCGGCCTTTACGCGCGAGCGTCAGCTCAAGAAGTGAAATCGTGCGTGGAAGATCAGGCTGATCGAAGAGATGAATCCCGATTGGACCGACCTCGGGATCGACATGACCGCTTGAGCCTGTTGAGCCGTTGCATGGGTCCCCGCCTTCGCGGGGTTTAGCGGTTTGGGGGCTGGCCCGGCCTGAACGTGAACGGTTGAGACTAGCGCGGCGCGGCGGCGATGTTGCCGCCATCGACGGTGACGATGTTGCCGGTGGTCTTGAGGGCGAGGGCCTGAAGCAGGAAAGCCTGCGCGACGTCGAAGGCGGTGACCTCGCGCTGGAGCAGGTTGCCGCTCATGTACTCCTTCTCGCTCACCCCGCGGGCCCTCGAGCGCGCGGCCACCATGCGCTCGTCGAGGAGGCCCGAGCGGATGCGGTCGGCGTTGACGGCGTTGGAGCGGATGCCCTCCTTGCCGTAGTCGACCGCGTATTGGCGCATCAGCGCAAGGGTGGCGGCCTTGGGGAGGCCGTAGGGGCCGAAATCGGGGCCGGGGTTCACCGCCTGCTTGGAGACGTTGAAGAGGAGACAGCCGCCGGTCGCCTGCGCGCGCATGATGCGGCTCGCGTTCTGCGCGACGCACTGGTGGGCGAAGAAGTTGAGCTCGAAACTCTTGCGCAGCGTCGCGTCGTCGACCTCGCCGATGCGACCCTGCCAGGCGGCGCCGGCGTTGGAGACGAGGATATCGACGCCGCCGAAGCGTTCCGTCACGGCGTCGAAGGCGGCGCGGACGGAGTCCGCGTCGGTCACGTCGCAGCGGAGGGCGAGCGAGTTTGGGCCAAGAACCGGGTGGCCGGCGACATCGGCGAGCTCGAGGTCGAGGAGGGCGACCACCGCGCCCGCCTCGGCGAAGGCGATTGCGGTGGCGAGGCCGATCGTGCCGGCGGCGCCGGTCACCACCACGATCTGGCCCGCCAAATCCTTCGGCTTGTCCTTGCCGAGCTTGGCCTGTTCGAGCGGCCAGTACTCGACGTCGAAGAGGTCGGCCTCGGGGAGGGCCTTGTAGCGGCCGACGGTCTCGGCGCCGGTGATCACCTCGACCGCGATCTCGGCGACGTCGGCGGCGATGCGCGCGGCCTGTCTTGTGTTGCCGAGACCGAAGAGGCCGAGGCCGGGGACCAGCACGAGGCGCGGGGTCGGCTCGAGCATCTTCCGGCCGCCGCCGACTCGCTTGTCGTTGCGCTGAAACATGCGCTCGTATTCGGCCATGAAGGTCGCGACGCGCTTGCGCGTGTCGGTCGCGAAATGGTCGAGCTTGCCGGGCTCGGGGGTGGCCACGATCAGCGGCTTGTTCTTGATGCGGATGATGTTGTCGGGGGTGACCACGCCCTCGGTCGCGTAGCGGTCGAGGTCCTTGCCGTCGACGAAGGCGCGGATCGCCGGGCCGGTGCGGAAGTCGAGGATCGGGCGCGACCAGGCGCCCTCGATCTCGGTGTCCGCGAAGCTGGCGGCGCCGCGAATGATCGGCGCGACTTCGGCGAGCGACGCGACGGCGGCGGGGAGCGCCGCCGGTTGCAGGACGGGCTTGGCGCCGTGGCTCGCGCTTGCGGCGGCGATGCGCGCCTCGGCGAGGGTGACCATCGCGATCATCCGCTCGTAGGCCTCGCGGGCAGTTGCGCCGAAGGTGAAGATGCCGTGGTTGAGGAGGATGAGGCCTTCGACCGTCGGGTCCTGGTCGAAGACATCCGCGGCGGCTTTGGAGAGGGCGAAGCCGGGCATGACGTAGGGCACGTAGCCCATACGCGTGCCGAAGACTTCGCGGCACAAGGCTGCCGGGTCGGGCTGGTCGGTGAGGCTGAGCACCGCGGCGGCATGGGTGTGGTCGACGAAAGCGTGCGGCAGGAAGGCGTGGAGGAGGGTCTCGACCGAAGGGTTGGGCGCGCCGGGATCGAGGAGATTGGCGCGCTGCAGGCGGACCATCTCATCGTCTGGCAACGCTTCGCGCGAGCGGAGCTTGAGGAGCGGGGCGAGGCGGACGGCGGGGAGGCCGGAGGGCTCGATCGTCGCCATGTCGCCGCCGCTGCCCTTCACGCAGAGGATTTCGACGAGGTCGCCGTTGAGGTCGGTGAGGCGCGTCTTCATCGAGGTGTTGCCGCCACCATGAAGGACGAGGCGCGGGTCGGCGCCGAGGAGGCGCGTCGAGTAGATGCGGAGCGAGAGGTCGCCGCTGACGCCGGCGGCGGCGTAGCGCGTAACGGTCGCCTCGGCCTCGGCATCGTTCCAGCGGCTGTGCATTCGCCCCTCCCTCGCCCTATTCGTAAGTCCGGTCCCAAGCTTTGGGAAGCTAGCCGCCGCCCTCCGCTTCCCCCTCTCCCAGAGGGAGCGGTCGTGATCACCGGCTCGCCGCAGGCGAGGCGGGATGCGGATGAGGGGTTGCGACCCATCCGGATGGTGTACCCCCTCACCCCAACCACCCGGGTCAAGCCCGGGTGCTCCGCCTCACTGTCCCCACCGGGGAGAGTGGGCTTGGCGTGTCACGAGTTTCGGGATGTCCCAACTACAAGGCCGCCTCCCCGGCGGAAGCCGGGATCCAACCGACCGTTTCGCCAGCGTCGCGGGTGCATGGGCCCCGGCTTCCGCCGGGGAAGCGGCTTGGGTGGGTGTCCCGCCCAGGCCGAAGCTTCGGCTACTCTGCCGCCGGGCGGAGGGTGTGGGCGCTCTTCGCGGCGGCGGCGCGGTCGGGGAAGGCGTCGGCGAGGGAGTCGCGGGTGGCGCGAAGGACGCCGCGCTCGGTGATGAGGCCGGTGACGAGGCGCGCCGGGGTGACGTCGAAGGCGTAGTTGGCGACCGGCGAGCCGTCGGGGATGACGCGCACCGAGGCGATGCTGCCGTCGCTCGCGCGGCCCGAGACGAGGGCCAGCTCGTCGCCGCCGCGCTCCTCGATCGGCACCTCGGCGACACCGTTCTCGATCGTGAAGTCGATGGTCGGCGAGGGGAGGGCGACGTAGAACGGGACGCGGTTGTCGCGCGCGGCGAGCGCCTTCAGATAGGTGCCGATCTTGTTGCAGACGTCGCCGGTCGCGGTGGTGCGGTCGGTGCCGACGATGACGAGGTCGACCTTGCCGTGCTGCATGAGGTGGCCGCCGGTGTTGTCGGCGATGATCGTGTGCGGCACGCCGTGCTGGCCGAGCTCCCAGGCGGTGAGAGAAGCGCCCTGGTTGCGGGGCCGCGTCTCGCCGACCCAGACATGGACCGGGATGCCGGCCTCGTGGGCGAGGTAGATCGGCGCGGTCGCCGTGCCCCAATCGACGGTCGCCAGCCAGCCGGCGTTGCAGTGAGTGAGGACGTTTAGCACCCGGCCGGGGTTCGCGGCGGCGAGCTCGCGAAGAAGGAGAAGGCCGTGGCCGCCGATCGAGCGGTTGATGGCGACGTCCTCGTCGGCGATCTCGCCGGCGCGCCGGTAGGCGACGTCGGCCCGCACCGACGGCGGCAGGCCGCGCACCGCCGCCAGCACCTGGTCGAGCGCCCAGCGGAGGTTGATCGCGGTGGGCCGGGCGGCGGCGAGGGCGCGGTACGACGAAGCGAGGGCGGCGTCGGACGGGTCGGCGGCGAGGGCGAGGGCGTAGCCGTAGGCGGCGGCGGCGCCGATCAGCGGCGCGCCGCGCACGCGCATGGTGCGGATCGCCTCGACCGCATCGTCCAGCGTCGAAAGGGTGAGCGTCGCGAAGCGGTGGGGCAGGAGGGTCTGGTCGATGATGCCGACGCGCCGCCCGTCCGGCTCGAGCCAGATGGTGCGCATGTGCCGGGTTCCAACCTTCATCGCAGCTCCCCTCGACAACCGCGATCCGCGGCGCGAGCCTATCATCCCGGTCGCGCCGCTTCGACCCGCTTTGCTGGGCGGGCGCGCACGGCGATTTGACCCCGCTTTGGCCGGCTAAACCCCTGTTGGGGCTGGAAGCGCTGCTTTTGCAGGCCTATTTTCAGTGTTACTTTGTTACCGGTGGCAATGATTGCCGGTGGAGGACCGTCGCCATGAAACTCACCCGTAGGGGCCTGATCGTCGGTGGGGCGGCAACGCTCGCGCTCGCGGGCCGGGGAGTCGCTTGGGCCGACACGCCGGTCATGACCATGGAACAGCTCTACGACAAGGGCGATTTCTCCGAGCAGGCGCGGCTCTTCGCCGGCCAGCCGGTCGCGCTCCACGGCTTCATGGCGCCGCCGCTCAAGGCGGACTCGAAATTCTTCGTGCTGACCAATCTGCCGATGGCGGTGTGTCCGTTCTGCTCCGAGGTGTCGGAGTGGCCGGAGGACATCGTGGTGGTCTACACGCGCGACCCGCTCAGGGTCGTCGCCTTCGACAACATCCTCGACGTGAACGGGACGCTCGACCTCGGCGCGTGGACCGACCCCGAGACCGGCTTCGTGAGCAAGGTCCGCCTGATGGACGCAACCTACAAGCGCCGCTCGATGGTGCGCAGCACCCCGCTCGGCTTCGGCGACATGATCATCGGCAACTAGCGCCTTCGCCGTCTTGGGCATTCGCCGTCACGATACCTTTGCCCTTCCTCAGCGTATAATGTAACAGCGGGGCGCAGGGCGATCCTTCGCGGGGAGGCGTGGGGAGAATGAAGGGCGCGGCGCTCAAGGCCGAGGGGGTTTCCGTCGTCTTCGGCAGCGCCGGGAAGGATGGCGCGCCGGCCGTGACGGTGGCCGACCTCACCATCGCGCCGGGTTCGTTCGTGGCCTTCAGCGGCCCGTCTGGCTCGGGCAAGACCACGCTTCTGCATGTCGTCGCCGGGGTGCTCAAGCCGACCACCGGCAGCGTGCGCTGGGACGGCACCGACATCACCAAGCTCAGCGAGGGGAGGCGCGACCGCTGGCGGCGGCAAGAGGTCGGACTGATCTTCCAGGAATTCCACCTCATCGAGCAGCTGACACCGCTCGCCAACGTCCTCCTCCCGGCCACCTTCTCGGGCTTCACGATCCCCGCCGCCGTCCGGGCGCGGGCCAAGCAGCTCCTCGAGGAGCTGGGCGTGCCGCTGGCGCGGAAGGCCGTCACCGACCTGTCGCGCGGCGAGCGGCAGCGCGTCGCGATCGCCCGCGCGCTGCTCTTCGATCCGCCGATCCTTCTCGCCGACGAGCCGACAGCTAGCCTTGATGCCGCGGCCGGCGAGCAGGTCGCCGCCGAACTCGCCAAGGCCGCCGCCGCAGGGCGGACGACGATCGTGGTGAGCCATGACAAGGCGCTGGTCGAACGGGCGCAGCGGGTGGTGCGGCTCGAGCACGGCAGAGTCGTGAGCGACGGGCGGCCGGTCGGCCTCGCCGCCGCAGCAGCGGAGATGGCGGTATGAACCCGGCGCCGATCGCCTTTGCCACCATCCGCCGCTATCCGGCGACGACCCTCCTTTTCATCGTGGTGATCGCGGTCGCGATCGCGCTCGGGGTCGGCATCTCGGCCCAGGAGCGGGCGATCCGCAACGGCAGCACCGCCGCCGCCGACCGTTTCGACCTTCTCGTCGCGGCGCCAGGCAGCCCGATCCAGATCGTGCTCAACACCATCTTCCTGCAGCCAAGCGCGGTCGAACTCCTCGACGGCGATCTCGTCGCCAAGCTGATGACCGATCAGCGGGTCGAATACGCGGCGCCGATGGCCTTCGGCGACACGATCCGCGGCTACTCGGTGATCGGCACGATCCCGCAGTTCGTGGAGCGGATCAGCGGCGGGCTCGCCGATGGGCGGATGTTCGCCACGCACCAGGAGGCGGTGATCGGCGCCGACGTTCCCTTTCCGATGGGCGCCACGCTCATTCCGGCGCACGGGATGAGCGAAGCCGCCGCCGAGGCCGCCGGAGGCGGCGGCCACCAGGAATATCGTCCGGTGATCGTCGGGCGGATGAAGCGGATGGGCAATCCGTGGGATCGGGCAGTGATCGTGCCGGTCGAGACGATCTGGGAGGTCCATGGCCTCCCGACCGGCCATCCTGAAGGCAGCGAGCAGGTCGGGCCGCCGTTCGATCCCGAGCTTGTGCCGGGTCTGCCGGCGCTGGTCGTGCGGACGGCCTCGATTCCGGCGCTCTACGGCCTTCGCAGCGAGTATTCGACCGACCGCAGCATGGCGTTCTTCCCGGCCGAGGTGCTGCTCCAGCTCTATTCGTATCTGGGCAATATCCGGGTCGTGATGTCGGTGATGGCGGTGGTGAGCGAGATCCTCGTCTTCCTCGCCATCTTCGCCGGCGTGGTGGCGCTGATGAAGCTGTTCGAGCGCCAGTTCGCGGTGCTGCGCGCCCTTGGCGCGTCGCGGATGTATATCTTCGTCGCGGTCTGGCTGTTCGCAAGCGCGATCGTGGCGGTTGGCGCGCTGATCGGGCTTGGGCTCGGCTATGGCGCGGCGTGGCTGGGGTCTTCGATCATCTCGAATTCGAGCGGGATGAGTCTCAGCGCCACGATCGGCGCCCAGGAAGTGTGGCTGGCCGCGTTCGGGGCGCTGGCCGGCATCGTCCTCGCCACGCTGCCCGCGGCGCTCCTCTACCGCGGATCAGTCGCCAGCATCCTTCGTTGACGCTGGGGCCTTCGCAGAGCGGGCGGAGGCTCCGTGAAATGGCTGCGCGCCGCGAAAAGTGAGCGCTCCGAGGGACCTTTCCCGCCCGATCCGACGTTGCTAGAGCGGGTGGGATTCCCTATGGTCCCGCTCCAACCTGCAACCCTTCAAGAATGGATTAGTCCCGTGAACGGTTTCAATTCGAAGTTCCGCGGTCTGGTGCTTGGCCTCTCGGCCGTAGCCTTGATGCCGGCAGCCGCCTTCGCCCAGGACGCCAGCTACACCATTGAGCAAGCGGATCGGGGCGAGGACGCCTATCAGGACAATTGCGGCGGCTGCCACGGTTCGACGTTGGGCGGGCAGGCAGAGGCGCCAGGCCTCATCGGCAATGGGTTCCGCAACAGCTGGTTCACCGACCAGACGGCGTCGTACATGTTCGATTTCCTGACCTCCGCGATGCCGCAGCAGGCGCCGGGGTCCCTGACGCCCCAGCAATACGCGGATATCACTGCGTTCCTGATGTCCAAGAATCGCATCCCGGCCGGCGCGACCGAGCTGCCGCCGGATTCCGCGGTGCTTGCCACGCTCAAGGTTCCGGCGGCGACGCCGTAGGTTCTGTCAATCGCGGGAGGGCCGGAGCATGAGGCGCGTTCATCTCATCGCAGCGACCGCGCTGCTAGGGTTCGTCGTCCTCGCCCCGGCCGCCCTCGCCGACCAGCGGGACGATTTCCTGGCCGGCGTCAGCAACGACTGCCCGGGCTGCGACCTCACCGACGCGATGCTGAAGCGCCGCGATCTCAGCAGCGCCAATCTCGCCGGGGCCAATCTCACCGGCGCGGTGCTGCACGCGGCCAAGCTTGGCCGGGCCGATCTCAGCGGCGCCAACCTCACCGACGCCAACCTCAATCTCGCGGACCTTCGTCTCGCCAATCTCGCCGGCGCGACGCTCGATCGGACGATGGCCTATGGGGCGACGCTCGGCAACGCCGACCTCAGCCACGCGGTGATGACCGGGTTCATGGGGCAGAAATCCGACATGACCGGCGCCAATCTCAGCGGCGCCAATCTCACCGAGGCCGATATCCGCCTCGCCCGGCTGCCGCGCGCCAATTTCAGCGGCGCGGATCTCTCCTACGCGCGCGGCGATGCGGCCCATTTCCGCGGCGCCAATTTCACCGGCGCGATCCTCTACCACGCCAATTTCCCCGACGCGGAGTTCGCGGCGACCGACTTCACGGACGCGAACCTGCAGCTTACCGATCTCTTCCGCGCCGATCTCACCTCGGTGGTACTGGTGCGCGCGGATCTGAGCGGCGCCCGGCTCCTCCGGGCCATGATCAGCGAGGATGCGCAGCTCACGGATTCGGTGTGGGTGGAGACGATCCTCCCCGACGGCACGGTGTTCAACCCGGCGCCGCCGACCCCGGCCGCGCCCTAGCCGAAAACCACTTCGTTCAGGTCTCCCGCGCCTCCCGCAATGCCGGGACGGGTCGCGTTCGCGCCTAGCGCGGCTGGACGCCGGGAGTGGGGACGGGGGTCGCACCGACGGTGCGGTCGAGGATCGGGCCGGCCGGGCCGAAGCCCTCCTGATAGATCTCCGCGCGCGTCCAGCTCTCGAACTGGCCCGTGGTCAGGGCACCGGTGACCGGGTCGCGGCCGAGCTGACCGGGCTTCCGAAGGAACCGGGTCTGCAGGATGTAGCGGGTGTGGGTCGCGCTATCGATCCGCTCGCAATCGAGCTTGGTGTGGTTGCCGCCCACCGTTTCCTCGTCAGCGGCGAGCGGGACGTCGACGCAATCGACCCGCGGATCGATCAGGAACTGCGAGCCGAGGAAGGGGCCGAGGAGATAGTGGTCCTGGCGGGCGCGCATCGTGCCGAGGTCGAAGAAGACGTCGGCAGTGTAGTCCGCGCGCGGGTCGGTCATGATGCGGATTCCGCGGAGGACGCCGGTGGCGTCGAAAAGCGCCGAGGTGACGATCGGAAAGGACTTGTCGACCGTGCCGGTGACAAGGGCCACGCGCTGGTCGTCGTGGGCGCGCAGAATGTATTCGGCCTCGTCGTCATACTCGAAATAGACCTCGTAGAGGCCGCTGCTCGCGTCGGGCGGGCAGAGCGCGAAGTCCTGCCAGCCGGCGAGCGGCCGGCGCGGTGGCCCGCCATTGCTGCCGCACGCATAGCCCTTGAACGCGAGGAACTCCGGCATCTCCGCGAGCGGCGTGCCGATCTTGAGGTCCCAGACGGTCAACCGATCCATCGGGTTGCGCTCCTCGGCGGCAGGCGCCGGAGAAGGGGCGGCCGCGCTTGGCGCCTGGGCATCGGCCGAGGCGGTGCAGAGCGCCGACAAGATCGCGGCTGCGGCGGCCAAGCGGATGGGCGGAAGGATACGCATGAGAACTGCCTCTCTGTCAGCGCGTCCGCGGATGGCGTGGGCGCCGGACCGAAAACCCAGCCCGAGGCATTAGCGCAATTCAGGGAGGGGTTCAAAAAAAGAGCGGCCGGGATGACCCGGCCGCTCCTCACATTGCGTTGAGCCGACGGCTACGAGCCGAGAGCGAACACGAACAGCATCTCGGAGTGCTGGAGGTCCGTGAAGCGAACCGGGTGCACGTGGAGACCCGAGGACTGGAAGGCGATGTACTGACGGCCGTTGACCGCGTAGGTGATCGGCGGGGCCTTGAGCGGCGTGCCGACGTTGAAGCGATAGAGAACCTCGAGGGTCTCGTCGTTCAGCGCCAGGAAGTCGCCTTCGGTCATCGTCGTGAGGACGAGGCCGCCGGCGGTCGCGGTGATGCCCGAACGGATCTCGACGTCGGTGTTGACCTTGGCGATGACGTTGTTGCTCGTCACGTCAAGGGCGGTGATGGCACCGTAGTAGAGGTCCGAAGTCCATTCGCGGCCGTTCTTGGAGTTCTGACCAGCGACCCAGTCCGGCTTGCCTTCGCCGCCGGTCTGGCTGAAGCACCCTTCGGTGCCGACCATGTAGGCGATGAACTTGACCGGGTTGAAGGCCGGCGTCTGGTGAGCGCCGCCGCCGTGCCACGTCGGGCACGAGGTTTCCCAGCCCTCGCCGCGCATCGTGCGGGAAGCCGGGACGTATTGCTGCACATCGAGAGCCGGATCGTACTCGACCGGCAGGCCGGTCTTCGGATCGATGCCTGCCGTCCAGTTGAGCTCGTTGACCCACTGGCTGGCGTTGATGAAGGCGCCGGTCGCGGCGTCGAGGTTGTAGTAGAAGCCGTTGCGGCCGAAGTGACCGACGATGTGGGTCATTTCGCCGTTGACGGGGGCATCATAGACCATGGCGACGCCGTTCTCGTCATAGTCCCACGAGTCGCCAGGGGTGTACTGGAAGTACCAGTTCATGGCGCCCGTATCGTGATCGAAGGCGATCGTCGCGTCGGTGAACAGATTGTCGCCCGGGCGGAACTCGGGGTCGTAGGTCGGGACCGGATTGCCGGTACCCCAGATGAAGTTGTCGTTCACGGCATCGTACGAGCCGATGGTCCACAGGCCACCACCGCCACGGGTCCAGGCGGTCTGGCCCGGATCCTTCCAGGTCTCCGAACCCGGCTGACCCGGCTCCGGAACCACGTAGGTGCGCCACAGCTCTTCACCGGTCAGCGGGTTGACGCCCGCCACCCAGCCGCGCGTGCCGCCGTCACCGGTCGCGTTGGCGACGGTGCAGATGTCGTTGATGCACACCGGGCCGGCGTTGAAGCGCTCGCGACCACCATACTCGGTCTCGACCGCCATGGTGACGTCCCAGACCAATTCACCGGTCTCGCGATCCTGGGCGACCAGGCGGCCGTCACGGAGCGGGTTGATGATGTAGCGGCCGTAGAGGCCCATGCCGCGGGTCTGCGGGTCGTTGCCCTCGTGCTCGATGCCCGGGTCCGAAATCCAGAGCAGGTCGCCCTTGTTCGGGTCGCGGACGTCGATCTTGAAGACGCGTCCCCACGAGGAGATCGCGTACATGAGGCCGTTGTCGACAAACGGGTTGGCCATGATATTCGGGCCGTTGTTGCCGCTCTCGTCCTCGGCGCCGGCGAGGGACATCGTCCACACCAGCTCGAGGTTGGCGACGTTGTCGCGGCTGATCTGGGTCAGACGCGAATAGCGATGGCTCTGCAGGTTCTGGTTAAACGCAATCCAGTTCTGCGGCTCGTTGTCGGCGCCGAGAAGGCGGCCGTCCGACACCGACGGCGTGAAGTTCGGCTGCACCGCCGGGGCCTGCGCGACGGCCGGAGCCGAAAGCGCAACCACGGCTGCAGCCGCCGCGCTCAGGCCGAGCGCTTTGCGGAAATAGACAGGATTCATGTGGAATTTACCTCCCTGGAAAGGGCTTTTCGCAGGTCATGCCTGCGTTTTGCCCATCAGAGACTAATCAGGACCGAGGAAAAATTGCAACGGAACGAACGTGGTCCAGGCCCCGTACATCAGCGCTGAAAAGCGACAGCGCATGCGCGGCAATGGCGCAAATCCAAGAGCTTCGGTTATGGATTGCGAGTAGGGAGCGGGCCGGCGCCTCTCGCGAAAATCGCAAGCCCGCCGCCGGAGCGGACCCGCTCAGGGGCGGTCGATCAGTATCCCTTCCGACGCACGGAACTCCGCCGGGTGCTGGAACTCGCTGCCCCAGAGGCCGAGACCCTCCGCCTTGGCAGCTTCCTCGGCCGCCACGTAGTCGAGGCTCTCGTCGCGCTTGGCGAGGGCGAAGCCGCTGCGCACGAAGGCCTCGTTGACGTTCTTGCCGGCGACTGTGCAGACGCCGAGGGCGCGGCCGAGATAGTCCGGCGGGCCGACCAGCGTGCACGTCACCGGGGCGACGTCGATGATCGTCTCGAGCGCGCGCCGGGCGTAGTCGAAGCAGCTCCACATGGCGTTGTTCTTGCCGCAGATCTGGCCCTGCTCGACCGACTCAAGGCCGAAAAGGAAAACGTAGGAGCTGCCCACGGCGATGGTGTCGGCGTTGATCGCGCGAGCGCGGCCGGTGACTTCGGCAGGAGCTTGGGCGGCGGCGAATGCAGGAAGCGCGAGCGCAAGAAGGGCCGCGGCAGCGAGGCGGGCGAAGACGGTCACGGGCGGCTCCTGGGCACGCGGGACAAATAGGCGACCGGCTTCTTACACCGCAGGCAAGCGGGCCGCCAAGGACGGTTCCCGCGATTGGGTTAGTGGCCGGAGCGCGAGGCTCCGGCCGAAAAGTCCTACTGGCGCGGCGGCGGGAGGACCGGGATGGCGGCGGCGGGATCCTGACGGGTCAGGAACTGGTTCATCGGGTCGGCGCCGGCGGCGGGGGCGGCCTGTTCGACGGGCTTGGCCTCGACCAGCGAGGCGACCGTCAGCTGCAGCGGGTTCTGGCGGTATTGCGGGAGCTTGAAGGCGAACCCGGAGGTGCGCTGCGTGATCTGCGCGGCCTGGGCGACGCCCTCGCTGCCCTCCGGCGCGGTGGCGGTGTACTTGGCCCAGACGAGGCCGTCCTGCTCGTGGAGCTGGACCGTGAGAGTGACGCTCTTGGCGGTCTCGAAGGTGACGATGCGATCAGTGTCGGCGAAGGCGATATCGCCCACGGCGCGCGCGAGGTCGAAGGTCGTGGAAACGACGCCCTGGCCGAGCTGCTTGATGTTGGTGTCGTTGACGATCAACTCGCCGGGAATACCGGGATCGACCACCGAAACGATCTCGTAGCGGCCCAGGCTGATGTCGACCTTGTTGGCTTCAAAAACGACCTGCCCGCCTTCGCGAATGGTGATCCGGCGGAGGTCGGGGCCGCTGACGTGGACGATCTGCGGGAACCAGTCGGTGATGGTAAGGGGGATGCCGACGCGGCCTTCGGCAAGCCAGACCTGGTCCTCGCCCGGCTTGCGGACGAAGGTGCCGCCGAGCGGGTTGAAGCCGATCGAGTTGCTGATCTTGCCGACGATCATCGCCCCAAGCGGCTCGCCGGCGGCGTTGTCGGCGACGAGGTAGGACGAGGTGGCGCCTTCGGCCTCGGGGTCTTCGACGGAGACCTCGGCGAAGAGCTGCGGATTGGTGGTCTTGGCCTCGAAGGGACGGAGATCGGCGAGGCCGTCGACGAGGTTCATGACCTGGGTCGGGTTGACCGGATAGTTGCCCTGGCTGGCGACGACCCATCCCTCGCCGCTGCGGACGAGCTCGAGGTCGTAGCGCGGGGTGTTGAGGACGAGCTTGGCGACCTCGCCGCGGTTGGCGCTGAGGTCAGGGAAGAAGGTGGTGTCGGTGGGGCGCTCGATCGAGTATGCGCCGTACTGGCTGGCGATCGCGGCGCCGGCGCCGACGAGCGCGACGGCGGTTACGGCGGCGAGGGTGTAAAAGGCCTTCGGAGTCATCGGACGCTACCCTTCTGGCTCAGGACGAGTGGACCTGGCGGCGGCGGAGGTAGGAGGCGAGGACCGCGCGCCGGACGAGCGCGATGACCAAGCCGACCAGGACGACCAGCGCCGGGATCAGGAAGATGTTGAAGAGCTTGACGTTGTTGAGGAGCGAATTGATCTCGCTGCGCGCGTCGGCGGTGACCCGGCGGAGCTCCTGACGGAGCTCGAGCGAGCGCGAGTTGTATTCGGCGACCGAGCGCTGCTGCTCGGGGGTGAGGGCGCCCGAGCGCATCCCGCTCGCCATCGGCGCCTGGATCTGGTTGAGGCTGTCCTCGATCTCCTGCAGCTCGCCGCGCAGACGATCCTCGGTGGTCTTATAGGTCGCGTCGGCGCGGGCGTTGATCTGCTCGATCGTGGTGAACGGGCGGAAGGTGAAGCCGCGGCTGCGGAGATTGATAAGGGCATCGCCGCCGGCGAGGTTCTCGATGGCGTTGAGGATAAACGAGACGTTGTCGCCGACCTCCGCGCCCTGCTCGTTCACGATGCTCGAATTGTGGAGCATGTCGATGTCGGCGACGATCACGACGTCGATCGGCTCGACCGACTCGCGGATCTGCTGCGTGGGGTCCTGGACCGCCGGGGGATCCTCGCCGGGCTGGGCCGCCGGCGGGGGTGGCGGACCATTCGGATAGGCGGTGGCGGCCGGGCCCTCGATGCGGGCGGCCACGGCCTGGCGCTGGCCAGACGGCTGGAAGGCGTTGAGGAGGTCGACGGGGCTCGCCATGCGGGTGACGCGCGCGGTGTCGATGAGCTCCGAATCCTCGCTCGTGAAGATCAGCGGAGTGAAGCTCGTGGCCGAGTTGGCGGTGGGGACGAGGGCGCCCGCTGCGGTCAGGCGCATCAGCTGGAGCTGGGCGGTGATCGGGTCTTGCTGGTTGAGGTTCGCGGCGCGGACCTGGAGCGTGGACACGTCGTCGGCGAAGACGACCTGGCCGCCCGGGCCGCGGCCGGAGACGCGCTGCGCCATGGAACGGTCGCCGACGACCTTGCCGGGGACGAGCTGGACGCCCCACGAAGCCATCATCGGGTCGAGGTTCGAGGACGGGAATTGCGGCTCGTTGGGGTTCTGCTGGCTCGGCTGGGAGCGCTTGGCGAGGCCGTCGATGAAGGCGAGGAGCTTGCCGCCGCGCAGCACGTACTGGTCGACAGCGTAGCGCGCCTGGTCGGTGATGAGGACCGGGTGGGTGACGATCAGAACGTCGACATCGGCGGGGATCTCGGTGGTGTTCTGCTCGATCTGGCGAAGGTCGTAGTTCTCGTTGACGATCTCGACGATCGCCCAGGGGTAGCGGTTCATGGCGGCGACGCCGAACATGCCGAGGCCATCGAGGAAGCCGACCACCGGCTCGTCGATCGCGGCGAGGCGGTTGACCATGCGCGAAATGTCGTACTCGAGAAGGCCCTCGCGAGCGGCGCTGAAGGCGGGAATGGTCTCGAGGCCGTCGACGCCGTTGGTGCCGACGAGGCCGAAATAGCCGCGCTCGCCGGCCTGGTTGAGGAGCTGGCCGCGCAGCTGGTAGCTGACGGCGCGGTCTTCCTCGACCGAGTAGGGGACGGGGTCGATGCGCTCGACGCGGATCATGCCGTTCGACAAGCGCGCGTAGGAGCTGAGGAGCTCGCTGATCTGATCGGCGAGAACGCGGGCGCTGGGCGAGATCTCAAGGAGGTTCGAGGAAGCGTAGAAGCTGAGCGTGATCGGCTCGGTCAGGCCGGAAACGATCTGCCGAGTGCTGTCGGTCAGCGTGTAGAGGCGCTGCTCGGTAAGGTCGACCCGCTGGCCACGGAGGAGCGTGGAGGTCAGCAGGTTGACGCAGAAGAACAGGACGATGGCGAGAACGATGCCGCCGAGGACCAGCGCGGTGCGGTTGCTCGGCTCGTTGCTGGCGGGGGACGCGGGCTTGTCGGTCATCCGGCTTTCTTCAACTCAACAACCTGCCCGTTGATCACGAGGAAGAGCAGGATAAGGGAAAGGAAGAACACGATCGCCCGCAGCTCCAATACACCCGCGGCAATGGTGCCGAAATGGGTGACGAAGGAGAAGGAGGCGATGAGGTCGATCACAATTTGCGGCGCCCAGCCGCGGAAAAGGCCGAGCACCAGGTCAAGGCCGCTGATCATCAGGATCAGACCGGCGCCGACGCTGAGCACGAAGGCGATGACCTGGCTCTTGGTGACGGCCGAGATGCACGAGGCGAGGGCGAGGAAGGCCCCGGCCATCAGGAACGAGCCGACATAGCTCGCCAGGATCACGCCGTTGTCCGGGTCGCCGAGATAATTGACGGTGAGCCACATCGGGAAGGTGAGGGCGAGCGCGAAGCCGGTAAACAACCACGACGCGATGAACTTGCCGAGCACCGCCTCCCAGGTGGTGATGGGCAGCGTCATCAGGAACTCGATGGTGCCGGTGCGCCGCTCCTCGGCCCACAGGCGCATGCCGACCGCCGGGATCAGCACCAGGAAGAGCCACGGGTGGAACGAGAAGAAGGGCTGCAGGTCGGCCTGGCCGCGCTCGAGGAAGCGGCCCATGAAGAAGGGAATGGAGCCGGCCGAGACGAGGAAGGCAACGATGAAGACGTAGGCGAGCGGGGTCGAGAAATACGCGGCGAGCTCGCGGCGGGTGATGATCAGGATGTTCCGCATTACTGCCTCCCGGCCGGCTCGCGGTCGTTCTTGGTGATCTCGCGGAAGACGGTCTCGAGCCGGCCCGGCTCGGAGCGGATTTCGGAGACGTGGATGCCGGAGTCGCGCAGCGTGGCGGCGACCTTGTCGGCGACGAAGGCGCCCTTCTGCGGGATGGCGACGACCTCGCTCGAGCCGTTGGCGGCCTTGCGGCGGTCGACGCGGCGGAGCTCGCCGAGAGCCTTGAGGCGCTCGACGGCCCTTATCGCGTCGGCGTCGCCCATGGTCATGAACACGGCGTTGTGCTCGCTCGCCTTGGCGTGCAGCTCGGCCGGCGTGCCGTCGGAAACGATGCGGCCGTGGTCGATGATGATGGCGCGGTCGCAGACCGCGTCGACCTCTTCGAGGATGTGGGTGGAGATGATGATCGCCTTGGTCCCGCCCATGGCGCGGATCAGCTCGCGCACGTCGTGCTTCTGGTTGGGGTCGAGGCCGTCGGTCGGCTCGTCGAGGACGAGAACGTCCGGGTCGTGAAGGATGGCCGAGGCGACGCCGACGCGGCGGCGGTAGCCCTTGGACAGGGTCTCGATGCGGCGGTGGAGGACCTCGCTGAGGCCGATAAGCTCGATGAGCTGCTCGATGCGCTGCTTGCGTTTGAGGCCGTTCACGCCGCGGATCTGGGCGACGAAGCGGAGGAAGCCCTCGGGGGTCATGTCGCCATAGAGCGGCGAGCCCTCGGGGAGGTAGCCCATGGTGCGCTTGGCTTCGACCGGGGCGGTGCGGATGTCGTGGCCGCAAACGATGGCGGTGCCGTCGCTGGGCGGCAGATATCCGGTGATGACCTTCATGGTGGTCGACTTGCCGGCGCCGTTGGGGCCAAGGAAGCCGAGCACTTCGCCGCGTTTGACGGTGAACGAGACGTCGTCGACGGCAAGGACCGAGCCGAAGCGCTTGCGCAGCGACTGGACCTCGATCAGGTTCTCCATGCATTCCCCGCTGTGGAAGAACCGGCGCTTAGGAACCCCGTCGCCCCTTCAAGGCAGCATGTACCCATCGGGGGGGTCCGGCCGGCGTGCTTTCCTATCGGGTGAGGCCCGGGAATAGCAAGAGCTTCTTTTCAGGGCGCGAGGAAGCGTGATCTGCCCTTTCGGCAGGCAGACGAGCGGCCGGGGCGGTCGCCCCAAGCCGCGCTCAAGTCCTTCGGCCGGGCCAGGAAATCGGTTGCTCGGCTAAGCCGATGCTTCGAGCGGCTCGTTGAGGTTGACGGTCTCCTCCTCGCTCGGGGCGTCCATGCCGGTGAGGGCGAGGAAGGCCTCGCGGACATTTTCCTTGCCGGCCTTCTGCATCAACTCCTCGCGGCTGCCGTTGAAGAGGATGAGGCCACGGTGGAGGACGATGATGCGGTCGGCGGCCTCGGCCTCGTCGATGAGGTGGGTGGTCCAGAGGACACCGAGCTGACGTTCGCTGCGGAGCTGGCGAATATCGTCGAGAAGGTCGCGGCGGCTGGCCGGATCAAGACCCGCCGTCGGCTCGTCCATGAGGAGGATGCGCGGCTCGTGGAGGAGCGAGCGGGCGAGTTCGACGCGGCGCCGGTTGCCGCCGCTCAGGACGCGGACGCGCTCCTTCTGCCGGTCGGCAAGGTTGAAGCGGTCGAGGGCGACGCGGATGCGCGCGCGCGCGGTCTTGCGGTCGAGGCCGTGCAGATCGGTGTGGAAGAGGAGGTTGTGCATCACCGTCAGCTCGAGGTCGAGCGTCGGCTGCTGGAAGACGACGCCGATGCCCGAGAGGGCGACGATGGCGTTGCGGCGGAGGTCGTGGCCGAGAACCTCGACCGAGCCGTCGTCGGGCGAGAAGAGGCCGGTGAGGATCTGCAGCAGCGTCGACTTGCCGGCGCCGTTGGGGCCGAGAAGGGCCACCACCTCGCCGCCATAGACGGTGAGATCGACGCCCTTGAGGGCCTCGATCCTGCCATAGGCCTTCTTGACGCCCTTGATCGAAAGAACGGCTTCACGCGACATGAACGGTCCTCAAATCGACGCCACGCGTCCCAGCGGGGGAACGCGACGAGCCCCCGGGGCGGGTCGCAGCGGCGATGAAACTGAATTGCCCCGCTGCTTTTGGAATTCTTCTGCTATAGGTAAAACCTATGGGCTGTCCATGGAAACATTTCGCGCGGGTTCCCACTCCCATCACCGTCAGGTGAAGCGAAACGGACAAAGACATAGACAGTTCCTATTGATCAGTATTGGGCTTTCCTCTACACCAATGGTCCAGCAGGTCAATCGAAAGCCGGTCGCCGAGTGCCCGAGCCTGCCGAGCAACCGCCCGGCCTTGTGGAGGAGAATGGACATGAACAAGCTTCTTGCCGGGATCGTCGGCGCCGTTGCTATGCTGATGCCGCAGGTCGCTGGCGCCGCCGGCAACCTCGCCAGCGCGCCGACCGATCTGCAGATCACGATCGACAGCCGCGCCCCGGCGTTCTCGCAGACCGATTTCGACCTCGAGACCGGCAAGTATTACCGCCTGACCATCACCCATGATGGTCTCGAGGAAATGCAGTGGATGGCGCCCGAGCTGTGGCGCAACTCGTGGATCAACCAGATCGTGATCGAGGACCTCGAGATCAAGCCGCTCGCCGTCTACAGCGTCGAGTTCGACGACGCGGGCGACATCGTCATCTTCTTCGTGCCCGTCCGTACAGGCGATTTCGACTTCTACGTCGTCGGCATGGAAGAGCGCGGCCTCAAGGGCACGTTCCACGTCCGCTAAAGAACAAGAGTGCCGGCGGCCCAGGCGCCCGGCCCGACCCAATTCGGAGAGGAGTCCATCATGAACGTTGGTAAGAATGTGCTCGGCATGGCCGTGGCGCTGGGGGCGGCGACGCTTTCCTTCGGCCTCACGGTGGACCCCGCCGCGGCCGCCGGCACCGGCTATGTCTTCGTCAGCAACGAGCGGTCCAACGACATCTCGGTGCTCGACGGCACCACCTACGCGCTGGTCAAGGCGATCCCGACCTCGCGCCGTCCGCGCGACATGCAGTTCAACGCCGACAAGACGCTGCTCTACGTGGCGTGCGGCGACGACGACGTGATCGACGTGATCGACGTCGCCACCCTCGCGGTGGTCGACCAGATCCCGACCGGCCCCTCGCCCGAGATGTTCGAGTTCAGCCACGACTACAAGCTGATCTACGTCTCGAACGAAGAGAACTCGACCGCCCAGGTGATCGACGTCGAGCAGAAGCTGATCATCCACGAGATCCCGACCGGCGCGGAACCGGAAGGCGTCATGGTCTCAGAGGACGGCCTCACCCTCTACGTCACGTCGGAAATCGCCGACATGGTGCACTTCGTCGACACCCAGCTCGGCGTGGTGGTCGACAACACCGTGGTGGGCACAAGGCCGCGGCGCTTCGCGATGCTCAACAACGAGCTGTGGGTCACCGACGAGCTGTCGGGCCAGGTGTCGATCATCGACCGCACCACCCACCAGGTCACGCACACGCTCGAGTTCCTGCCGCCGGGCTTCCGTCCGGTCGACGTGACGCCGGTCGGCATCGCGTGGACCAGCGACCAGCAGACGGTGGTCGTGACCCTCGGCCGCGCCAACCACATCGCGTTCATCAACGCGGCGACCAAGGAGATCGAGGCCTACGTGCTGGTGGGCAGCCGCGCCTGGGGCGTCGACCTCAACGGCGACGAGTCGATCCTGTTCGTCTCGAACGGGCTCTCGGACGACCTCTCGATCATCGACATGGCGACGCGGCGCAACGTGCGCTCGGTGCCGGTCGGCCGCATTCCGCACACCGTGCTCGTCGACGACTAGGGGAGCGACGATGAAGGCTTCGCGTCTCGTCACGCTGGCGGCGGGGGTTCTGGCCCTCGCTCCCAGCTTCGCCTACGCGCAGGCGCCCTCGGCCGGTCCGCCGAGCGCGGGCCCGCCCAGCGCGGGCGCGCCAAGCGCAGGGGCTCCATCCGCGGGTCCCCCGGCCGGCGCTCCCACCGCCGCCCCGACAGGGGCTCCGACGCGGGCGCAGCCGCCGCCGACCCAGCCGGTGCCGATCGGCTACATCGAGCTTGCTGAGGATCCGCGCTACGATCTCCGCGGCGCTTACGCCAATATCGACTTCCGCGAGTTCGGCCGTCCGTGGCAGGGGGCCGAAGTGGCCCTCAAGGAGGGCCAGCAGAGCGGTTCGTTCATGCGGCTCGAGTTCGCGCTCAACCGCTTCGCCGGCGACAACAGCGACGCGATGGCGGCGCAGATCCGCGAGTGGTACGCCGCGGGCACCCAGTTCGTCGTCCTAGACCTCCCCGCCTATCTGGTGGCCGAGGTGGCGGACAAGGTCGCCGACCTGCCGATCATGCTCTTCAACGTCTCGGCGCGCGACGACTCCCTCCGCAACGAGGCGTGCCGCGCCAACGTGTTCCACACCCTCCCGAGCGAGTCGCAATACGCGGACACGCTCGTCCAGTATCTGGTCAATAAGCGCTGGACCAACGTCCTCGTTCTCCAGGGCCCGGCGACCGACGACGCGCTGATGGTGCAGGCGCTGCAGCGCTCGGTGACCAAGTTCGGCGCGCGCATCGTCGAGGTGGTGCCGTTCATCGTCACCAACGACCCGCGCTACCGCGACCAGACCAACGTCGCGCTGATGACCGCCAACCGGCCGAACTACGATGCCGTGTTCGTCGCCGACAGCGGCCACGAGTTCGGGCGCTTCGTTCCCTACCAGACCAACGCTCCGCGTCCGGTAGTCGGCACTGCCGGCCTCCAGCCGCGCGCCTGGCACTGGACCTGGGACCACGACGACGCGGCGCAGCTCCAGCACCGCTTCGAAGCGAACTCGCTCCTCGACGTCATCCTCGAGATGGGCGACATCAACCCGCAGGACCTGCAGCAGCGTTTCGAAGCCAACGCCATGCCGAGGCAGATGAACGACGCTCAGTTCGCGGCCTGGGTGGCGGTGCGCTCGGTGTACATCAACGCCATCCGGACGCGCGGCAACAACTACGAGGCGATCCGCGAGCACATGCTCTCCGAGGATGCCAATCTCGACAGCCTCAAGGGCAACCCGATGACCATCCGGACCTGGGACAACCAGGTGCGGACGCCGATGCTGCTCGCCACCGCGGACGCGGTTATCGCGCGTGCGCCCTTCCCGGAATATCTGCACCAGACTAACGTGCTAGACACGCTCGGCATGGACAGCCCAGAAACGAAGTGCCGCTTCCAGCGATAGGATTGCGATGGCCTCCCAGACGACAATGACAGCTGGATGGACGGCGGCCGGCTCCGGCGGCCGTTCGTTCGCGGCGGTAGGGCGCGGCAGCGCCGGACATTATCTCCGGGCGCTGCGCGCCATCGTCGCGCGCGAGATCACCAAGTTCGCCCACCAACTCGGACGACTGACGTCGGCGCTGGTCAGGCCGGCGCTGTGGCTGATCGTGTTCGCGGCCGGCTTCCAGAAGGTCCTCGGCGTCTCGATCGTGCCGCCCTACGTGACCTACATCACGTACCAGGAGTACATGATCCCCGGCCTCATCGCGATGGTGCTGCTGTTCAACGGCATGCAGTCGTCGCTGTCGCTGGTCTATGACCGCGAGATGGGGATCATGCGGCTCCTCCTGACCGCGCCGCTGCCGCGCTGGTACCTCCTCCTCTGCAAGCTGATCGCCGGGACGATCCTCTCGATCTTCCAGGCCTATGCGTTCCTGATCGTGGCGACGCTGTCGATGCAGAACTGGGGGCGGATCGCCAATGTCGGCATGAACGCGTTCGCCCCGGCGATCCCGTGGGAGGGCTGGTTCTGGCTGCTGCCGGTGATGTTCTTCGCGGGGATGCTGCTCGGCGCGATCGGGCTCCTCCTCTCGGTCTACATCCGTCAGCTCGAGAATTTCGCAGGGACGATGAACTTCGTCATCTTCCCAATGTTCTTCCTCTCCACCTCGCTCTATCCGCTGTGGAAGCTGAAGGAGAGCGGCGCGGAGTACCTCTACTGGATCGCGCTCTTCAACCCGTTCACTTACGCGACGGAGATGATCCGCTTCGCCTCCTACAGCCGATGGGCGGGCTTGCCGGATACGACGCTCCATCTCGTGAACGGGGCGGCGACGCCCGAGAACGAAATGCGCGGGTTCGCTCTCGCGGTGGTCGTGGCGGTGACGCTGGTGTGCTTCTTCTTCGCGGTGCTCGGCTACGACCCGCAGCGCGGGTTGATCAGGCGGCGGCAGCAGGCCGCGTCCTGACAGGGAAGCGACCCCACACATGCTTGTGACCGACGGCCGCGCCGATTGCTGCGCGGCCGTCGTCACATTATAGGGAGCGGCCATGCCGAACTTCCGCGGAAAGATCTCCTTCTACCGGCTCATTGCCCTCGTCGCGCTGATCCTCCTGTGGTGGCTCGCCTCGAGGTTCGCCCGCGCCAACGTCATCCCCAACCCGCTGGCGACTTTCTGGGCGGCGGTCGAGCTGATCGGCAACGGCAAGATCAAGGACGCACTCGGCCAGAGCCTGCAGGTCTATCTCTCCGGCCTTCTCCTTGCCGCGGTCGTGGCGATCCCCTCCGGCCTGGTGATGGGCGGCTTCCGCACCTTCGGGCGGACGATGGAGGTTTACGCCAACGCGTTCATGGCGACGCCGCGCGTGGCCTTCATTCCGCTGATCATCGTGCTCCTCGGCCTCGGGCCGAACGCCAAGATCGCGGTGGTCTTTCTCGGCGCGGTGATGCCGATCCTCATCAACACCTATGCCGGCGTCCTCAACGCCGACGGCGAGCTGGTCGAGATGGCGCGGTCGGCGGGAGCGAACAAGCTGCAGATCTTCCGCCGCATCCTCCTCCCCGGCGCGCTGCCGTTCATCGTGGTGGGGCTGCGCCTCGGGGCTACGATCGGCCTCATCAACACCGTCGTCGCCGAGCTCTATACGGCCGTGACCGGCCTCGGCGGGCTCCTCGCCTTCTACGGAAACACCTTCCAGATGGCGAAGTATTTCGTGGTGATCATCACGCTGTCGCTGGTCGGCGTGGCGGTCACCCAGGTGCTCCGCGTCCTCGAGGGGCGCATGGACCGCTGGCGCTATAACGCAGCCGGCTGAGGCGCCGCGGCGACGGCCGAGGTTGCCTTGGGGCAACGCTTGGCCCAAAATCCAATTCCGCCGATCACGATTTCGGCATTAGAGAAATTCCAAAACAGCTTCTTATGCGTCTCACCCAACAGACCGACACGTCCATCCGCATCCTCCTTTATTGCGCGACCCACCCGGGCACGACGCGCATCCGGGACGTGGCCACGGCGTATGGCGTTTCCGAACTCAATCTCTTCAAGATCATGCGGCCGCTGGTCGAGAACGGGATCGTGGAGAGTATCCGTGGGCGCAAGGGCGGCATTCGCCTCGCCCGGCCGGCGGGCGAGATCAGTCTCGGCGAAGTGGTCAGGGCCACCGAGACCAATCTCAATCTCGCCGATTGCTTCACCACCGACCATCGCGACTGTCGCCTGGTCGACGCGTGCGGCTTCAACAATGTGTTGCGCGAAGCTTTGGCGGCTTTCTTTGCCGTGCTCGACCGGTATTCGATCGCCGACCTGTCGCGCGATAAGGGCGCGCTTCTCCGCCTCCTCGAGATGACACCGGACGCCTCGATCGCGGTCGCCAGAGTCTCGCTCCAGCCGCACTGAACGAGGCCTCTCAGGGGGCCTGCGGAAAGCTTCAGCAGAGCCCTGACCATTTCTTGTGCGGCGATTGGCCGCCGGTGTCATCATAGTTGACGGAAGGCGAGCGGCGACGGCAATGTCCGCCCTGGTCGAGAATGCTGCTGCCGTCCCCGTGGTGGCACCAAAGCCGGGTAAGAAGGCGCAGACTCGACCATCAGGGAGGTCGCCGGCTCAAGCTGGCGTCGGGGGAGAGGCAGCGGACATATTGTCATGACAACAGTGACTGGAAATTTCATCGGTGGTCCCACCGAGGTGCGGGATTATTTGCCGCTCCTGCGGTGGCTGATCCTTATCGGGATCGTCGTAATCATCACGCTCACGCTGTGGTGGCAGGGCCTCATCCAGTACGTTTTCGAACTCGACCGGACGCATATTTCGACGCTCATCGCGGGCATTTTCGCCCTCACCAGTATCCACTGCCTCTACCAGACCTTCGTAGTCTCCCGTGAACTCGCCTCGGTGCGCAGGGTGCGCGACGAAATCGTGGTGGGCGCCCGCGGCTTTCAGCTGGTGGGCGGCAAGGTGGTGACCGCCGACGGCCGCGAACTGCCGTGGAGCTCGCTCACCCGGCACATCGCCAACCTTCTGTCCAAGGCCAAGGCGGCGTCCAACGGCAAGATCGACCAGACGCTCCTCCTTCGCTCGCTGGCCGACCAGCTGCGGGCGCGCGAGAAGCTCGGCTGGTTCGTGTCCGAGGCGCTCCTTCGCCTCGCGCTTCTCGGCACCGCGGTCGGCTTCATCCTGATGCTCATCCCGATCGCCGGGCTGAACGCCTTCGACGTGGAAACCCTACGCCAGGCGCTCACCCAGATGAGCAACGGCATGTCGATCGCCTTGACCGTGACGGTCATCGGCATCGGCACCGCGCTCATCCTCAAGCTCGAGTACTACTTCCTCGACGAGTCCATCGCCGAGCTCTTCGGGACGATCACCGAGGTCACCGAGGTCCACGTGGTCCCGGTTCTCGAGCGACAGACCGCGTAGGCGAGGGCTTAGATGGAACAGCAAAGCCTCTTCGGGGAGAGCGATGACGGCTCGTTCGTGCCGTTCACCGACATTCTCTTCAATGCCCTTCTGGGCTTCGCCTTCATGATCTTCATCGCCTTCTCGCTCATCAACCCCGAGGCAAAGACGGGGACGGTGGAGCTGAAGGCCGAGATGATCATCACGGTGACCTGGCCAGACGGCAATCCGGACGACATCGACACCTATGTCGAGGAGCCGGGCGGCAACATCGTCTGGTACCACAGCCGCGAGGCGGGCCTCGTCCACCTCGACCGTGACGACCGCGGCAATTACCGCGACACGATCAACATCAACGGCGCAGAGATCACCAACCCACTCAACCAGGAAACTGCGACGATCCGCAGCTTCGTGCCCGGTGAATACGTCGTGAACGTGGTCCACTACCTTGCCAACAGCGGACAACCTGTGCCGGTGTCGGTCAAGGTCGAGAAGATCAACCCAAAGGTCGAGGTCGTCTTTTACGGCACGGTCGAACTCAATCACCGCGGTCAGGAAGAGACCGTGGTGCGGTTCACGGTTTCGGCGACCGGTGAGGTCTCGGACATCAACGCGGTGCAGAAGTCGCTCGTCGCGGCCACCAACAAGGCTTAGCAACGGCATTTCCTCGCCGGGAGCGAGGTCGAGAGGGTCCAGCGGGCCCAAGGGAAACTCGGCATGATCGCAGTAACGATCTTCGGTGTCGTCGCGGCCTTCGTCGTGGTGGCGGTGCTGTTGCTCAGCCTCAACGTCACCACGCTGTGGCGCGGATGGATCAAGGGCACGGCCATCGTCGTCACCAGCGGCTTCTTCGTGTGGACCTACATCGCGCTGGTCGGCCTGCTCGGTTGGGCCAATCCATACGACCTGCCGCCGGAGCGCTTCAGGGTGGTGTGGACCACCATCGTCGAGCCCGAGCCCGAGGTCGGGGAGGAGGGCGCGATCTATCTGTGGGTCGAGGAACTCGACGCCAACAACGTTCCCTCCGGCATCCCGCGCTCGTTCGAGATCGCCTACATCCCGGAGCTCGCCGAGGACATCGCGGTCGTCCAGCAGAAGCGCGAAGCTGGCGAGGAGGTGATGGGCGAAATGCAGCGCCAGGAGCAGGGCGAGGACAAGACGGAGCAGGGCACCGACAAGATGGGTCAGAACCTCAATCCGTACGAGACCAGCCGAACCGACTCGGTACCCGACTTCACCGACGCGATGGTCATGACCTTCCAGGACCTGCCGCCGATCGTGACGCCGGACAAGGTCCCGTAGGAGGTCCGGCGATGGTCGAGCGAAACACCAAAACGAGCAGCACGACGACAACCGGCTTCAGCCGGTGCGCGGCGCAGGCTGATGGCGAGAGGAATCGCACGTGACGACATCGGTCATCATGGCGGCGCTCGCGTCGTACATCCTGCTTGCCGTTCTCCTCCTCAGCGTCAGCGTCACCTCGCTGTGGCGGTGGTGGGTGAAGCTGGCGACGGTCGGGATGGTGGGCGCGCTTTTCGCCGTCACGTTCTTTGCCGTGTCCGGCCTTCTCGGCTGGCCCAATCCCTATGGCAGCCTGCCGGCCCGCTTCAAGCTGGTGTGGTCGTCGGTGGTCGAACCCGACCGCCTGACCACGGCCTCGGGCGCAGTCTATCTGTGGGTCGAGGAGATGGACGGCAACAATGTCCCCTCGAAGCGGCCGCGCTCCTTCCAGGTCGCCTATACGGAGGATCTCGCGTCCGAAGTGCGAGCGGCTCAGGAACGCCGGGCCCAGGGCGAGCAGATCATGGGAGAACTCCACCTCGATATCCTCGAGGACGCTTTCGGCGACACGCAGCTGGTCGATCCGAGCGCGGAGCCCGTGGAAGAGGAAGAGGCGCCCCGGGTGACCATCACCTTTCAGGAGCTGCCGCCGGAAATAACCTCGGAAGCGCCAACACCGGCGGGCTAGGTGAGGAGGCCTGTCGGGGAGTAATCTAACGCCACGATAGGTTTTGCCTATGGGCGTTCGCTGATGGCGCGGCGCAAGTGCGTGTATATCATCCGCGCCATCGCCGCCCAGCGGCACGAACCCAGCGGCTTTCAGCCGCCCACAAGCAACGCGGTCGAACGCCGGAAAGACACGGCGGCCCGCAGGAGGAACGAATGAGCATTATCCGGAGAAGCGCCCTCGCGGGCGCCGTAGCAGCCATCAGCTTCGCGGTCCTCGCGGGCCCGGCTGCCGCCCAGGGTCAGCCGTTCCGGCTGATCGTCAGCGATCTCGAAGCCCCGCTCGTCCCGAACTCGGTGATCGATCTCGCCGAGAGCCTCGGTTACTTCGAGCGCGAAGGCGTCAACGTCGAGCTGGTCCGCGTGCAGCAGACCCCCTCGATCGTCGCGGCCCTCCAGGCCGGCGAAGGCGAGATGGGCAACATCGCGGTGAGCGACGCCCTGCAGCTGGTCGCCCGCGGACAGTTCGAGCTGGTGGCCGTCACCTCGCCGAACAAGTCGCTGCCCTACCTCATCGCCACGCGCGACACGATCACCGACGTCAAGCAGCTCGAGGGCGCCGCGTTCGGCATCGGCCGTATCGGCAGCCTCGACCACTCGCTGACGAGGCGCGTGTTCCAGCAGATCGGCGTGAACGCCGACGTGGTGACCTACGTGCCGGTCGGCCAGCCGGCCGTGCGCGTCCAGGCGCTCGCCGCCAACCAGGGCATCCAGGCGACCACGGTGTCGGTCGGCACCTGGCTCGCGCTGCCCGACAAGACCGGGCTGCACGTCCTCGTCAGCCCGCAGGACTACTACGCGGCCGCGCCGGTCGTGAACAAGGTCAACGTAGTGAGCCCGCAGACGCTGGCCGAGCGCCGCGACGACATCGAGGCGGTGCTGCGCGCGATCATCAAGATCTCGCGCGATATCGCCGCCGACCCCAAGGTCTGGGTCGACGGCATGGTCACGCTCCGCCCCGACGTCCCGCGCGCCACCCTCGAGACGCTGGCCGAGCAGTTCGCCGGCAGCGCCGAGAGCTGGAGCACCAATGGCGGGATGAGCCGCGCGGCCCTCGAGGCCACGGTCGAGTTCAACTACAGCTCGCCGGACTTCGTGGACGTGCCGCGCATCGATCTTGCCAAGTGGGTCGATTTCGGGCCGCTCAACGACGTCCTCGCCGAGCTCGGCACCGATCCTGAGCTGGACCCGGCCGACCGCTAGAGCCAAGGGTTTGCGCGATATCGAAAACGTAGCCATCGCGAGTAAGGCCGCCGAGACGGCTCCTGCCAAGATCACGATCCGTGATGTCGGCAAGACCTTCCGGCGGCCGCGCTCCGAGCAAATCGTGGAGGCCCTGAAGGGGGTCTCCCTCGATATCGCCGACCACACCTTCATCAGCCTGGTCGGGCCGTCGGGCTGCGGGAAGACCACGCTGCTGCGCATGATCAACGGCCTGATCAAGCCCGACACGGGCGAGATCCGGGTCAACGGCAAGGTCCCGCGCCCCGGCCCGGATATGGGCTTCGTGTTCCAGTCCTTCCGGCTCGTACCGTGGGAGTCGGTGCGCTCCAACGTCGCCTTCGTCATGCGGGTCAACCACCTGCCGAAGAAGCAGCGCGAGGAACGAGTCGACCGCTATCTCTCGCTGGTCGGCCTGACAAAGTTCGCCAATTCCTTCCCGAACGAACTGTCCGGCGGCATGAAGCAGCGCGTCGCGCTCGCTCGGGCGCTCGCGCCCGAGCCGGAGGTGCTGCTGATGGACGAGCCGTTCGCGAGCATCGACGCGCAGACGCGCGAACTGATGCAGTTCGAGCTGATGCGCCTGTGGGCGATCAACAAGGGCGTGGTGGTGTTCGTCACGCACAGCGTCGACGAGGCGCTGGTCCTCGCCGACAAGGTGGTGCTGATGGGGCCGCGCCCCGGCCGCATCCTCGAGGTCGTCGACGTGCCGCTGCCGCGCCCGCGCTGGGACTACGACGTGCGCGCGCGGAGCGAGTTCATCGACCTGCGCAACTATCTCTGGAACCGGATCCGCAACATGGTCATTTCGGATCCGAACTCGGACTTTTTCCAGCGGCAGTCCTCGAGCCGGGCCTGAGGGCCTGGACCCGAGGGCCTTGGCCCAAAGGCCTTGGCCCAAGGGCCTTGGCCCAGGGGTCTTCCCGTCCCGGCCACGATCTGGCGGAGGAGACGGATGAGCGGCAACTTGCGGTACCATCGGTCGGTTGCGGGACGCGCGGCCGTCCTTCTCGCGGCACTCGTGCTTGCTCCCGTGCACGCGGCAGCTGATTGGAGCTGGAGCCAGGCCGCGCCGTTTCCCGAGCAGCGCACCGAGGTGAGCGCGACGAGCGACGGCACCGCGATCTACGTCCTCGGCGGGTTCGGCCTCGACGAGGGTCGGGCGTCTGGGCCGCGGGCGGTCTACCGCTACGATCCGGGCGCGGAGAGCTGGGCGAGGATCACCGACCTCCCGGAGGGCGTGAACCATACGGGCGTCGTCGTGTTCGACGGGAAGCTCTACGTGGTCGGGGGGTATCGGGAAGCGACGTTCGATCCGGTCGCCGCGCTGCGCATCCTCGATCTCGCCACGCTCGCCTGGAGCGATGGCGCGCCCCTGCCGACGCCGCGCGGCGCGCTGGCGGTCGCCGAGCTCGCGGGCCGCATCCATGCGATCGGCGGCACCGTCGCAGGCGGCCGGACGGTGGACACTCACGAGATCTACGACCCCGCGACCAACAGCTGGCAGAGCGCAGCGCCGCTCGCCGTCCGTCGTAACCACCACACCGCGGCGGCGTTCGATGGCCGGATATACGTTTTCGGCGGACGCGACGAGTCGACGATGCGTCAGACCGCATCCGAAACGTTCGATCCGGCGACAGGGGCCTGGCAGGCGATCGCCGACCTGCCCACCGGGCGGAGCGGGATCGCGTCGGCCGTCCTCGACGGGACGATCGTGGTGTTCGGGGGGGAGTCGTCCGGGCCGCTCGGGCGGACCTTCGACGACGCCGAGGCCTACGACCCCGCCACCGACAGCTGGGCGGTGCTTCCGCCGATGCCGATCGCTCGCCACGGCCTGGGGGCCGCCACCCTGGACGGCGCGATCCACGTGATCTCCGGCGGGCCCCGGCCGGGCTTCACTTTTGGTGACGCGCATCACGTGCTGAGCTTCACGCCGTAGGTTCGCGGTTCTACCCCGATTGTCATCGCCGGACTTGTTCCGGCGACCCATGAACACCTCTCGGCGCAGAAACAGCTCGACGGTCGTTGTCGTGCCGGAAGGCGCTGGAGTTCATGGGTTGCCGGGATAAACCCGGCAATGACAACGCGGGTGACAAGGGCGGATGGGTTGCCGGGGCGGCTCCCCGGGCACCCCTCCACCTGCATCGCTCACCCTTGGCCGCCACGTTTCGGCCGTTAATCAAAACGACATCAGAAATCTGCTATGCTTATGAAAGTGTTGTCTCGGATCGGCTGTGCAACGATCCTGGACGGATAAGGACTTGGCGTTGTGACGAGCGTTCTCGTCAGTATCCGCGTGGCCGCTCGACCGGCCGCCGGCAAGAAGGGTCAAATCGGTGACAGCGCGGCCGCGGCGTAGTGTTCTGTTCGTGCCGGGCGGCAACGAGCGCGCGCTGGAAAAGGCGGCGTCGCTGCCGGTCGACGCGCTCATTCTCGACCTCGAAGACGCGGTCAGCCCCGACGCGAAGGAAGAGGCGCGGAAGGTGATTTCGCGCGCGATGGCCTCGGGCGTGTTTAGCGGCAAGGAAGTCGCCGTGCGCATCAACGGCCTCGACACGGCATGGACCGCCGGCGACATCGCCGCCGCGGTCGCCGCCGGGGCCGACGCGATCCTCGTCCCGAAGATCTCCCGCCCGCAGGACGTGCGCCGCGTGCGCGCCGCGCTGACGGCAGCCTCGGCGGCGCCGACGCTGGCGCTGTGGGCGATGATCGAGACGCCGCTCGCGGTCCTCAATATCGGCGCCATCGCCGCCGCGACGATCGACCCCGGCGCGCGCCTTACCGCGCTCGTCATCGGCACCAACGACCTCATCGCCGAGACCGGCATCCGGCCGGTACGCAGCCGCGCCCCGATGGTGGCGTGGCTGTCGATGTGCGTTGCCGCCGCGCGGGCCTACGACCTCGGCGTCATCGACGGCACCTACAACAATTTCCGCGACGAAGCCGGCCTCAAGAGCGAATGCGAGCAGGGCCGCGCCTTCGGCATGGACGGCAAGACGCTCATCCACCCCGACCAGGTGGGGATCGCCAACGAGGTGTTCGCGCCGACCGAGGAGGAGATCTCCTGGGCGCGCTCGGTGGTCGAGGTGTTCTCGAAGACCGAGAACCTCGGCAAGCCGGTGATCGGGGTGAACGGCCACATGGTCGAGCGCATGCACGAGCGCCAGGCGCGCCGCATCCTGCAACTCGACGAAGCGATCAAGCACCAGTCGATCGCGACGGCGGCGTCGGTCGCGCGGGGGTAGGCCGCCCCGCTCCTCGCTCGCGTTGTCATCCTCCGGCTTGACCGGAGGACCGCGTGCGGAATCTCGACCGTGGCGAAGGTTTGACCCGGTCCCCGATCAAGTCGGGGGATGACACCGTCGTGGGGTGTGGGCGGCTAAGCCCAGGGCCGCGTGGTGGCGGCGGTCTTCTCGTAGCTCGCGATCGCGGCGCTCTTCTCCAGCGTGAGGCCGATGTCGTCGAGGCCGTTGAGGAGGCAATGCTTCTTGAAGGCGTCGATCTCGAATTTCACCACCCCGCCGTCGGGGCCGCGGATCTCCTGCGCGGGGAGGTCGACGGTGACGCGGGCGTTGGAGCCGCGGCTGGCGTCGTCCATCAGCTTGTCGAGGTCAGCCTTGGACACGACCACCGGCAGGATGCCGTTCTTGAAGCAATTGTTGTAGAAAATGTCGGCGAAGCTCGTCGAGATCACGCAGCTGATGCCGAAGTCGATCAGCGACCACGGCGCGTGTTCGCGGCTCGAGCCGGTGCCGAAATTGTCGCCCGCGACGAGGATCTGCGCCTTGCGGTAGGCCGGCTTGTTCAAGACGAAGTCGGGGTTCTCCGAGCCGTCGTCGCGATAGCGCATCTCGGCGAAGAGGCCCTTGCCGAGGCCGGTTCGCGCTATCGTCTTGAGGTAGTCCTTGGGGATGATCATGTCGGTGTCGACGTTCATGATCGGCAGCGGCGCCGCGATCCCGGTCAGGGTGGTGAACTTCTTCATGGCGATCTCCTAGTCAGCGGCCGCTTCGATCGATTCCATGTCCTCGTCGGAGAGGCCGAAATGGTGGCCGATCTCGTGGATGAGGACGTGACTGACGACGGCGCCGAGTGTTTCTTCGTGCTCGGCCCAGTAGTCGATGATCGGGCGGCGATAGAGCCAGATGCGATTGGGCATGGAGCCCGTGGAGGCGATCGACTCGCCATGGGCGAGGCCGACGCCGACGAATAGACCGAGCAGTTCGAACTCGGACTCCATGCCGAGCTCGTCGAGCGACTCGCGGTCGGCGAAATCGTCGACCCTGATCTCGATGTCGCCGGTGAGGGTGCGAAACTCCTGGGGCAGGCCGGCATACGCGGCGTGCGCCAGCGCCTCCAGCTCATCGAGTGAAGGCGCCTGGAGGTCGGCCCAGCCGGTCGGGGTCTTACCGTTGCCCGCGGTCATGGCGTTCGCCACTCTTCGGGCGTGGTCGTCTCCTCCAGCAGATCGATCGCGTAGCCGCGCCTCGTCATGGCCAAGATGCCCTCTACTAAACGCGCGGCGGCACTCTCCATGTTCAATCTCGTTACGTGCGTAACAACCACCACGTTCGGTTCGAAGAAGACGCCTTCTCGTTCGATCGAGGATTGAATCTCCTGCCCCAGTCGCACCGGATCAAAGAAGTGCAGCCGATATTTCTTGCCCGCGAACACAAGGACGGCTCCCTCGAACCAACCTTTCGCTTCGACCTCCCAGCCGTACTCCTCGAAGTCCGGAGGAAGATCTAGCCGATACTCCGCCATGATTTCGCTCCGCGCCGCCGAGTGCCGGGTCCCCTAGACCCGGCCCCAGTCGCGGACGTCGACGAAGTGGCCGGCGATGGCCGCTGCCGCCGCCATGGCGGGGGAGACGAGGTGGGTGCGGCCCTTGAAGCCCTGGCGGCCTTCGAAGTTGCGGTTCGAGGTCGAGGCGCAGCGCTCGCCCGGCTTGAGCCTGTCGGCGTTCATGGCGAGGCACATCGAGCAGCCCGGCTCGCGCCATTCGAAGCCGGCGGCGAGGAAGATCTTGTCGAGGCCTTCCGCTTCCGCCTGTGCCTTCACGAGGCCGGAGCCGGGGACGACGATGGCCGCTACGCCGTCCTTGACCTTGTGGCCGGCGACGATCTTGGACGCCGCGCGGAGGTCCTCGATGCGGCCGTTGGTGCACGAGCCGAGGAAGACGTGGTCGATCGCGATGTCGGTGATCCGCGTATTGGGTTCGAGGCCCATATAGGCGAGCGCGCGCTCGACCGCGCGGCGGCGGTCGGGGTCGGCGATCTCGGCTGGGTCGGGGACCTTGCCGTAGATCGAGGTGACGTTCTCCGGGCTGGTGCCCCAAGTGACGAGCGGCGGGAGTTTGGCCGCGTCGAGGCGGATTTCCTTGTCGAAATGCGCGCCCTCGTCGGTGTGGAGGGTCTTCCAGTAGCTCATCGCCGCGTCCCAGGCGGCGCCCTTCGGCGCCATCGGGCGGCCTTCGATGTAGGCGAAGGTCTTCTCGTCGGGGGTGATGAGGCCGGCGCGCGCGCCGCCTTCGATCGACATGTTGCAGATGGTCATGCGGCCCTCGATCGAGAGGGCGCGGATCGCCTCGCCGGCATATTCCATCACATGGCCGGTTCCGCCGGCCGTGCCCATCTCGCCGATGATGGCGAGGATGATGTCCTTGGCCGTCACCCCCTCCGGCAGCTTGCCGTCGACGGTGATGCGCATGTTCTTGGCCTTGCGCTGGATCAGCGTCTGGGTGGCCAGCACATGCTCGACCTCGGACGTGCCGATGCCGTGGGCGAGGGCGCCGAAAGCGCCATGGGTGGAGGTGTGGCTGTCGCCGCAGACGATGGTCATGCCGGGCAGGGTAAAGCCCTGCTCGGGGCCGACGATGTGAACGATGCCCTGGCGGCGGTCGAGCTCGTTGAAGTACTGGACGCCGAACTCCTTGGCGTTGCCGGCGAGGGTCGCGACCTGAAGCGCCGATTCCGGATCGGCGATGCCGTGGCTGCGGTCGGTGGTCGGGACATTGTGGTCGACGACGGCGAGCGTCTTCTTCGGCGCATGCACGGTGCGGCCGGCGAGGCGCAAGCCCTCGAAGGCCTGCGGGCTCGTCACCTCATGAACGAGGTGGCGGTCGATATAGAGAAGGGCGGTGCCGTCCGGCTGCATATCGACGACGTGGTCGTCCCAGATCTTGTCGTAGAGCGTTTTCGGTGCGGGCATGGGCATATCCAAGGGTTCGTTCGCTTTCGCGGACGCCGGCCCGAAACTCTAGCTGTCGAGGGGTTAACGGGCGGCGCGTTCGGTCGCCGGCCAGGCCGGCGCTAGAGGGCGCCGCGAAGCCCGTCCATCGCCATGCGGCGGGACTGGAAACGCCAGGGGAGGCGCGCGTGATCGTCGATCACGGCAAAGTCGAACGTGCCGCGGAGCTTGCGCCCGCCGCCGTTCAACTGGAATGACTCTCGCCTCAACATGCGCGTCTCATAGCAAACGACAAGGCCGGCGACAATCGAAGGGCGCCGGCCTCAAATATGTAGGTAGCGAAGGACGCGGCGAAAAGGCGCCCTCTATTCCTCGGCGGTCGAGGCGGCGGGCCCAGTGCGGCGGTCCGTCTTCTCGATGATGCGGGCCTTCTTGCCCTGGAGGCCGCGGAGGTAATAGAGCTTGGCCCGGCGGACCTTGCCGCGGCGCACCACCACGATCGAGTCGATCAGCGGCGAGTAGACCGGGAAAACGCGCTCGACGCCCTCGCCCGAGGAGATCTTGCGAACGGTGAAGTTCTCGTTGATGCCGCCGCCGGCTCTTGCGATGCACACGCCCTCATAGGCCTGGACGCGCTCGCGCGTACCTTCGACGACCTTGACGTTGACGCGCACGGTGTCGCCCGGCGCAAACTCCGGAATGGCGCGCTTGGCGACCGCCTTGGCGACCTCTTCGCGTTCGATTTCCTGGATCAGGTTCAACATGGCGGGCGGCCTTTCATGCAATGCGACAGCCGGCGGCAGAATCCGCGGGGCTGTTCAAGTTCTCGGGACTGGGCCGGTCCAATAGAGGAATGCGGCCGGTTTGTCGATAGCGGAGGAGAGGGCGGAAGCCAAGATATCCGTTGCCCGGGCAGACTATCGCAGGCGCTTTTCGGGCCGATTACTTCCGCTTCGACCAGAGGTCGGGGCGGCGTTCGCTTGTCAGGCGCTCGGCCTCGCGGCGGCGCCAGGCCTCGATCTCGGCGTGGTTGCCGGAGGTGAGGACGGGCGGGATCGGTCGGCCTTCCCAGGAGTTTGGCCGGGTGTAATGCGGGTATTCGAGGAGGCCGCCGACGAAGCTCTCGCTGGTTGCCGAGGCCTCGTTGCCCATGACGCCGGGGAGGAGCCGGACGATGGCGTCGAGGAGTACCATCGCCGCGAGCTCGCCGCCCGAGAGGACGTAGTCGCCGATGGACACTTCCTCGAGGGCACGGGCGGCGATGACGCGCTCGTCAACGCCCTCGAAACGGCCGGCGAGGAGGAGCGCGCCCGGGCCGGCGGCGAGGTCGCGGATGCGGCGCTGGTCGAGCGGGGGCCCCCGCGGACTGAGGAGGAGGCGCGGGCGGGTGTCGCCTGCCGGCGACGCGGCGTCGACCGCGGCGGCGAGGATGTCGGCGCGCATCACCATGCCGGGGCCGCCGCCGGCGGGCGTGTCGTCCACGGTGCGGTGGCGGTCGGTGGCGTGATCGCGGATGTTGCGGACCTCGAGCGACCAGGTT
>CAYOET010000114.1:0-3457 GCA_964402985.1 uncultured Bauldia sp. | reverse complement strand
GCCTCGATGACGGTGCCCTCGGCGCTGCGGTTCGGATTGGACTTGAGCTCGAGCACCTCGGCCTGGAGGAGGATGGTGTCGAGGAGCTTGTCGAGGTTGGTGCCCTTGAGCGCCGAGACCTCGACGTCGAGCACGTCGCCGCCCATCGATTCGACGAACACGCCGTGCTGAAGAAGCTCGGTGCGGACGCGGGTGGCGTCGGCGCCGGGCTTGTCGATCTTGTTGATCGCCACGATCATCGGCGCCTTGGCCGCGTGGGCGTGGTTGATCGCTTCGATGGTCTGCGGCATCACGCCGTCGTCGGCCGCTACCACCAGGATGACGACGTCGGTGACCTTGGCGCCGCGGGCGCGCATCGCGGTAAACGCGGCGTGGCCCGGGGTGTCGATGAAGGTGATCCTCTTGCCGTCGCGGTCGATCTGGTAGGCGCCGATATGCTGGGTGATGCCACCGGCTTCGCCCGACACGACGTTGGTCTTGCGGATGGCGTCGAGGAGCGAGGTCTTGCCGTGGTCGACGTGGCCCATGATGGTCACGACCGGCGGACGGGAGACGAGCTCGCCGCCCTCGTCGGCCTTGTCGAAGAGGCCGAGCTCGACGTCGGAGGCCGAGACGCGGCGGACGGTGTGGCCGAGATCCTCGGCGATGATTTGCGCCATGTCGGCGTCGATCACGTCGTTGATCTTCAGCATCTGGCCCTGCTTCATCAGCATGGCGATGATATCCACCCCGCGCTCCGCCATGCGGCTGGCGAGCTCCTGGATGGTGATGGTCTCGGGCAGGATGACCTCGCGTGATATCTTCTCGCGCGGACCCTGCTGCTGCATGAGGCGGCGGGCCTTCTCGCCGGCGCGACGCGCGGCGGCGAGGGAGCGGACACGCTCGTTCTCGTCGAGCGCATTCTCGAGGGTGAGCTTGCCGCGACGGCGAACGCTCTCCTCGCCGCGCTTGACGGGCTTGGGATCGGGCGGGCGGACCACCTTGAGGGGGGCGCCGGGGCGGCTCGGGCCGGGGCGGCTCGGACGCGGACGCTCGTCGTCTTCCTTCTCGAGGACACGTGCGCGCAGCGGCGGGACGGCCGTGCCCGTCGACGGCGCCTCACCCTCGACGAGGCGCTTGGCAGTCCGTTCGGCGCGGGCCTTGGCTTCGACCTCGGCCTGGCGGCGGGCCTCTTCCTCGGCCTGACGGCGGGCAGCCTCGCCGCGTTCACGAGCGAGGCGAATCTCCTCCTCGGCGCGACGGATCGCGTCTTCCTCGGCGCGCTTGCGCTCCTCGGCTTCGCGGACGGTGGCGTTGGCGAGCGCGTTCTTGCGGGCCGCCATCTCGCCAGGAGAAAGGGTGGTCAGGATCAGGCCGGCCTTGCCGCCGGAGCCGGGGCGCGACTCGGAGGGGCGCGGCGAAGGGGACGGACGCGGCGCCGACGAGGGCGCTGCCGGTCGCGTCTCGGCTGCCGGGCGAGAAGGAGGGGCAGCAGGTGCGGGCCTGGGCGCGGCAGGAGCCGGCGCCGCTGCCTCGGGAGCCTTGGGCGCCTCGCCGGGGACAGAGAATTTCCGCTTCACCTTGACCACTTCGACCGTGTTGGTGCGGCCGTGTGAGAAGCTCTGCCGGACCGTGTCGCGCTCGGTGCGCGGCTTGAGGCTCAGCGGCTTCTTGGGCGGGGCTCCGCCCATGGACTTTTCGCCAGTGTTTCGTGTGTCGGTCATTCGGTCTTCGGTTGGGCGGGGTCAGCCGCGTTTCGTTCGATAGGGTCGGTATCGCTCGCGCGAACGACCGCCGGGCTCATGAGCCGCGTGAAAGCGGCGATGCGCTGGAGGGCTATTTCGCTGGGTCGGCCGGCGAGAAGAGCTGCATGTATCACATTTGCCCCCCCTAATGCCAAACTCAATTGGGCGGAAGAAAAGCTTCCGAGATCGCTCAAGACAGAAGGGTTGTGGCGGGCGAGGTTCTGCAATTTACGGATGCCGTCGGCCGATCCGTCGTTGGCGTGGAGCACGGCGATCGCGGTGTCGTTGCGAACAGCCTTCTCGACCTTGGCGTAACCGGTGACGACGAGGCCCGCCTTGCGGGCGAGGCCGAGAGCGGAGAGGGCGCGGTCGGCATAGAGGCGGACGATCTCTGCCTCGAGGCCGGGTCGCGGGTCGACGTCGGCCTCGAAGGCCTTGCGGAAGATATGCTTCCGTTCCGCTTCGGCAAGAGGGCCGCGCTCGGCGGAGAGCCAGACGCCCCGACCGGGCAGCTTGCGGCTGAGGTCGGGGACGACGATCCCCTCGGGATCGACGACGAAACGGATCAGCTCCTCGACCGGGCGAATTTGCCGGGTGAGGATGCACATCCGCGTCGTTTCGGCTGCCTCTCTGGCCAAGCGCTTCGCCTCATGACCTTAGGCTCGAGGAGCGGCTTCAGCCGCTTCCGGCTCCGCTCCCTCGGCTGGCGCGTTCATGGCGGCGAGGTCGGCCTCGGTGATCCAGCCGGCCTTGACGCGGGCGGCGAGGATCATGCCCTCGGCGTCCGCCTTGGAGATTTCGAAGCCTTCGAGGATGCCGGGGGTGCGCTTGGTCTCGCCGTCCTTGCGCTCGACTGAGCCGATGAGCTCGTCGGTGGCGAGGTCGGCGAAGTCCTCGAGGGTCTTCACGCCGCCCTTGCCGAGGGCAACCAGCATCGCGGTGGTGACGCCGGGAACCTCGCGGATCGCGTCCTCGACGCCGAGCGCGCGGCGCTCCTCGTCCTGGGCGGCTTCGGCGCGGGCAAGGTGGTCGCGGGCGCGGGCCTGCAGCTCGATCGCGGTGTCCTCGTCGAAGCCCTCGATGCGGGCGACCTCGTTCTGGTCGACATAGGCGATCTCCTCGACCGACGAGAACCCTTCGGAAGCGAGGAGCTGGCCGACGACCTCGTCGAGTTCGAGCGCGTTGATGAAGAGCTGCGAGCGCTCGGCGAATTCCTTCTGGCGGCGCTCGGACTCCTCGGCCTCGGTGAGGATGTCGATGTCCCAGCCGGTGAGCTGGGAGGCGAGGCGCACGTTCTGGCCGCGACGGCCGATGGCGAGCGAAAGCTGCTCGTCGGGGACCACGACCTCGATGCGCTCGGCTTCCTCGTCGAGGACGACCTTGGCGACTTCGGCGGGCTGCAGCGCGTTGACGATGAAGGTCGCCTCATCCGCGTTCCACGGGATGATGTCGATCTTCTCGCCCTGGAGCTCGTTGACCACCGCCTGGACTCTACTGCCGCGCATACCCACGCAAGCGCCGACCGGGTCGATCGAAGAGTCGCGCGAGACGACCGCGATCTTCGCGCGGCTGCCGGGATCGCGGGCGACCGACTTCACGGTGATGATGCCGTCGTAGATCTCCGGCACTTCCTGCGCGAAGAGCTTGGCCATGAATTGCGGGTGGGTGCGGGAGAGGAAAATCTGCGGCCCGCGCTGCTCGCGGCGGACATCATAGATATAGGCGCGGATGCG